>JADBLP010000042.1:0-3211 GCA_014894375.1 Actinomycetota bacterium | reverse complement strand
AAATAATATATAATCTTAAGATATTTTATACTTTTTAATAATTATTACTCATCTGTCTTCCCATTCATGTGATGAACTCCTTATAATATCCGGCAGTGGGTCTAGAAATTTTAACCTAAACCTACCAGGTCCGGCATTAATGGTTACAACTACAGTAGGGTCAGAAATAACTATATTATATGAAGTCCAATCATCTTTATGCAAGTCGCCATAATTAAAGGCTTCTTCCCTGTCCGGACTTCCGTTAGTATAAACTTTACAGATACCTGAATCATCATAAAAATAAACCTTGTACTCAATATTTTTAGACCAGTATGAATTTGCTACAGGTGTCATACTGCTGTCTACTGAAAGAAGATTGGTTAACTGATTCCCTATAGCCCCAATGCCTTCCTCAGTCTTAAAGATAGTATATCCGTCCGAATACTCCTCTCTATCAAAAAATGAAGCCCCGGTAGCAGAAAGCTCCTCGCATACATATTTTAACCTGTAACTGTTTACCTGTGCCTGCCTGTAGTCCTGCGTAAAGACCATGGTAAAAGAATAGAGTATAACTACAGCAACAGTTATTATAAAGATTTTCACTCAACTGCCTCACTTAAAACATAACCTTCCATAATATAATTAAATCTATTATCTTCATCTTTTATTCCTAAAAATTTCCCCAGGTTAACTATCTTCTTTATAGGTATGCCGATCCTGTAGTTGATAGTTTCTCTACTATCAAATTCAAATCTTTTATATTTCATGGATTCAGTTACATCTATTATGATTTCATCTTCACTTATGTCGGCAAATTCTGAAAGGATGCTCTCTTTCATCTGGGAGATATTGGACTCTGTAAACCGGCCGTCTGTGCGTGCCTTCTGACACGCACTATAGACTATCTCATCAAACCTTTCTATCTTATGGGAATTTACTATATCCTGCACATTCTGCATGGGAAATACCATAAGTAAAATTATAGCTGCAATAGTTACTATAAAAGTTTTCATATTTGGCCAGTCCTTAAATAAAAATAGATTTTAAGGAATTGTTTGAAGCTGGCTTACCCCGTAGTTTAAAATTCTAGTTGCTTGAGATATTAAGGAATTTTCTCCTGACCCCAGTATAAGGCCCCAGATTAGAATCCCTAAAATTACTGTGGCCATTATTACAATAAATGTCTTCATATAAACCCCTTTCTTTCTACTTAAAAGATAATAAATTATAAGACGCAAAAACATCTGTTAAAACTATTACTAAAAAATTTAAAAGAACCACTACTGCTGAAACAATGGCCAGTATATAGATAAGGTTTCCGTTTCTCTCATTTACCCTTTCCCTTGCCGTAATTGCCTCTGTTTTTATATTATTCTGGTAATGCACAAGCTGGCCTTTAAGTTCCTTGGGACTTATCAGGTCAAGTTTTAAAAATATAGTGGCCAGATCCCTTGCTTCCTTTGTGCCTATTGCGTCGGCAAAATAGTCGGCTGCTTTTTCCCGCATGTTCATATTCCACATTGAAAGCATTTGAAGATATACCGGTTTGGTAACCTTGCTAAACTTTATAATTTCTCCCAGGATATAATTAGAACCTAAAATGTCTTCCCCTTTTATGGTAAAAAGGTTTATAAGCTGGGAAATAGTGCGATATATTTCCCTGTTTGCTGCTTCCCTTTTGACTTTACCAAAGAAGTTACTAATATATAAAAATGGTAGTTTTATGCGGCCCATTTTAGATTTTGGAGTGGTAACTACAAGTAAAATAACAGCCAAAAAAAGCTGCAGCCCAAAAGAAGGCAGGCCTCTTGTTATTTTTAGCAGTATTATTAAAACAAACCATGTCCCTAAGGTTGTAAACCGTATAGCTTGATAGTTAAAAGTAGAAATATTTACCCCGCCAAAAGAAAGGATCTCGCCTCCGGCTAAACTCTTTTTTACACTGCCTTCGCTCCCAAACCTTGTCTTCCACGCAGGTAATGTGCCCAGAGCGCCGCGGATAAAAAATCCAATTGAGCTTGTGGCCATAATAGAAATTAATACAAAATAAATTATTTGCAAACTCATTTTAGCCCCTTTTTTAAAAATCAAATTTAGGTTTACTCAAGAGGTACATAGACCAAAAACTAATTATTGAAAGTACTATAATAGTAATTAAAAATTTTATACCCAGTCCCGTATAAAACTGGTAGTGAAAAAATTTTCCCAGGGTAAACCCGAAATATTTTACACAAACAAAAACTGATAAAACGTAAATGATAGGAATTACAAACTTAACCATAGTAAACGCCTCATAATTTGCCCTCTTGTCCTTTTCTATGGAATCCTTTATCTGTTTTAGATTTGACAGTATGTCATCTAAGGAAACTGAAACATTGTTGCCGTTTAAAATAGATTCAAAAATACTCATACCCAGAAGTGCCGCCCATTCAGTACCAAACATAGCCACAAAAAAATCTATCGCGGACTGCAATTCTTCCTTACTCCGGTACTCTTTTATTTTTAAACTTAAAATAAATAAAGCCTTCTTTGAAAGAGGACAATTTTTAATAGTGCCTATAGTTTTATCTATTGCAGAAATCATATTAAAGTCTGAAATCTTATACATATTGGTTAGTTCGCTCAGTAGATTTTCTGCTTCATAGCTTCCCAAAAGCTGTATGCTTTTAAGTCTAAACCGCAAGTAAATATAAGGAAGAAAGCCAACAAGAGTTGACATTAAAACAAAAAATATACTCACTCCTAACAGTCCTACAGAAACAGAAAAGGAGACAGTAAATAAGCATATTGATAAAAACATAAAATAAAAAACAACGTCTTTTCCTTTTCTTCCAGTAGTTATTATGATAAGCAGTCTAATATGGGCCGTAAACTTATTACCGGATTGTCCGGTAGGTTTACTTCTAAATCTATATCCCTCACTTCGCTGCCTGATAAAACTTACCAGGTACCTTCCTAAGAATAACCATATTCCAGTTAGAAGTACGCCATACATAAAAATTCTTAAGCTCATATCAATAATACCGACCATAAAAATCAGCTCCCCCTTGAGTAAAAAGGTACTGTAACTTTGTGCTTTTCCATAGGAAATTTTTCAGCCAGTATTTTAAGTTCTTCCCTATACGATAAAAATGCCTGGTAATTTTCTTCTCTGGCAATAGCTTCCTTATCGCTGCCTATATCATAGGTAAAAGTCCAGCTGTCAGATTCAAGCTCGTATCTGCATATC
>JADBLP010000078.1:0-10727 GCA_014894375.1 Actinomycetota bacterium | reverse complement strand
TACACGTTGTATAGACTATCTTTAAAAGCCTTTGCCAAATAAAAATTAGCTTAAGAAGAAATTCTAAAGTTCCATGAATTCTTAAAATATAAATTTACTCTCTGATAAAACTTATCCATATACTCTATACTCCTGAATAGGTATTAAATCCCCCATCTATAGGAACAAATAGTACCAGTTACAAATTTTGAGGCATCAGAAGCAAGCCAGATACAGGCGCCGATTAAATCCTCTGGGTCACCAAATTTTACCATAGAAGTATGAGAAATGATAGATGGTGCCTGGGGAGTGAAATATTTATTTTCATCTAAGAGCAAATAGCGATTTTGTTGAGTGAGGAGAAATCCTTGAGCAATAACATTAACAATTTCACATAGAGCAACCTCAGCTCCAGCCTATCCCTAACCCTTTGGCAATAGTAGAACCCTAACCCTTTGGCAATGACAGAACTTAAAATACCTGCTCCTCCAGTAATTACAGCTTTTTTTCCTTCAAGGCTAAATATATTTAGAATTTCCACCAATTTATCCTCCTCTGTAATTAGAAATTTCCTAATTTTTAAAATAGTTTTTCAGAAAAACATAATTACCAGTAAGTATTGATCAAAGTAGCAGCAAAATAGAAATTATAAAAAACGCTGCTAATAAATTATTGTTACTCTACTTTTTCTAACCATTTCTTTTCTATTTTTTTTAGCTCTTTTCGTTGACTGCTAGTTAAATATGTTTTTGATTTACTTCCCTTTAATATTTCCTTAACTTTCTCCTTTGCCTTTTCTTCAAGAGATTTTGATCCTCTTTCTACCCAATTTACTCTTCTATCTCTGTTAGGCATTTTGGGATAATTTAGTGCTTGTTTGTAATGTCTCATAGTATGTTCAGAAGCTAAATATCCACAACTAAATTTCATCTCTTTTATTAAACTTAAAGCTAATGTATCTTTATTTACTCTTACTCCTCTTTTAGCCCTAAGTATAGATCCTGCTATTTCATTATCTATCACAGCTTGTTCTGCTGAAATAGATTTTGTAGATTCTAAGTTTCCTATTCCCCATATTATATTTACATTGCCTAAGGCATGTAATAAACCTGTATTCATTTTTTCGTATGCATTTTGGGAATCCGTTACCATTGATTCTGTACTCATCCAAGAAGCAGAAGGAAGATTATAAAAAGAAGCCATTTCAGCTCCAGCAGCCGCTAATAAACCATTTTCAGCTGCTCCAGTCAAAGCTAATGTTGTTCGCATATCAAACATGTGAGCAAAACCAATATTGTGAATACAAGGACGGCCCTTCTCTAAAATCTGAACAATAATAATTCCACTTAACACCTCTGCATTAGCCAAAGCTAAAGCACCAGCTAATGTCACAGGAGAAGTAGCCCCAGCTAATGGTTCAGAATTTAACATAACTGGAACACCATATCCTGAAGTTTCGAAAAAAGACTCTAAGGCTGTTTGCTCCCAATGGAGAGGACTAACATTGGTATATCCAATACTAAATATTGGATAATCTTTGAGGTTTCGACCGTTTAAAATTACATATGCCATTTCTAACATTATCTTTGCTCCCAGAGATGTATATATGCAGGGGCGCAGATGCTTATTTGTATTTTCAGCCATTAAACGAAAACCAACAAAATCTCGAGCCTGAGGGGGAATATCACTTAAACTAGTGCCAACCATGCCTTGCACATTTTCTAACTGATCAACAACTTTAACTAATTTAATAAATTCATTCGTATCTATTTCTTTTACTGTTTTATCTTTAACAATACATATTGCATTCCCTGTCCAAAAAATAGTGTCACCTCGGGGCGCTAAATTTATTATATTGCCTTCAATATCACTAAACTTTACCGAAGAGGGACAATAACTTAAATATTGCCGTACTAATTTTTCCGGAAATTTTACTATTCCTTTATCCTTCTCCACCTGAGCTCCAGCATCATGTAATAATTTAAAAATTCCCTTATGATCTATTTTAACTCCCACTGATTCCAAAATTTCTATGCTAGTACTATCAATTTTATTTTTTTCTTCCTTACTTAATACATTTAAAATAGATCTCATATTCTCACCTCATATTTTGATATATCTCTTTTATCTCTATTCCCAGTCCCTAAAAATGCTCTCTTTACATCTGAATTGTTTATTAAATCTTTCCCTTTTCCCTCAATAATTATTTTTCCTGTTTCAATAACATAAGCATAATCACTAATGGTTAATGCCTTTTTAGCATTTTGCTCTACTAAAAGTACTGTAATTCCTTGTTTATTTATTTCTATAATTACTTCAAACAATTGTTTTACTAATAATGGAGCAAGACCAAGAGATGGTTCATCTAATAAAATCATCTTAACATTACTCATTAAAGCTCTTCCAATAGCTAACATCTGTTGTTCTCCACCACTTAAAGTAGCGCCAAATTGTTTTTTTCTTTCTTTAAGTACCGGAAATAAAGTGTATATTTTTTTTATATTACCATAAAGAGTCTTATTATCCTTAATTAAAAAACCTCCCATCATTAAATTTTCTTCCACTGTCAAACTAGAAAAAATTTTTCTTCCTTCGGGAACTTGTATGACACCCAATTCAGCTATTTTATGGGGTAATTTAGGTAAACTTTCATTCTCAAATAAAATTTTACCTTTTGTATATTTCACGATACCAGAAATAGCATTTAAAATGGTTGTTTTACCTGCTCCGTTTGCCCCTATTATACTCACTATGGTTCCTCTTCTACATTTAAGGGAAATACCATTTATTACTGGAACTTTCCCATATTTCACCTCTAAATCAAGAACTTGCAACATATTTAAAATTCCTCCCCTAAATATGCAGTAAGCACATTTTCATTATTTTGAATATATTCTGGAGTTCCCTTCGCAATAGTTTTCCCAAAATCAAGTACATATATTCCCTCACATAATTCCATGATCATTTCCATGCGATGTTCTACTAAAATTATAGATAAATTTTGTTTTTGATATTCTTTTTGAATCAATCTAATAATATCAATTAACTCAATTACTTCATAAGGATTAAGCCCAGCAGCTGGTTCATCTAATAATAAAACCTGAGGTAAAAGAGAAAGTGCACGAGCAAGGTCAATTCTTTTTTGCAAACCATAAGGCAAATTTGTGGGTTTTTCATAATAATAATTAGTGGGTACTTTTACCAAATTTAAACTTTCTTTAGCAAGGTTTCGAAATTTTTTATTCTCTCTCAAAACAATTGGTGGCCAAAAAAGAGCCTGAAAAAAATTATATCTCATCCTATAAGTATAAGCTATTTCTACGTTACTAATCACATCTAACCCACTAAATAATCTCAAGTTCTGGAAAGTTCTCGCTATCCCAAGTTTGGAAATATGAGATGGTTTTAGAAATGTTATTTCTTTCCCTTTAAAAAATATTTTTCCTGAAGTCGTTTTAGTAATTCCTGAGATCAAATTAAAAATAGTTGTTTTTCCTGCTCCATTAGGACCAATTATCCCAATTAATTGATTCTTTTTTACTTTCAATGAAAAATTATCTACAGCTATAATTCCTCCAAAATGTTTTGATATATTTCTAATTTCTAATAAATCCATGATACACCTTAATACATAAATTTAAGTTATTTTTCTTTTTTAATAATGCTTAATGGCACTTGTAATAACTTTTCGAAAGTTGTCCACTCCAATTCCCAATTAGCAAAAACACCTTGTGGTCTGAAGTCAATAAGAATTATCATAATTAAAACATATATGAACATCCTCCATGCTCCAGTAAATCTTAATATCTCTAAGGATAAAGTAAGAAAAGTAGTCCCAATTATTACACCGGTTAAACTATTTAATCCTCCAAAAAATACCATTATTACCAATTCAGAAGATTTAGTCCAACCAAACATACTTGGATCTATATAACATGTGTAAAATCCGTATAAACATCCTGCAAAAGAAGTAATGGCAACGCTAAATAAAAATACTGTCATTTTTTTTCTAGAACTATCTATACCACAGCTTCTCGCTGCTAATTCATCATCTCTTATAGCAAGGCATTCTTTACCAAACTTAGAATTTCTAAAATTTCTCACTAAGAGTATTACTATAATTAAGGATATTAAAACTATCCAAATATTAACCTTATAAGGGATCCCGGCTAATCCTGTTGCCCCTCCTGTTATTGTCACTGATAGATTTAATACAGCTTTAAGGAACTCGCCAAAAGCAAACGTTGTCAAGGCAAAATAATCTCTTCTTAATTTTACAACTGGAAGTGCAATTATAAAGCCGACAAATACTGACGCTATTATTGCTAGTAATATAGCAAGTGGGAATGGTATATTAAATTTCACTGCCAATAGACCTGAAATGTAGGCTCCTAATGCCATAAAAGAAGCTTGTCCAAAAGAGAGCAAACCTGTCATTCCAGTCAATAAAAAATTCCCAATTACAGCAATAACATTAATAACTACTATTATTATTACTCCTTGATAAAAAGACAATACTTACCCCTCTCAATATTTATATTTTTTCTTAAACTTTTTCTTCAACTATAATACCAGCAATCCCTTGAGGTCTAATTAATAAGAACATTAGAAGAATTATAAACTCTAAAATAGGAGTAAATGAAGAGCCTATATAGGCAGTTAAAAATGTTTCTAATACTCCCAATAAGATTCCTCCTACTACGGGACCCAATAGGCTACCTAAACCTCCAATAACTGAGGCCATCCAACCCTTTACAATCATCTTGCCTAATTGAGGATATATAGTATAGCTTATTCCTAAAAAAACCCCAGACAACCCTCCCAATAAACCGGAAACAAAAAAAGTTAGTGAAATTACTCGATTAACGTCTACTCCCATAAGACTGGCAGTATTAATATCACAAGCTACTGCTCTAATAGCTCTACCAGATTTTGTTTTATATAAATACCACATCAACCCGAACAAAGTGATTAAAGAAATTGTAAACATAGTCAAATTTAATTTAGAAAAACTGATTTGCCTAATATTTATGTTAGCAGTTCCTAAAAAATCAGGAAAAGTGTGAAAAAAAACTCCTACCGTAGCTACAATTAAATATTCCGCTAACAATCCTCCATTTATAGAATTTACAAAAAAATATACCTTAGGAGCATTCCTCTTTCTTAAAGGAGCGATGGCTAATTTTTCAAAAATAACCGCACAAAAACCTCCAGAAATTGCCCCAAATAATAAAGTTAAAAACAGTGAGCTATGAAAGATCTTGAAGGCGAAATAGGCGGTATAGCAACCAATAAGCATAACCCCCCCATGCGAGAAATTACTAAATTTAAGTACATTATAAATTAATCCAAAACCTACCGCCATTAAGGCATATACGCCCCCAGAAGAAAGACCATTTAATAATTGTTGTAAAAACACTTCTAGCTCCTTTTTTACATTCCTTAATAATAATCCTGCCTTCACCCCTCTCCTAAGGATAAAGGGGTAAAGACAGGATTCTCTACACATCTAATCTAAAGGTGGTAAATATTCTCCTAGTGTCACAAATTCCTCATTCTCAATCTTTAACATAATTAAGGGCATCCTATCGGGTCGATGGGTTTGCGGATTAAACTTTATTCTTCCCATTACACCAGCATGATCTGTTTGTTCAATAGCGTCCTTTATTGCTATTGGATCGAGTTTTCCAGCCTTCTTTATAGCCTCAGTTAAGATATTCATATTATCGTAACCCATGAGCGCGTGGATTAGCGCTTCCATGCCAAACCTCTTTTCATAACGCTTCATAAATTCCTGAAATCTTGGAATATCAGTCGCCATATTATTGGGGAAATAAGTATTGTTTGCTGCTGGCCCGGCTAACTCAATGAGAGGTACATACCAGCTATTATTCCCGATTATAGGGACATCAACCCCTATACCTCGCAGCTGCTTAGCAATTAACGCATTATCTTGAACATAGCCAGGCACAAAAACCGCTTCAGGATTCGCATTTTTAATCTTAGTACATTGCGCTCCAAATTCAGTATCACCAAATAGATAAGTTTCCGTAATCAGGATCTCCCCTCCATGTTTTATTACATAAGCCATAAAAGGTATAGCCATGTTAACTGAATAAGAATTTGCCTTATTATAGATTACCGCAAATTTAGATAATTTTAGCTCTTTTAGGGCGTAACTGGCAGCAATTTCTGCTTGTTCTGAACATGAGGGCTCAGTCAGAAACATAAAATTCCATACCCCTCCACTGTGAGTAGTAGCCCTTTCATCCATAAAATCACCAATCACCGGAACTTTTTTTCTTTCAGCAATCGGAGCTAAAGGTATACCGACATTGCTAGTTGGTGGGCCTAGGACAGCAACAACTTTATCTAAGTCAACTAATCTATTATATGCATTTATGGCCTCGGTTGGATCACCTTTTGTATCATAAGTAATTACCCTAATCTTTTTACCTAATATTCCTCCCAGAGCATTAATCTCTTCTGCTGCCAATAAAATACCATTTGTATCGTTCTGACCCCAAATAGCAGTACCAGCGCTCATATCCTGAATATTTCCTACTAATATTTCTTCTTCACCCGCTCCCCACGAATAACTAAATAAACCAAACGTTAGAAAAATTACTGTCATTAGAATTATTATTACTTTTAACTTTTTCATTTTTTTCCTCCTTATTTTTATTTAGAAAAAATACTAACTCTTTTTTTACTTATTATAAATCACCTCCTTTGAAACAAAATTCTTGTCGGTCACTCTCTTCTCTTTTTTTTGCTCCCTTTTAAGGGAAAAACTCTATTGAGTTGCCCTAACTATCTCAATATTGGAATTAGGACAACACTGTGCACATAAACTACAACCAATACACTTATCTTTGTCTATTTTAACTCTGCTATCCTCAAAGCTAATGGCAAAAGCCGGGCAAATTTTCTCGCAAATACCACAGCCGATGCCACAACCGCAGTTAAGACACCTTCTGGCCTCTCTGAGGACTTCCTCCTCTGTAAGTGTTTTAGTGTACTCATTAAAGTTCTTTTTACGCTTACTTGGGGATATCAATTGAATTCCAGGTCTTCTTCCTCGAGGAGAATTACCTTTTCTCTCAAACACTTTCTCCTTATCTACCATTGTCGGAGTCGAATCATATTCCAGAAAAGCATTTTCTCCACTAATAAATTTATCGATGGATACAGCTGCTCTTTTACCCTCGGCAATAGCACTAATAACATTACTGGGACCCATGACTGCATCACCTCCGACAAAGACACTCTCAATATTTGTAGCACCTGTATCCTCATTAAATTCAATTGTTCCCAATGGCATAGTCTTAATATTCATATCCTGACAATTAAGCTGAACACCTTCTCCAGTGGCGGAGATGACGGTATCAACCTTTAAAATAAACTCCGTTCCCTCAACCTCGACTGGCCTTCTTCTGTTGGAGACATCCTTCTGGCCCAAAACATAGTTAACCATTCTAATACCGGTTACCTTGCCCTCCTTGGTGATAACCTCCTTGGGTGAGACAAGATACATAACCTTTATCCCTTCTTCCTCTGCTTCTATGACATCTTCTAGTATAGCTGGCATCTCATCCTTCGTTCTTCTATAAAGAATAAACACCTCTTCCGCCCCCAACCGAATGGCCGCTCTGGCCGAATCAACAGCAGTAAATCCGCCTCCAATAACAGCAACCCTTTTGCCAATTTCAGGATTTTCCCCCATGGAGACACATTTAAGAAAACCAAGAGCAGTTAAGCTACCTTTAGCCTCTTCCCCAGAGATACTCAGTTTTAACCCTTTTTGGGCTCCAATGCCAATAAAGATGGCTTTGAAACCATCCCCCTTCAATCCATCTATAGTAATATCTTTGCCAAAGGTAACCTCTGTCCTGATATTTACCCCCAAGCTCTTGATTGTTTCAATCGCTTCCTCGAGCAAACCCCGTGGCAATCTGAACTCAGGTATAGCAAATCTTGGCATACCGCCGATTACTTTCTCTCTCTCAAAAATAGTCACGCGATAGCCAGCCCTGGCAAGATCATAGGCAGCAGAGAGACCAGCTGGACCAGAGCCAATAACAGCGACTTTTTCCCTTTTTTTCGAGACCAAGGTAATTTCAGGCTTCCATCCTTTTCTCCTACCATATTCAAGAATAAACCTTTCAATCTCCCTGTTTAAAATTGGCTCATCTATCTCACCCCGGGTACACTCAGTTTCACAGGGATGCGGACAAATTAGACTGCATACACACTGAAGTGGACTTTTAGAGGTTATTTGTTTAAAGGCCTCCTCAAAGTTACCCTCACTAACCATTTTTATGCAAGCCTGAATAGGCACATGCGCTGGGCAATTATATGTACAAGGAGCAGAAAGATTTCCATCCTTTATTTGAGCATAACCTTTATATATGGTAAGCTCAGAGGAAGGAGTGATACTCTCAACTAAAATATCACGAACATCTCTGAGCGAGCTATAGCCCATCTCGTTTAAGTATTCTTTCAACTCCTTTATAAGTTCCTCTAAAAATCCAAAACCATTAACTAATATACCTGTACAGATGGCGATAAGGTCAGCGCCAGCCATAGCCATCTCCACTGCATCTTGAAACGTACTTATACCGCCTGATCCCGCAATTACAGGCTCCGATCCAACCAGTTTTCTGATCTCATAGACATCCCTTAATGCTAATGGTTTTATCCAGGGACCTGAAAAACAAGACATACTTGGTTCTTTCTGAAGATTATAAACCGATTGTTTCGGGTTACGGATATTAATGGGAGGAATTCCCAACCTGTTGGCTACACTAACAACGGCATCAGCACCCGCTTTAAAAGAGGCCTTAGCCACTTGAGCAATCCGACCGCCCTCCGGGGTTAACTTAATGAAAACTGGTATAGAAACAGCTTTTTTTACCTTTTTAATAATGGTAACTACTGATTTCTCATCCTCGCCAAGACTCGCCCCAGAAAGTGGTTCGCCTTCCACGACTTCTCCACTAACTGATAGATTAAAGGACATATTGGGACAACACATATTAAGCTCGATAATGTGAGCACCCGCTGCCTCAAATCTCCTGGCCATATTTGCCCAACCCTCAAGCCCCTTATCGCCAGAATAAGTAATGTTAGCTAACAGGACAAAGTCTTTTGTTTGTTTTCTACCCTCCTCTATTAACTTTAAACCCTCTTCGATATTAAGCCTTTTCTCGGCAGAAAAGGAAAGATAACCCAAATCCTGAAACCACCCATATCTGGGCTCTAGATTGATATAAGGAGCGGGGTCAAATGTCAACTTAATACTTGCCCCTCCCCAACCGCATTCCTGTGCTCTTACGAGTTGCTCGACTGATTTTGAAACTGGGCCTGAACTAACATAAAATGGATTGCGAAATTTCACTCCTGCAACCTCAACCGGCATCAGAATATTTTTTTCATTTATAGTCATCCTATCATCCTCCGTTTATTGGTTGGTAAAAACCTTCATCTATTTCTATCACAGCTATTACTTATGTTCTAACTTTATTGTTTTTCCCTTATTCATCGATTCATATATAGCCAGTACAACTTGAAGAGCAGCTCGACCGTCTTCCCCTCGGATGCCCTTCATTATTTCCCTATTTAACCTCACGCAATCAACAAAATAAGCAATCTCATCCTGATATCCTAAAGATCGCTCTTCATCCACAGCTGGAAAAGTCCAGCCCCTGGTAGTCTCCGCCTTCTCAATAGCATATTCATATCCATCCGAGCTGTATACGGAAATTGGGGAACCATGAGTAAGATTAATTTTAATATTTCCCTTTGTTCCATAAATTTCAATTCGATCATCCATACCGCCAAAAGTAATATAATTTCCTTCAATAAATGCAAAAGTATTATCCTCAAGAGTTAAAATTCCTGTTGCCCAGTCTTCGCCTTCAAGTTCAGAATGAATCAAATTATTATTTAAGCCCTTACTAGTTTTACCTATAACTTCTACTACTTTTTTCTCTTTAAGCCAAGAAACGAAACCAGCTGGATGTATACCTAAATGAATCATCGCGCCTCCACCACAATATTTCAACTTTTGTGCATAAAGAGAATGTGAACCACCATGACTTTCCTTAGCCTTTATATAAACAATATCACCAATTGCTCCTTCTTTATAAATATTTTTTGCTCTAATAAGCGCTGGAGCAAAAACCCAATCCTCAGCATACATAAGTTTTACTTTATTATCTCTGCAAACTTCAATCATTTTGTCAGCATCTTCCAAAGTAGTAGCAAAAGGCTTTTCACATATAACATGCTTACCAGCATTAGCTGCAGCAAATACAACTTCTTTATGAAGGTAATTTGGAACACAAATGCTTACCATTTGTATGTCCTCTTTTTTAAGCATCTCTCGGTAATTATTATAAGCTTTAGGAATTTCATATTGTTTACAAAAATTTTCGAGATTATCTATTGCAGCTGCAGCAGTAATCTCAGCACTTATGCATCTTTGATATGCTTTGGCATGCAAACCGGCAGCAAATCTAGAACCGATTATACCTACTTTAACTTTTCCCATTTTATTAACTCCTTTACGTTTTCCTTAAATATTAAGATTACGTATATATTTAACCTTCACACCTTTTTAAAAAATATTTTTATCTCTTTGATTTTAAATTAACTTGTCTATAAATTATATAATAAATTAAATCCTAAATTTCTTAAGTAACTTAGTAGAATCTTTATCAAGAAATAAAAACACACTTTCATGA
>JADBLP010000113.1:0-10930 GCA_014894375.1 Actinomycetota bacterium | reverse complement strand
CAACTCTCATATTGAAATTACCTCCACATCATTATTTTATTTTATTGTTGCGTTTCTACTGTTATTTTACTGTTTTATCAGTAAAAATTAAATGCCCTTCTGTTTGTTTTTAGCCTGTTTATCAGGTATTTTCAACGTATTTAAGTTTATAGAAAAATTTGGCCTCTTATAGTCAATTCTAAGTCTCTTAAATTTCAACTAAGGTGTAAAAGGTATACTTTTTTATAGTGCGCAAAAACTCCGAAAATAGACCTTAGGTTTTTATGTAGAGTTATAGTCTTCTTCAATTAAATCAACAAATTTATATGAAAACTTTTTTAACCTTATTAAATTATCACCGCTGTAAATTACATTTTCTAATTTCATTATTCCTGCTTTCTTATTAGTTTTTGCCACCAGGTTAATTTTTTTGTTTTATATGTTTTTTATAATACTAAAAAGTCAATAATAAGGAAATAAGTTCATTAAAGTGCCTAAATTAAGCTAAATAAAGCCCGCAAAATGGCCATATAAGGGGACGGAAATAGGCGGTCATACATTTATATACCAAATCTGTTTTAAAATTATTTCTTCACTTATACTTTGTTTAGTGATCTAAAATCAATCTTTAACCCACCATTTGTATAATAGCCTTTGTGAATTGTGCCACAAAACTGACAAGTATAATAAGGTCCATTGGGATCTACAGTATTATTTAATATTTATAACTACCAAATAAAATTATAAAACAATTAGTAATTAATTATCACGAAATATTAGATTCTTCCAAATTTATGAATTTGCTATAAATAATCCATTTTTATGCTCTTAACTTAATATCCCCCATAGGCCATTTTTATATTCAGAATTTGCAGCAATCCTTAGTATCTTACCCTTTAGCGAAGGAAAATTTTCTTTATCCATTGGAAAATAAACTTTAATATAATTTTCAGAGGTACCGCTTATTATATTATTTTCAACATTCATTTCCTCACAAACAACATTTAATAATTTTCCTATATGATTCTTGATATAACTGTTTCTTAGTCTGTCCCCTATATTCCTCAAAATCTTACTTCTCTCGAATTTAATTTCTTCACCGACCTGGTTACCCATCCCGTAAGCCGGCGTATGCATTCTTTTTGAAAACTTAAAAACATGAATTTTACTGAAAGATATCCTTTCTATCATATTCACCATCCTGGCGAAATCCTCTTCGCTTTCACCGGGAAAGCCGGCCATTACATCAGTGGTTAGCGCAATATCCGGGAAAATCCCGCTTATCATCCCTATCTTTCTAAAATAATATTCCGCAGTATATGGCCTTCCCATCAGTTTAAGAATTCTGTCACTTCCACTTTGAAGAGGAATATGCAAGTGACTTGCAAAACGTCCGTTATTTCTTTTTAAAATATCAAGCAGCCTGCTGTCAATTTCATTTACCTCAATAGAGCTAATCCTTATTCTTTTTATACTGGTCTCTCTTACAACTTCTTCCAGCAAATTTGCTAAATTGCTGATTTTACTTCCTTTGCCCAGGCCACCGGTACTGAAATCTACCCCATATTTTCCAATATGGATACCTGTAAGGACGACTTCTTCAAAACCATCTTTTTGCAAATCTATTATTTTATTTAAAATTTCTCTATACGGTATGCTTCTATATTTTCCCCTGACTTTTGGAACTATGCAGTAGGTGCAGTTTTGTTCACATCCATCCTGGATTTTTACCAGCGGCCTTGAATGCATCTGGTTGAATTGGGGGCAACTTTTAAAATCAAAACTTTCCATTTCCAGATCCTTCCTGCCTGCAGTCATTCTTCCAATTAAATCCGGTATTTTATTTTTATCTTTATTCTCTACTATAAAATCAATGTCGCAGTCTTGCAGGAATTTCTTATTAAAAACAACAAAACAGCCAGTAACAATTATTTTGCTGTTTTTGTTTTGTGATTTTATCTTTCTGATTATCTGTCTTGCTTTCCTGTCACTCCGGGAAGTCACCGTACAGGTATTAATAATACAAAAATCAGGGTGCTTGCTCCATGAAACCGGCTCCAGCCCTTTTTCCAACAATTCTTTTACAATAAAATCTGATTCACTTTGATTGATCTTGCACCCAAGTGTATCTACAGAAAACCTCATTTTCTTCATTTTTGATTTCCGGTTAAATAATCCAGTACAGATAAAAAATAAATTGCCGCAGTTTCAGAACGGTAAATATTTTTTCCAAATCTTATTTCCCTGGCTCCATTATCCTTTAAAAAATTTAATTCACCTGTTTCAAAACCACCTTCAGGTCCTATTATATATCCAATTCTGGAAACATTTCTAACTTCTACCAGACCACCACCATTACCGGAACCTTCTTCGTAAGGAACATAAAACAAATCGTAATCTGAAACTTTAATACTATTAATATTTTCCGGGGAAAGTATTTCGCACTTAAAATCCCTCCTGCTCTGCTCTGAAGCCCCGTTTGAAATTTTCTGCCATCTGTCAACTTTTCCGGCAATTTTTCTCTTATCTGTAATTACTCTTCCGCTTATAACCGGTATTATTCTATCTACCCCTATTTCAGTCGACTTCTGGATAACAAATTCCATAGAATTTTTTTTAAGTATACACTGGTAAAGAGTAATCTGAGGGATTTTTTTTGTAATTTTCCTCTTATCCTTTATAAGTAATATGGTTGTAGATTTTTTAATATCTATAATTTCAGTTTTATACTTATAGCCAGTATTATCTGATATATAAACCGTATCCCCGGCTTTGCTTCTCAGCACATTTATAAGGTGGTTTAAGTCTTCTCCTTCAATTTTTATTCTATTTCTTTCAATACTGCTGGAATTTACAAAAAAATATGGATAACTCATTTTTTAAACTGCCTGAATGATAATTATAATTATACTAATATCATATAAAAAAGGAATTTTTTGTAATTTTTTAGAAATTGTTTTACTTTTTAAATGCATTTTTAATATTTGAGAAGACACCATGGCTTCCACTACCAGTTGCCTCTTCTCTTCCGTCAGCATATTTTTTTAGTAGTATTATTTCTTCTTTAGTAAGTTTAGCAGGAATCTTAACATCTATATTAATTATATGGTCACCCCTCCTGTATCCATTAAGCTCAATAATTCCTCTGGACTTAAGGATAATCTTTTCTTTAGGCTGGGTTCCAGGCTTGATATTTATTTCTTCTTTGCCATCAAGGGTTTCAACCTTTATTTTACAGCCAAGGGCAGCCTGAGCAAACGATATCTCGATATTGGACAGTACATCATTTCCGTCTCTTTTAAATCCAGGATAGGACATTACCCTTATAGTTACAAACAGATCACCATTTATAGAGTCTTTGCCCAGTGAGTTTCCCTCACCGGAGACTCTAAGACTGTCCCCATCATGTACCCCGCCAGGAATATCTAATTTAACTTTTTTCTTTCTTCTGTAATAACCTTTCCCCCTGCATTTTCCACAGGGATCTTTTATTATTTTCCCGGTGCCCCCACAATCCCTGCAAATCGATGTAGTTATTATATTTCCGATAAGAGTTTGCCTGGCAGTCCTTACCTTTCCCGTACCGCTGCATTCACTACAGGTAATAATTCCATCATCAGCAGTGCTGCCTTTTCCCTTACAGACCTCACAAACATCATCTGCATTATATTCAATCTCTTTCTTTACTCCATATGCAGACTCTTTAAAACTAATTTTCATCTCAACACCTACATCAGAGCCTCTTTCTCTACGACCGCTTCTCTGTCTGGTGGAAAAAGTGCTGCCGAAACCAGCGCCAAAGAATCTATCAAATATATCCCCTAATCCGAATTCTGAAAATACACTCCCGAAATCAAAATCTTCAAATAAATTTCTGCTGAATCCAAACTGATCATACTGTCTTCTTTTCTCTTCATTGCTGAGTACAGCATAGGCTTCAGAAATTTCCTTAAACTTTTCCTCTGCTTTTGGATCACCGTTATTTACATCAGGGTGATACTTGCGAGCAAGATTTCTATATTCTCTCTTTATATCGGTTAAAGTACAGTCCCGGGATAGCCCCAGAACCTCATAATAATCATTTTTATTTCTCACTTGTTAAAATCACCTCAAAATAAAAACTAAGTTTATAAGATTTATGAAATAATAGCGCAGAAATAGTAACCCATTTTGATTTTTTATTCCAGTTTCTATTTTATTTCAACACTTATGCCCTGGAGTTAAAAATCTCTGTAAGATTCTTTCTAAAAAGATTAAGATTTCTTATAACTCTGCTATAATCCATTCTTTTTGGTCCTAAAACACCTATTGCTCCGGTAGAGTTACCATAAATTTTATACTTCGATGCTATCAGGCTCAGGTCTTCAGTACCTTCCTCAAATAATTCTGAACCAATCTTTACTATAAAATCTTTATCCTCGGAAAAATCCATAAGCAGTTTCATAAGCAAATATTCATTTTCTATAACCTGCAGAATATTCTGAATCTTTTTCAAGTCAATAAATTCCGGCTGCTGTAATATCACTGATGTACCATGGATAAAAATTCTATTATAATGAAAATCTTCTTTAATACACTCTTTTATCAGTTCAATAATTTTATTTACCAAGAGTATCAGATATGAATCACCTTTCTGTATTTTTATATCTTCTATACCAATATCAATAATTTTTTTATCCCTGAGCTGCAAGTTTAAAATATTTGTTACCCCATGCAAATCCAGATCCGTATATTTGCCTCCAAGGACGAAGCTTCTTTTGTAAACTCTCCCTGTATCTGTAATCAAAACCATAAGTAAATTTCCGCCATGAAATTCCAGAAGCTCGATATGTTTAAATTTACTTTGCTGAATTGTTGGAGCTACAATCATTGACAGATAATTTGTAAATTTAGCAAGCATCTCCGCAGACTTCTGCAGGATTGTTTCTATTTCCATATCCTTGCCAATTGTTATATCAAGGCCAGGACTGATTTCGCCATCATCAGCGCTTAAATCTAACTCTTCTTTTATGACATTATCTACATAGAATCTATAGCCTTTATCCGTAGGTGTTCTCCCCGCTGATGTGTGGGGGTGGGTCAGGTAACCCATTACTTCAAGTTCTGCCATTTCTTTTCTTATGGTTGCCGAACTCAGGTCAAATTCTGAACCCTGGGCTATCTTCCTTGAAGAGACAGGATTAGCTTTTGCAATAAATCTATCAACAACCTCTTTTAAAATTTCTATTTTTCTTTCAGTAAATTTCATCTAAATCACTACCCTGATACTTAAATTCCTGCCGGAGTATTATCCTTTTATAGTTGTTAATATAAACTTTCTATGGTAATATCCACCATGTTCGATACTTTAGTTATTTTTATTCTTTTATATTATAAAGAAATTTCTTTGAAAATTAAATATTTATAATACTTAGGGGAGCTTATCCGGCTGAGAGGATGGTTTACTTAATTAAGCCATCGACCCTTTAAACCTGGCCTAGATAATTCTAGCGTAGGAAAAGTAGAAACAAGTAAACTACTAATCAACGGTCAGGTTAGTAGTTTTTTTATTTTTATAGCAGTTTTTAACACTCCTTAAAATTGAGAAGGTACATAAAGAAAGAAAAAAAACGCAAGTTTTATAAGATACATCAATTTAAACGAATAACAAGACTAACAAACCTGAGAAAGAAAGGAAATTTTATGAGCATATCAGAGACTTTAAGGAAAATAAAAGAACAAAGACCACTAGTACACCATATAACAAACTGGGTAACGATTTATGATTGTGCAAACATAGTAAGAGCCATAGGTGCCCTGCCTGTTATGGCACATGCGATAGAAGAAGTTGAACAAATGACTTCCATATCTAGCGCTCTTGTTTTAAATATTGGAACCCTGACAGTAGATTTAGTAGAATCAATGATTTTAGCAGGTAAAAAAGCAAATGAAAAAAACATTCCTGTAATCCTGGATGCAGTTGGAGCTGGCGCAACAGACCTAAGAACAAATAAAGCAGTGGAAATTTTAGAAAAAGTAAAAATTTCAGTTCTAAAGGGAAACTCTTCAGAGATTGGAACAATAGCAGGAGCAGAGGCAGAAACAAAAGGAGTAGAAGCAATATCAGTAAAAGGAAATCTGGTAGAAATATCAAAAAAAATAGCAAGTGAAAGAAATCTAACCGTGGTGATAACTGGAAAGGAAGACATTATATCAAATGGAAAAGATACCTATATTTGTAAAAATGGACACGATATGATGGGCAGTTTTGTTGGTTCAGGCTGCATGGCTGCCTCGGTAATAGGAACATTTGCCGCTGTTGAAAAAGATTATACACTAGCTTCCACAAATGCTCTTTCTTTTATTGGTATAGCTGGTGAACTGGCAGCAAAAACAGCTAAAGGCCCAGCTTCCTATAAAACTATTTTCTTTGATGAAATTTTTAACCTTGATAAAAACAAAATAGAAGAAATGATAAAAATAGAGAAAAGGGAATAAATGAAAGAAAAACTAGAAGATATGGATTTATACTTTATAACTGACTCGAGGCTAACCAGAAAAACTGCCCTGGAAGATGTTAAGTCCGCTATACGAGCAGGCGTTAAAATAATTCAATATAGAGAAAAAGGAGAAAGTACAGGAGATATGATAAAAGAGGCAAAAGAAATAGATGAACTTTGTAAAAAAAATAACGTTCTATTTATAATAAATGATAGAGTTGACATTGTTTTAGCAGTGGATTCTGATGGAGTCCACCTGGGTAATAAAGATATGACCTATAGCATTGCCAGAAAAATACTTGGAAGTAAAAAAATTATTGGATTAACTGTACATAATATTAGAGAAGCAGTAGAAGCCGAAAGGATTGGCGCAGATTATATAGGAGTAAGTCCAATTTTTGAGACAAAAACTAAATTAGACGCTGGAAGACCAGCAGGACTTAAGTTAATAAAAGATATAAAGAAAGCAATAAAGATTCCTTTTGTAGCTATTGGCGGAATAAATGAAAATAATCTTGGAAGTGTAATAGAAGCAGGTGCAAGATCTATTGCAGCAATTTCAGCTATAGTTGCTAAAGACAACGTGGAAAAAGAATGTAAAAAATTCAGGGAGGTTATTATAAATGACTCTATTAAGTAAAGCTCAATCCGGTGAAATTACTAAAGAAATGAAAATTATAGCAAAAAAAGAAAAGGTTAGTCATGAATATATAAGAGAGAGCATTGCAGAAGGTATTATTGTTATTCCTTATAATAAAAAACACAAATCTCTTGAGGTATTATCAGGAATAGGAAGAGGTTTAAGAACAAAAGTTAATGCAAACATAGGAACATCTTCAGAGCATACCAGTCTGGAAGAGGAAATAGAAAAATTAGATGTAGCCATTAAAGCCGGGGCTGATACTGTTATGGATCTAAGCACCGGTGGAGATATTGATAAAATAAGAAGAACTATCATAGAAAGGTCCACTGTACCCATAGGAACAGTTCCTATTTATCAGGCCGTTATTGAATCTGCAAAAAGGAAAGGTATTGTAAACATGACTGAAGATTATATTTTTGATGTAATCGAAAAACAAGCAGAAGATGGCGCTGATTTTATGACAGTACACTGCGGTGTAACAAGAGAAGCTATAAAAAGACTAAGAAACCAGGGCAGAGTTTTAGATATTGTAAGTAGAGGTGGTGCTTTTCTAGTTGAATGGATGATATATAATAAAAAAGAAAACCCACTTTTTGAAAATTATGATAGACTGCTGGAAATAGCCAAAAAATACGATGTAACTTTAAGCCTTGGAGATGGGCTAAGACCTGGATGCCTGGCTGATGCCACAGACAGAGGACAAATACAGGAAACAGTAATTTTAGGAGAACTGGCAAAAAGAGCCCTAAAAGAGGGCGTACAGATAATAATAGAGGGTCCCGGTCATATGCCCATTGACCAGATAGAGACAAATGTCTTGCTTGTAAAAAAGATTTGCAATAATGCACCTTTTTACGTTTTAGGTCCGCTAGTTACTGATATATCACCTGGTTATGATCACATTACAGGCGCTATCGGCGGAGCTTTAGCCGGTTACTGGGGCGCTGACTATCTATGCTATCTTACACCTTCCGAACATTTAAGATTACCCACAGTAGATGATGTTAGAGAGGGGGTTATAATTACCAGAATTGCAGCACATGCAGCCGATATCGCAAAAGGGATCAGTGGTGCCCTGGATAAGGATATAGAAATGGCAAGAGCAAGAAAAAAATTAAACTGGGAAAAACAGATAAGCCTATCTATAGACCCGGAAAAAGCAAGGCGGTACAGAAAAGAAAGTAAAATTACCGGTGACAAGTGTACGATGTGCGGAAAATACTGTGCAATTGATATAGTAAATAAATATTTTCGCCAGGATAAAGCAAGACATAAAGTAAAAGGATATATCAAAATTAAAGAAGGAAAATAAAAATGGATATCTCTCAAATAGGCGGGGAATTTGCCTTGATAAAAAGGCTTACAAAAAAACCGGTTAGCAGATATATAATTAAAGGTATAGGCGATGATGCGGCTCTTATAAAAGTGGGTAACAAATATCTTGCTATTACCACAGATACAATGGTAGATGGCGATCATTTTTCACTAAGATACTTTTCTCCCGAACAGGTTGGTAAAAAAGCAGTAGAAATCAATGTGTCCGATATAGGAGCTATGGGTGCAAAACCCAAATATTTTTTAGTTTCTTTAGTCTTACCAGAAGACATTGATGTTGAAATTATTGAAAATATATATAAAGGAATGCGGCAAGTCAGCAGTAAATACCAAATCGAAATTATAGGCGGCAATATAACTCATGGCAAACAACTTATTATAGATATATGTATGATTGGAGAAGCAAAAAAAGAAAACCTCAAATTTCGTTCAGCTGCTAAACCAGATGATTGTATTTTAGTAAGTGGAGATTTAGGATCAAGTACAGCTGGCCTGAATTTATTCTTAAAAAACATAGATGGCTTCGAAGAAGTAAAAAAGAAACATTTAGAGCCAGAGGCAAAATTTCATAAAGTAGAGCCTTTCTTAAAATATATTAACGCAATGATTGATGTTTCCGATGGTCTTGCTTCAGATGTTTTAAGAATATGCGAGCAAAGCGATACAGGAGCTATTATTTATGCAGATTCAGTCCCTATAAAATCAACAACAAAAAAAGCAGCAAAAATCTGCGAAAAAAACGCTTTAGATTTTGCTTTATATGGTGGAGAAGATTTTGAATTAGTTTACACAGTTTCAAAGAAAAATCTAAATAAAGTTAAAGGATTTTTAGTAGGAAAAATAACCAAAGAAAAGGGTGTTAGAATCTATAAAGAAGGCAAAGAAGAGCTCCTTACAAAGCATGGATATGATCATTTTTTAACAGAACTGACTTAATAAAACCCCAGGGGAAGCATAATTCTCCTTAAGATAGGTTGATATCTAGTTTTTGGGGTCCACTCCAAACTATGGAAATTTTTTGACTTTGAGGCAAACCTACATTATCATTTGCTTTAGTAGCCAAACACCTGAAATGGAGGCTAGAAGTGTCTAGTGCAAGTGGGTTCAATCCTGAAGCGAAGTATGCTGTCACGATGTGGGAGTTTTTGTGGCTTGTCCGACGGACGGGTGGCGAATGCCCAGGACTGGTGGTTTGTATTATGACATGTTCGATCACCCCCTGAAAGGTGATATTGACGAATCTAATGTTGACTGCTACGTATTGCCTTGATCCAAAAGACCCGGCTCGTTTCGTCGGTCTCAGAGAGGCCGCAGAGAGAGTGATTAAAGAGGAACAACAAGCCCTGGTTGTGGGAAATCTCTCTGCTGGTATCTTCGAGATGTATCTATTGACCCGCGGTTTCAAAGATGGCTATGCCGATTTCATCGGCAGGCCTGCACTCTCACAGAAGATAATGCACCGTTTCATGGATATGCAGCTAGCGTACTGGGAAAAGATGTTCGACGTCCTGGGCAATGTGCCGCCTGAGAATATCATGGCGATGTGGGAGACGCTTCAGGAATATGGGACATACATAAGCTAGCATAGCTTTTGGCACTTGTGTGGCCATGCACTTGATAGGAGGTAAATCATGGAACGACTTCTGGAACCTATCTTCAGCAGAGCCAAAGAATTTGATATTATCAATATTCCTAAGAATTGATTTCCCCAGAGTTTTTAAAAGTAAAAATATGTTTAATGGTTAAAAATTTGAATTGTTCAATATATAATGGGAGAAAAACATAGAGAAAATGATGACAATAAATAAAATCAATGTAAGATGCTTCTCTCTCACAGACCTTAATCGGATTATGGAAATTGAGCATGCCTCATTCACGATTGATTCATTCTCGGAAGATATATTCATGAGTTGGTATCATAAGTGTCCCTATCTTTTTATTGTTGCAGAGATATCAGGAGTAGTTGTGGGATATATGATAACTTGCATTGCCCATACAAAAGGCTATGTTGCCTCTATTGCTGTTGATCCGGCTTATAGACATAAAAGTGTTGGGAAAACTCTTGTGTACTTTACTTTTAACCACTTGAAGATGTCTGGTGTGAAGATAATAGAATTAGAGGTTCGATCAACTAACATAGAAAGCATTCGTTTTTGGGAAAATTTAGGTTTTTTCCCTTTAAGAACCATTTCTAATTTTTATAATGATGATACAGATGCCTTAAAGATGAGAAAGTTTATTGGGGGATAGCTAATGATCAAAAAAGGTATAGATAAGCTTTATCAGACCATTTATAAGGCATACAGGAAAGCCAGGGGAAATGTACCGGCAGTGATGGTCACCACACTAACAATCAGTAAAAAAGATCAGATTGGTGAGCTTTTGAGTTATTTAAAGTAGAATAATCTAAAAATCTTTAAAAAGGTTCGAGTACTCTATGGGCTGCCAACAATTTCAACCCTGCTGTATAAAAAATTTATCATAAATAGGAAAA
>JADBLP010000115.1:0-11058 GCA_014894375.1 Actinomycetota bacterium | reverse complement strand
AAAAAATAAAAATAGCACCAATTGCCCGTAAATTAGCTTTAGCAAAAGGAGTAGATTTATCCTTAATAAGTGGTTATGGACCAGGAGGGGCTATTACTAAAAAAGATATAGAAGGATATCTGTCTAAAACAAAAGAAAAGACAAATTTTACCATCAAAGAAGTATATAGATTAACCGAAGTGCAAAAAATAAGCGCCGAAAGGCTTACTTATAGTTATAAAAATATTCCTCAATTTACCCTTTGTAGGAAGATAGACATTGCTTCGCTTTTAAATATAAGGAAGGAGGTAAGTGCTCGATTAGATCAACATCTTTCTTTAGTTGATTTTATCATTAAAGCCTTGGTTCTCACCTTTAAAAAATTCCCCGAATTTAATGCGATATTCGAGGAAGAAAATTATAAGTTCATCAAAGAGATAAATATTAATTTAGCAGTAGCTACAGACAGAGGATTGATGGTTCCGGTACTTAAGAACTTAGAAGGTAAAGATATTTTCGAAATATCCCAATTAAGAAGAGATATTACTAATAAAGCCTTAAAAGGGAAATTGCAACCTGAAGATTTCGAGAAGGGGACATTCACTATTACCAATTTAGGCTTACAGGGGATTGAGTATTTTAACCCCATAATTTACCCTCCCCAGGTTGCCATTCTTGGAATGGGTAAATCAGAAGAAATGTCTCTCCCATTAAGTCTTTCTATGGACCATCGAATAATAGACGGAGCTAAAGGAGCCGATTTTTTACAACTTTTATCCAAAAAGTTAGCTTCGTGCCAAAATGGAGGTGATTAAGAGGTAAGAAAAAGATTTGCTCGAAACGAACTTAAGACAGCTTAATATATTTTAAAGAAGTCTTAAGGATAGCTAAGCATGGATTAGCTAAAAATTAAATTTAAAAAGGAGAAAAAAATGAAAAAGTTAATATTATGGTTTTTAGTTTTAACAGTAATTCTATCCACATTTTCCGTATTTATGATAGCAGAAGCAGCCGATAATGATTTTGAAATTGTTATGGTAGTCAAACTTGAAGGAGTTGCCTGGTTTGATAACATGAGATTGGGTATTGAACAATTCGCTAAGGAAACCGGGGTTAATGCCTACCAAATTGGTGCTGATACAGCTGACCCAGCATCTCAAGTAGCTCTAATTGAAGATCTTATTGCTAAGGGCGTAGATGCAATACTGGTTGTTCCCAATGATCCGGTAGCATTAGAACCGGTGTTTAAAAAAGCAAATGATGCTGGAATTCTTACTTTTACCCATGAAGCATCTAACCAGAAGCAGGTAAGTTTTGATATAGAAGCCTTTGATAATGTTGCCTACGGAAGACATATGATGGATGTTATGGCCAAAGATATGAATTATGAAGGAGGATATGCTTGTTTTGTAGGCCATCTTACTTCCACAACTCATAATGAGTGGGTTGATGGTGAAATTGCTCAACAAAAAGAAAAATATCCCAAGATGCAGTTAGTATGTGATAGAGTAGAAGATCGCGAAAATCAGCAAATTGATTACGAAAAGGCTTTAGAGCTTTTAAAAACTTATCCAAATTTAAAGGGTATTATGGGAAGTGCTATGTGTGGAGTACCCGGATTTGCTCTGGCTATCGAAGAAAAAGGCCTTATAGGCAAAGTTGCAGCATACGGAACCTGTTTGCCTTCTGTTGCCTATGATTACTTAAAGAGCGGTTCTGCCAAGTCGATTCATTTCTGGGTTCCAGCTGATGCAGGATATGTTACCTGTAAGGTAGCCTGGGAACTTCTTAAGGGTAATGAAATTAAAGAGGGTATGGATTTAGGTAGACCTGGTTACGAAAATATTACCATTAAAATGAACCAATCTGGTGTACCAATAATTTATGGTAGCGCTTGGAAAGATGTTACTCTTGAAAATATAGACGAGTACGATTTATAGATCATATCTGCTCCAGAGAGAAGATTGGTTGAAGGGTTGTTATCCCTTCAACCAATCTTTAGTTAGTAAATCCTAAGCTTTGCTTAAATAAAATTTTTTGATTGATAATAGTATGAATTAATAGTACTATTTTTATTATTACCGGATACAAAGACTACATTTAAGAATTAGATTGATAATTTATTTAATAATTTATAGCTAAAATTTGTCTAAAAAGCATTGTCCTGGTGAGGTTATAATGGTTGAAAAGTTAGAAAAATTATTAGTAGTTAAAGATATAAGTAAATCATATGTAGGTGTACAAGCATTAGATAGAGTCAATTTGTCAATAGATAAAGGTGAGATACATTGTCTGGTCGGTGAAAATGGATCGGGGAAATCTACCTTGATAAAGATAATAGCCGGGGTAGTTAAGGCAGACGAGGGTGAAATAATAATAAATGGTAAAAAGTTCGAAAGTTTACACGCTATCGATTCGATAAGTGAAGGAATACAGGTAATTTATCAGGACCTATCTTTATTCCCTAATCTTTCTATCGCTGAAAATATTTCACTAAATCAGATGATAGAAAGAAAGAAGAGATTTATTAGTTGGAAAGAAATAAATGATATCGCCAAGAGAGAGTTTTCCAATATTAATAAAAAGCTGGATTTAGATGAAAAGGTAGAAAATATTTCTATTGCGAATAGGCAGCTTGTAGCTATCTGCAGGGCACTAACTCAGGATGCCAAACTTATTATTATGGACGAACCTACTACGGCAATTACCAAAAGTGAAATTGATCGTCTATTTTCTGTAATTCTGGGTTTAAAGAAAAGGGGAATTTCCACCCTATTTGTTAGTCATAAGCTTAGTGAAATTTTAAAGATATCTGAAAAAGTAACGGTTATACGGGATGGAAAAAAGGTTGGTGTTTATAGTACTGAGGAGTTGGATCACGATACCCTTTCTTTCTATATGAGTGGCAAGAAGGTAGTTGATTCTGTTTTTGATTACCAAGAGAAAGAGAGGCAGAAAGAGCCGCTATTAGAAGTTAAAAATCTTTCCAAAAAAGGTAACTTTCAGAATATAAATTTTAAAGTTCGATCAGGTGAAATTATAGGAATAACCGGAATCATGGGTTCCGGGCGGACAGAACTTGCTTTATCGCTTTTCGGTTTGAATAGACCGGATTCAGGAGAAATATATATCGATGGTAAGTTGGCAAAGATAAAGTCTCCTCGAGACGCTATCGAACTGGGTTTAAGCTATTTACCAGAAGATAGGCTTAATCAGGGCCTATTTATTAAGCAGTCTATCGGAAATAATATTATAGTTACTATATTGCAGAGATTGTTGAATAGATTCAAACTGTTCGATAATAACAAAAAGTATGAAGCCGCAAAAGAATGGATGGAAGAGTTAAATGTAATTACACCATCTTTAGAGACTGTAGCTCAGGCACTGTCAGGCGGCAACCAGCAGCGGGTGGTTATAGCTAAATGGCTGGCTACACACCCTAAGGTATTTATTTTAAACGGTCCTACTGTAGGGATAGATGTTGCTTCTAAAAGCAATATACACAATATAGTCAAAGGGTTAGCTAACAAAGGTATGGGGGTGATAATTATTTCTGACGAGATTCCCGAAATTATTCGGAATTGTAACCGGATAATCGTAATAAGAGAAGGCAGGATTATTAAAAAAGTTAATACTAATGAAGTGACCGAGGATAAATTGCTGGATATATTAGCACAAAATAGTAATTAGGGTGGTCTAATGGTAAAAAATAATAGAAGCTTAAGAATTCAAAAATTATTAAAACAAAATGAGTTATATTTATTTTTAGTTATAATTGTTTACTCAATCTTCATTACTTCTCTAAATTCTTCCTTTTTATCTCTGGAGAATCTATTTGATCTGAGCAAGAGCAGTGCAGGAATGGGGATAATGGCTATCGGAGTCTTTATAGTTTTACTTTCAGGGGGGATAGATATATCTTTTACCGCCATTGCAATTTCAGGGCAGTATATTGCTGCTAATGTTCTGATCGCCAGCGGGGTAGATAATATATTTTTTGCATTTTTTATCTCCTGTTTAGTGGGAGTTGCTCTGGGAGCGATTAACGGCCTGCTCATTTCACAATTTAAAATCCCAACACTTATTACCACCTTAGGTACGGCAAGCGTTTTTCACGGAGCTTTATTAACTATTGTAGGAACTAAAGCTATCAATTCAGCTCAATTACCAGATTGTTTCAAAGCATTTGGTGCAAAAGATGTACTTATTCTGACTAAACCAAATGGGGTAAATTACGGGCTCTCTATCTTTATCATAATATTTATAGTTCTGGCTATACTAACCTGGCTTATTCTGAAATATACCATGCTGGGGAGAGGGATTTACGCCATCGGTGGTGATATAAATGCTGCCGAACGGTCTGGTTTTAATGTGGCCAAGATTCAATTTTTTATTTACTGCTATGTCGGCTTTTTAGCTGGTATTGCCGGTGTTCTGCATATTTCCCTAATCCGCTATAGTAACCCCACCTATTTAGTAGGGACCGAACTTAGTGTAATTGCGGCGGTAGTTTTAGGAGGGTCTAGAATAACCGGTGGGTCAGGAACAATTATTGGGACAATAATGGGGGTGGCTATGGTGACTATTTTAAATAACAGCCTCATCCTGGTGGGATTGTCTTCTTATTGGCATAATTTCTTTGTAGGGCTAATAATTGTCATAAGTGTTAGCATTACTTCCTATCAGAGCAAAAGGAGTATCGGAAATATAGTTTTTAGAAGATAATGATTTATAATGGGGAGGTACTATTTGTTAGGTAAATATTCAAAACATTCAAAGATATTAACTTTATTTATTATAATGATCAGTGTTTTTATGGTAATATCGATATTTTTACCGGGTAAATTCTTAACCATTAGAAATTTCCAATCAATGTTTAGCCAAATCCCTGAATTTGGCTTACTAGCAATCGCTGTAATGCTGGCCATGTTGACCGGGGGGATCGATTTATCAATTGTTGCCACAGCTAACTTGGCAGGTATAGTTGCCGCACTTATTTTAACTAAATATACCTTTCCCCAAATAGGCGTATACGAGGAGTTATTCACCATAATTTTAGCTATCGCATCAGCACTTACCGTATCCTTAATATGTGGATTCCTAAACGGAATCTTGGTGGCTTATGTAGGAGTTCCGGCGATTCTTGCCACCTTAGGTACGATGGGCCTCTTTTCAGGAATAGCAATTATTATTACCAAAGGATATGGTATTATAGGGTTTCCTGAAAAATTCTTATTTATTGGGAGTGGAATTATCCTTTTAATACCGGTGCCTATGATTATTTTTATTCTCTGTGCCTTAGTAGCTGTTTTAATCTTAAATAAAACTACCTTTGGGTTTAGTGTATACATGTTAGGATCTAATCCGATATCAGCCCGCTTTAGCGGCATAAACAACGAAAGTATTTTGGTTAAAACCTATATGATGAGCGGCTTATTTGCTGGACTGGCTTCGATAATAATGATATCAAGAGTCAATTCAATTAGGGAAGGATATGGTTCTGTATATTTGCTTCAGGCAATCCTTGTTTGCGTTTTAGGGGGGGTCGATCCTAGCGGAGGATCTGGAAGCATATTCGGACTTATTATGGGGATCATTACCTTGCAAGTTCTTCAAAGCGGTTTCAATATTTTATCTTTTAGCCCCTTTTTCAAGAAGGTCATATGGGGTTTGATATTAATTTTAGTAATGGTAATAAATTTTTACAGTGCTAAGCTATCACAAAAATCAATAAAAAGATTAAAAACTAATTAATGAATTAAGGAGGTATTTATGAAAAAGATTATAAATGACCCGAAAAATTTTGTTAATGAGATGATCGAAGGAATCTTAGCAGCACACCCGGAACAACTCAAGTGTGTTAATAATGATATAAAATGTTTAGTCCGCTCAGATAGTAGAAAACCTGGCAAAGTGGGACTCTCCACTGGTGGAGGATCAGGACATCTGCCTCTATTTTTAGGCTATGTCGGAAAAGGGATGTTAGACGGTTGTGCAGTGGGAAATGTGTTTGCTTCTCCTAGTGCCAAGCAGATGTTAGAAGTTACCAAAGCCATTGACAGCGGTAGTGGAGTCTTGTACATCTATGGAAATTATGGCGGAGATGTGATGAATTTTAACATGGCTGCTGAAATGGCTGATATGGAAGATATCCGAGTTGAGCAGGTAGTTGCTGGAGAAGATGTAGCTTCCTCGCCCAAAGGGGAAGAAGATAAGAGAAGGGGAGTTGCCGGAATATTCTTTGTCTATAAAATAGCCGGTGCTTGCGCCGAAGAGATGGCTTCTTTGGATGAAGTAAAAAGGGTTGCTAAAAAGGTATGTGCCAATGTACGCTCCATGGGAGTCGGACTCTCTCCCTGTATTATTCCGGAAATGGGAAAACCTACCTTTGAGATGGATGAAGGTCAGATGGAGATTGGTATCGGTATTCACGGAGAACCAGGGATAGGGAAGGGAGAACTAAAATCCGCCGACAAGATAGTAGAAAAAATAATGGAATCTATCTTAGAAGATCTACCCTATCAGTCGGGAGACGAAGTATCGGTGCTGGTAAATGGATTGGGGGCTACCCCCAAAGAGGAACTATACATAGTATACAGAAAAGTAGCGCAAATATTAAAAGACAAGAAGATAACTGTTTATCATCCCTATATCGGTGAGTTTGCCACCTCTATGGAGATGGCCGGAATGTCTATTTCCTTATTAAGACTCGACAATGAGCTGAAAGAGTTATTAAAAAAGTCAGCAGATACCCCTTTCTTTGTGCAAGCAGAACTTAAATAAAAAGGAAGATATAATATGAATAAACTAAATTCTTCGGATTTAGAAGGCTTATTTGCTAAGGTTAAGGATGTAATGATTGAAAACAAAGATTGGTTATTTGAATTGGATTCAGCAATGGGTGACGGAGATTTAGGGATTACTATGAGTACCGGATTTTCCAAGGTTTACGAAATGATATCAGCATTAGAGGAAGAGGATATAGGAAAAATATTTATGAAAGTTGGTATGACCTTAGCAGAGACCGTTCCTTCTACCTTGGGCACTCTTATGGCTACCGGTTTTATGAGAGCCGGTAAAACCATTCAAGGTAAAACCGAAGTGGATTTAGCTAACTCTGTTCTAATGGCTTCTGTCTTTGTGGAAGGAATAATAGAAAGAGGAAAGGCTAAACCGGGCGAGAAGACTATTATTGATTCTTTATATCCTGCTTTTCAAGCACTCAAATTAGCTTCCGAAGAAGGGAAAAACTTAAAAGAAGGGTTTAAGAAGGCTTATGAAGCCGCTAAAGGTGGAGTTGAAGATACTAAAGAGATGCTCCCAAAACACGGAAGAGTTGTTTGGTATAGAGAAAAATCAATAGGCAAGAAAGATCCCGGTGCAGTTGCGGGTATGTTGCTGATAAAAGCTTTTTATGAATATTTAGAAAATAAAAAGTAACAAATTGGGGTTATGAGATATAGCTGATAAGATTATTTTGTAAATATTAGAAACATAGTTATATTATATTAATACGAGGAGGGTCATATTGTGGTAAATATATTAGAAGGTATCTTTGGAGTGGAAAAGCCAATTATCGGGATGGTACACTTTTTGCCTTTACCGGGGAACTATCTGTACGATGATATTGGAGGAATAGAAGCGATTATAAAAGGTGTGATTCAGGATATGGAAAAACTTCAGTCAGGAGGAGTGGATGGTATTATGTTTTGCAACGAGCATGACAGACCGTATTCCTTTAAAGCTGGGGTAGGAACGATAGCAGCGATGTCTTATGTTATTGGTAAGGTAAAATCTCAGGTAAAGGTACCTTTTGGAGTAGATGTACTTTGGGACCCTCTTGCCGCTTTAGGAATAGCTAAAGTAGCAGGAGCCAGTTTTATAAGAGAGATTTTTACCAATGAATATGCAGGGGATATGGGGATGTGGCATACTAACTGCCATGAAGTATTCTCCTATCGAAAACTAATAAAGGCGGAAAATATCAGATTGTTCTTTAATATAAATGCTGAATTCTCCGCACCGGTAGCTCCCCGGCCTCTATCAGTTGTTACCAAGAGTGTTATTATGTCCTCTTTGCCAGATGCCCTGTTGGTCTCTGGTCCAGTTACAGGAATAGTTGCAAAAATGAACCTATTTAAAGAGATAAAAGAGAATGCAGGCGAGGTGCCGGTTTTAGCCAATACGGGAGTTAACTCTGAAACCGTAGAAGATATTTTAAAAGAAGTTGATGGTGCTATTATAGGAACAGCTTTTAAGGTTGATGGGATCACCTGGAATCCGGTCAGCCAGGAGCGCGTAAATAAGCTTATGCAAAAAGTAAGTTTACTTAGAAAAAATTTGAAGAAATAAAAATTCTTCATAGCTAATTATCTATTTGTTATAAAAGCTTATTTTTAGGCTGGTTAAAACTTAATTTTAAAAGAGGATGATTATGCATGAAGGCTGTACTTTGGGTATTGATATAGGTACCCATGGGTCAAAAGGAGTTATTGTAACTAAAGATGGTGTGGTATTAGGAGATTCTTGCTGTACTCATAATCTGATTATTCCTAAGGCTGGTTATGCTGAGCATAATGCTTTTTCCTGGTGGAATGACTTTGTATTTTTAACCAAAGACCTTCTCCAAAAGACTGGTATCGACAATGGCTCTATTTCGGCGGTGGGCTGTAGTGCCATTGCCCCGACTATGCTGCCTTTAAATAGTAAGGGGGAGCCGCTTCGGAACGCTATTTTGTATGGAATAGATAATCGAGCCGAAAAAGAGATCTCTGAAATGACCGAAAGAATCGGCGAGGATAAGCTTCTAAAATATAACGGAATTCTTCTATCCTCTCAAGCTGCCGGTCCGAAGATATTGTGGTTTATGAAAAATGAACCAAAGCTCTTTAAGAAGACAGCCAAGATTGTTACCGCCACAACATATTTGGTCTACCGTCTGACCGGCCGCTCGGTAATAGATTATTATACGGCAAGCACCTTTAATCCCCTCTTTGATTGCAGGAAAAAAGAATGGACAAACGCTCTTTGGCCGGATGCTCCCCTCGACTTATTACCCGAAATAACCTGGACTACCGACATAGTTGGTGAGATTACCGGAGAAGCTGCTAAAGAAACAGGATTGAAAGAGGGTACAAAAGTCATTGCCGGTACATCAGATGCAGCGTCAGAAGCTATAAGTTCCGGAGTAGTACAAAACGGTGACTTAATGATAATGTATGGGACCAGTTCATTCTTTATAGAGATAACTGATAAGTTTGCTAAAGCGGACAGAAATATATGGCCTACTATATTTTTACAACCAGAACAGTATGCAATCGCCGCTGGTATGTCTACTTCGGGAGCAATAATGTCCTGGTTTAGTGATCTATTAGACGGTTGTTCATACCAGTTATTAGATAGATTAGCTGAGGAAATTCCATTGGGATCTGAGGGGCTTTTACTTTTACCCTATTTTAGCGGAGAAAGGACGCCGGTAAATGACCCTAATGCCCGAGGAGCGTTAGCCGGATTAAGCCTATTCCATAAAAAAGGACATATCTTCAGGGCAATTTTAGAAGCAATAGCCTATGGTATTAGGGATAATATAGAGAATATAGAGAGAGCGGGTCTGCCGGTAAGAAGAACGGTAGCTATCGGGGGAGGAACCAACAGTGCGGTCTTATTACAGATTGTAAGTGATGTTACAAAATTAGAGCAGTTGGTTCCTAAAATAACTTTAGGGGCTTGTTATGGTGATGCTTTTTTAGCAGGCTTGGGTATTGGATATAATAAATCATTGGATGATATTTTAAATTGGATTGAATGGGATAAAAAAATAATTCCTATAGAGAAGAATAGTTCTCTGTACGGTGAATATTTTAAGCTTTATAAAGAGCTGTATCGAGCAACATCTAAGGTATCTCACAAGTTGGTAGCCATTTCTAAAAGATAAAATCTTTATAACTAAATAAAAATCGAGGAAATTAATTATGAATAAATTTAAAAGATTAGAGGATCAACTTAGAGAATTAACTGCTATTCCCAGCCCTTCCGGTTTTGAAGAACCGATGATTAAATATATGTATGAAAAAACAAAGGCATACGGAATTAAAGCAGAAGTCGATTCATTGGGGAATGTCATAGCCAGTTTTGGGGCTCCTTCTAAGGGGTCAAAAATTATGATAATAGCTCATATGGACGAAGTGGGAATGATTGTACGTAAAATCAGTTCCCATGGTTTTCTAAGAGTAGAAAAAATTGGGGGCATCCCCGAAAAGATACTGTTAGGCTGTAAAGTGCTGGTGAGAGCGGAGAAAGGTAATTTTATCGAAGGAATTATCGGCAGCAAATCCCACCATCTTACCGCTGTTAGTGAAAGATATAAGGTAATACCCATCGAGGAACTGTATATCGATATAGGCTGTTCTAGCTCTCAAGAAGTCCTCTCTTTGGGGATTAATGTGGGTAGTTCAATTACTTACGCCAGAGATTTTATTCGAAATGGTTCTATTGTTTTTTCCCCTGCTATTGATAACCGGGGAGGCTGCCTGGTTCTGCTTTGCCTTATGGAAAGACTTTTAAATAAAGAATATTCCCCGGAAATATATCTGGTAGGTTCAGTGCAGGAGGAATATAATTTAAGGGGAGTATTACCTGCTGCCCGGGCAATAAACCCTGACTTTGCTATAGCTATAGATGTAGCGGTATCTTGCGATACACCTGACCTCGATAAAACAGATGTAAAGCTTGGGGGAGGACCGGTGATTAATACTTACAGTTTTCATGGCAGGGGAACCCTGGGAGGTGTTATACCTAATCCAAAATTACTAAATTTATTTGAAAAAGCTTCAAATAAAGCAGGCATTCAAGTACAGAGGAATGTTTTTTATGGAGGCTTGACCGATGCTTCTTTTTTGCAACTCGAGAACAGAGGGATTCCCTCGATAGAGATAGGCTTTCCAGCAAGATATACGCACACCCCTCTGGAAAGCTGCCATTTAAGAGATATAGAACAACTGATTGAATTATTAGAAGTTTTTATACTGAATTTACCAAAAGATGTGAATCTTTTACGTATTTAGCATATTAATTACCAAT
>JADBLP010000101.1:38079-57275 GCA_014894375.1 Actinomycetota bacterium | reverse complement strand
TAAAGCTTCGATTAGAAGTTCTACAGCTGGTTCACCTATCTTTACAAGAGCCTCTACTGCCTCCCATCGGATATCTTTATCCTTATACTTTAAAGCTCTTATCAATCCTTCAACATCTTTATTTACTCGTATCTTTTTCACATTTGGCTTTTTACCAAATATATCCATTTTCACACCTCCAACTTTTGCGACCAATTGCGCATAACTCGTTTTTATACGAATTATTTTCATAAAAATACCAAAATCTTACTCTTATACGAAATACGTATAGAATAATATCAATAGTATAGAATGATATCAATACTTGGAACTCCTATATTTTAACAAAATCAGTAAATTAATCAATTATCCAAATTGGAAAGGAAGCATCTAAAAATATCAAATACAATGAATACGTGCTGATATTTTTATGGTATAATAATAACAATAGTAAGGTTATTCAAGAGTTGCCGAGAAAACTACGCCTGCTTGCAGCGGGGATGAATCGGTAAAAAATACGCTGGGGCACAGCGGAATTGACGCCTGTGGAGTTGAAGGGTTGCCTTCGACATTGAAGCAGGAAAAAGAATGCTTAGTAAACTAAGCAGAAGCCGCAGGGCTTGCTCTGTGGAGTGTCACTGTTAGATAATGTGTTAATAAGGTAAGTCTGAAATTTTTTTTGGCTAACCTTCCAAATTAAAATCAGCATTTTTATGCATTATTTATACTATTTCTGTTTTTTTGTTTAAAGATGATTTTTAATAAGTGAAAGGAAATCAAGGTGAATAAAAGACTATATGTAGGCAATCTGGAGTACTCTACTACAGATAAAGAACTGGAGGAACTATTCTCCAGTGAAGGTAGTGTAACTTATGCAAAAGTAATTAGAAGTCTGGATGGTCGATCAAAAGGCTTCGGGTTTGTGGAAATGGGAACTGAGGAAGAAGCAGCAAAAGCTATAGAAAAGTTTAACCAGGGTGATTTTAAAGACAGGAAACTTTTAGTAAATGAAGCAAGACCTCAGGAAAGCAGAAGTTTTAGTGGAAATACGAGAAGCGGTAATTACCGGAATACACCCAAAGATGATCTTAATTATAAGTTAAGAAAATTAAGAAAAAGGTTTAGATAGTTTTCTTAGAATTCTCAGTTATGGTAAGATTCTGCAAGCAATTTTATCCACAATCCTGAATTCGATAGCCTTTGTAATTTTTTGGGTTTATACATTATCTAAGTTATGTAACTAAATTATAAATTCATAAGCTGATTATTTTAATTACTTTTAAATTTTAAGGGTTATTTTATTTAAATATGTTTTTTAAAATTATTATATTAATTTTTACTGGGCAAAAATCAAAAAGTTTAGATTATTTATAAGGATTAGGGTGATTAAAAATTAAAAGAGGATTAGAGTTTAAATTAGAAGAAGTAAAGATGCTGATCAGTAAAGGTAAAGTAGATGGTCTGCTTACCACAGAGGAAATTACTGAAACTCTTTCAGATATAGAGCTGTCCAAGGACCAGATTGAAAATATTTATGACGTTATTCAGAATCTGGGAATAGAGATTGTAAGTGAAGAAGATGAAGATATTGATACCAAAGTTCAAAATATAAAAACAGATAGGGGTCTATTAAAAAGGAGACCGGATCTTACTATAAAGTATCCTACTAATGACCCGGTAAGAATGTATCTTAAAGAGATTGGTAAAATAAGACTACTTACCGCTTTTGAAGAAGTGCAACTTGCAAAGAGAATTGAAGCTGGAGATCCTGTATCAAAAAAATTGCTGGTAAAGGCGAATCTGAGATTGGTGGTAAGCATTGCCAAAAAGTATATTGGAAGGGGCCTGCTTTTTTTAGACCTTATACAGGAGGGTAATCTTGGACTGATAAGAGCGGTAGAGAAATTTGATTACAGGAGAGGTTTTAAATTTTCTACATACGCAACCTGGTGGATAAGACAAGCTATTACAAGAGCTATGGCTGATCAGGCTAGAACTATCAGAATCCCGGTCCATATGATAGAGAACATCAATAAATTAATAAGGGTTCAAAGGCAGCTACTTCAAGAACTTGGTAGAGATCCTTCACCTGAAGAGATTTCAGAGAAAATGGATTTTACCCCTAATAAGGTAAGAGAAATAATTAAAATAAGCCAGCACCCTATTTCATTTGAAACTCCAATAGGTGAAGAAGGTGACAGCCACCTTGGTGATTTTATAGAGGATTCGGAAGTAGAAGCACCTTCAGATGCTGCATCTTTCAAGATGCTTCAAAACAAGCTAAAAGAGACACTTAATACATTAGATTATAGGGAAAGAAAAATTATAGAGCTTAGATTCGGTATAAATGATGGCCAGCCAAAAACACTAGAAGAAGTTGGAAGGGAGTTTGGTGTTACGAGAGAAAGAATTAGACAAATAGAATTTAAAACTCTAAATAAATTACGAAGCCCAAATAGAAGCAAAGCTTTAAGAGATTTTCTAGAAAGGTAGTTTGTGGCTTATTTATTCAATATATTAAGGTACTTATGATGTAGTTGTTTTAAATAATAAAGCAAACGGTGCGCTAACAAGAACTTCTAAAGTTTAAATTGTCATTAATCATTTTTATTGTATTCTATCTCCGCAGGAGGGATAGTAGTGCCTTATAAAATAATAGGTATTGGAGAAATATTGTGGGATGTCTTTCCACATGGCAGAAAGCTAGGAGGAGCTCCGGCTAATTTTGCCTATTTTGTTAAAAAATTAGGACAGAATGGGTTAGTTGCCAGTAAAGTTGGCGATGATTTCCTGGGAAAAGAGATTATGGATTCTTTATTTAGACTTGGTTTAGCCGGGGATTTTATACAAATTGATTCCGAACATCCGACCGGGACGGTTGATGTAAAAATAGATGATAATGGACAACCGGATTATATTATAAATAAAAATGTTGCCTGGGACTTTTTAGAATTTAGTGATAGATGGAAAAAGCTTGCTAAAGAAGCCGATGTTATATGTTTTGGTACGCTGGCACAAAGGTCTTTAAAGTCCCGCAGGACTATTATAGATTTTTTAAAAATGGCACGGAGCAGTACTATTAATGTATTTGATATAAACTTGCGGCAAAACTTCTACTCTCTTAAAACAATTGTTCAATCACTGGAGCTTGCAACAATATTAAAATTAAATACAGAAGAACTTAGAATACTGAAAAATTTAATGGGTTACTCCAGTGAAAAAAATGATATTAATTTTTGCAGGAGGCTTATGAATGAATACGGTATAAAGCTGGTATGTCTTACCAGGGGAGAAGATGGAAGCCTTCTTATGGATGAAAGTGATTACTACGATCACCCTGGTTATAAGATTTCTGTTGCCGATACAGTAGGTGCAGGAGATGCTTTTACAGCAGCAGTGGTAATTAAATATCTTGATGGCAGGACACTTGAAGAAATGAGCAATTCAGCTAACAGATTAGGATCATGGGTATCCTCACATACCGGACCCACGCCGGCATTGGATAAGGAAATAAAAAGATTTTTTAGTAAATAAATATGCTTTTTTAAATATTATAAGGACTCAAGCTGCTTAAGCTTTCATCTTCCATCTGGTAAGGATATTTTCCCGGTCAAAAATCTTAACCGCCAGTCTTAAAACCAGAGGGCATACTGCCAGCAGTACCAGGCAACCTATAAGTAGGTAAGTAATATTTAGAAGAAAGAATCCTGCCAGCTGAAGGCCAATAACCAGATAAATGGGAATTATTATCACTGCGCCTATTCCCTGTGCGGACCTTATATCGGTGGACCTTGAAGAAACTATGATGCTGGCCATGGTGAGTATAAAGGATAGTATGGGACTTAACAGGAAAGCTACTATTACCCATTCCACAGTGGGAAGTGGAGCATAACCCAGTTTAATGAAAGCTGCTGTATCCACCACTATGGTAAGTATAATGAAATTAATGGTGGAAATAACGAAAGCCGGTACCATAGCGGTAAGTGATTTTCCAAGCAGCAGTTCGGATGTTTTTATTGGTGTAGCCAGGAGCGGCTCAAGAGTGTTATTCTCCTTTTCCATGATCACCGAGGAGGGGGCAATAAGGCTGGGGACCATAGCCGGAAGTATAAGCAGGAAAATAAGTAATTGTTTTAAGGCAAATCCTATAAGTATCCTGAGCGGATCGCCAACATGGCCAAACATTTTATTTATAAAATTTATAGTATCCTCATCCTTAAGTATGGAACCACTTCCAAGAATAAGCACAAGCGGCATAGCAATTGAAAATATGGCAGTGATTATAAGGATTGGCATCCATATATTCTTATTCCTTATAACTTCTTTAATCTCTTTTTTAAAAATTACTGCAGCGTTTTTCATTTTGCCTCTTTATCTTTTATTAAATCAAGATATATCTCCTCTAAGGTTGCCTTTATTTCGTTAAAATAAAGAATTTCAGCTCCGTTACCAACCAGTTTTTTAATAATTAAAGGATTTGAGATTTCTGGTTCTTCAATTACCAGAATTGCTCTGTTATTATCTGCCTGGATATCTTTGATTTTATCAATCTCTTCCAATAATTTAATATATTTACTTGCATTTTCTGTAAATATAATTTCAACCCTTTTATTTTTATCATCACTTTGCAGTTCAGAAAGCGTGGCAATCCTTATAATCTTTCTTTTTATTATACAAACCCTATCAGACAGATTGGATGCTTCCTCAAGATTATGGGTACAGAGAAAAACAGTAGTTTTTTCTTTTTTCAGGCTTTCAATAAAATTTCTCACCATATGGGCACTTTCAGGGTCAAGTCCTGCAGTTGGTTCATCTAAAAATAATATTTTTGGCTCGTGAATCAGCGCGCGGGACAGCGCAAGTTTCTGTTTCATACCTTTAGAATAAGTGCCCACAAGGTCATCTTTCCTGTTCCAGAGATCAAACATTTTAAGATATCTTTCGATATTATCTTTTCTTTTGATGCCGGGGATATTATAAAAGCTGGAATAATATTCAAGATTATCATAAGCGGATATTTTCTCATACATTCCCGGAGACTCGGTCAGGAGTCCTATTATTGACCTTATGTATTCACCATCACTCTCGGGACTTCTATTGTCTATGGTTATCTTTCCCGAAGTTTGAGAGATAAGGGTTGATAGCATTCTTATGGTAGTGGTCTTTCCCGCTCCATTAGGGCCAAGAAATCCAAATATTTCACTTTCATTTATATTAAAGGAAATGTTCTCAACCGCTGTTACAGTCTCAAATTTTTTTGTAAGGTTTTCTACGGTTATCATAGGTAAGGATTTTATCCCTAATCTTATAATTTATCAATTAAGACTGAAATGCTGCAAAGTGAAAATATTTCTTTTGAGATTTTATTTAGCTTCTAATATAATTCCTTCTATCGGGAAATAACAGGCAGCCGGGTTTTATTAAAATAAATATATTAATATAATAAGGTCATGAGATAAAATGAGCACGAATAACGGAACTAAAAAAATAGATATATTGATGATAGATAATTATGACTCCTTTACTTTTAATCTGGTGCAGTATCTGGGCATTCTGGGTGAGAATATAAAGGTCAGGAGAAATGATAAGGTAAGTCTGGATGAAATTAAAAAGATGGCGCCATCCAGGATAGTTATTTCACCTGGTCCGGGAAGACCTGTTGATGCAGGCATGTCAAAAGATATAATCAGGCATTTTTATAAGGAAATACCCATACTGGGAGTATGTCTGGGACATCAGTGCATCGGGGAAGTATTTGGTGCAGAAGTGATCAATTCGGGAGTGGTAATCCACGGGAAGACATCTAAGATTTATCATGATGGAAAGAGTATTTTTACCGGTGTTGAAAATCCTTTTGAAGCCGCCAGATATCATTCTCTTATTTTAAAAAAAGACACCATCTCTTCTTCACTTGAAGTAACTGCTCATACTGAAGATGGTATTATAATGGGAGTAAGGCATAAAAACTATAAGTTGGAAGGAATACAATTTCATCCTGAATCATTCCTGACTCCAGTCGGGTTAAAAATACTTAAAAATTTCATTGATCTATGAAAATCCTTTCGACAATTTCAGCCATTAATCTAAAAACACCACCTCAGGATGCGGCCTATATTTTAAAGGATAGTAATTACTTATGTTTTCTGGACAGCAGTCTCTCTCCGGATAAATATTCCAGGTTCTCTTATATCGGCTGGGATCCAAAATTTGTTATAAAGAGCAGCGGCTATAAAAATGAGTTTACAGGTAACGCCAGAGATATCAGGTATTATTCCTATCAGCATCCTTTGTCTTTTCTCAAACAAAACATTAAAGATTATACCTGCAGCCCTCCAGACAGTGAAATAAAGAATGTTAGAGTGGTCTATATAGATGAGGGCAGGATTGTGAAAATAACCAGGGACCTTGAAGAAAAACTCCCTGATTTTAAGGGTGGTTTTGCCGGGTATTTCTCTTATGATCTGAAAAACTATATTGAAGAACTTCCTCAAAATGTTTTCGATGATGTTAATCTTCCCATATTTTATCTTGCTTATTATGACAGGTTGCTTGCATATGGCCACCAGGACAGCAGGTGGTATTTTATCAGGAATTTTTTAACCGGTGAAAAGAAAGAGGAAAATAAAAGTGCTTGTGAGACTACTTTCCTGGAAGATGATTATATGGATTCTGATATAAGGGATAGGGAGTTAATTAGGAAAGTCAATCTGGAAGTAGAGAGCGTTGTTAGTATTTTAGAGTGCTTAAATGATATAAAAAGGGATATTATTGAGAAATATTACAAGAAAAACATCTCAAATATAAAAATCCGCTCAAATCTTACCAGGCGGAATTATATCAAAAAGGTACTTGAAACCAAAGAATATATTCATAACGGCGATATTTATCAGGCAAATTTCAGTCAGAGATTTGAAGCGGACCTGCCTGTGGAACCGATGGACTTATATTATATATTAAGAGAAAAAAATGCTGCTCCATTTTCTGCTTTTATGGGATTTCCTGAGCTTAGCATAGGCAGTTCTTCACCGGAAAGATTTTTATTTTTAAAAAATAATATTATAGAGACCAGACCCATAAAAGGAACCCGACCCAGGGGGATAGATTCTGACAGTGATAACAAAAATATGATGGAACTGAAGAATAGCATTAAAGATAGAGCGGAACTGAATATGATTGTTGACCTGGAGCGTAATGATCTGGGGAAATTCTGTTACTACGGAACAGTCAGGGTTTCCGAGCATGCAGTTGTAGAAAAATATGCGAGGGTTTTCCATTCTGTCTCAACGGTAATCGGCAAAGTAAAGAAAGGTACCGATATTTCAGGTATAATAAAGGCTGCGTTTCCCGGCGGCTCAATAACAGGTGCGCCCAAAATAAGGGCAATGGAAATTATTGATGAGCTTGAACCAACAGTCAGGAGTGTTTATACAGGTTCAGCTGGTTATATTGGAATTGATAGTACTATGGATTTAAATATTGTAATCAGAACATTTGTTATAAAGGGAAATAAGTTTTATTATAATGTAGGCGGAGGAATTGTAGAAGATTCGGTACCTGAAGATGAGTATAATGAGACTCTGGATAAAGGAATCGCCCTAAAGGAAACTTTAAAGTTTTTTAATGCAAAGAATCTAAGGAAACTATTATAAAATTTACCCGGCAGGCTACTCGTATGTCTAAATATGTTTTTATCAATGGGAAGCTGGTTATAGAAAGTAAGGCTAAAGTACCGGTTAGAGACAGGGGATTTTTATATGGTGATGGTTTATTTGAAACCTTGAGAAGCTATGGGGGCTATACATTTATGATTGATGCCCATCTCGAGAGACTGTTTTTTTCACTTAAGGTTTTAAAGTATAATCTTCCTTTTGATAAAGAATATATAAAAGATGCTCTGAGAAGAACTATTGATAAAAACAATCTTCAAAAGAGAGATGCCTATATAAAAATAATTGTAACCAGAGGTATCCACAGCGGGGAGCTCCATTTTAACGGGGAGTACAAGCCTAATCTCGTAATAATTGCTGACAGTCTTACACCTTACCCCGAAGTTGATTATACTAAAGGAATAAATATTACCACTTCTTCAATAAGAAGACCGGTGATGGGTAGCCCTCTTTATTGTCACAAGCTTCTGAATTATTTTGAAAATATTTTCGCAAAAAATGAAGCTCATTATAACAGTGCACAGGAAGCGATATTTTTAACCAGAGACCGCCTGGTTCTGGAAGGTGCATCAAGTAATATTTTTTTTGTAAATAGAAACATAGTTTATACTCCACCGCTTACTCAGAATATTTTGCCCGGAATAACCAGAGAAGTGGTTATGGATATATGCAATGAAAATAGAATAAAAGTGAGACAGAAAAAGATTTATTACCGGGATATCATAAATGCAGACGAAGTATTTAAAACCAGTTCTATTGCCGGGATTGTGCCTGTAAAAAAAATTGACAGGTTTGTGGTAGCTATAAAAGTTCCAGGTAATATTACCTTAAAGCTTATGAAGTTATACGGAGATAAAGTTGAGTATTTGAAATCAAGGGGAATTTCTTGTTACAATAAATATACACCCTTGTATTTTAAATAATTTTAAATACTTGAATTAGATTAAAATTGAGAAAGGACAATTATGAAATACAGAACTCTGGGAAAAACAGGTTTTAAAGTTTCTGAAATTTCGCTGGGCACCTGGCAGTTAGGCGGCAGGTGGGGTGAGAAATTTAATTTTGATACTGCCAGAGAAATTCTAAATAAGGCAGTGGAAAAAGGAGTAAATTTTATCGATACCGCAGATGTATATAATGAAGGACAGAGTGAGAAAACCATAGGAAAATTCTTGAAAGGAGTAAAAGAGAAAATTTATGTAACTACAAAGGCCGGAAGAAGACTGGTACCTCATACCACGGAAGGATACAACCGGGAAAATATAACAAGGTTTATAGATGACAGCCTGAAGAATATGGAGTTGGAAGTAATAGACCTTATACAGCTTCATTGTCCCACCACAGAGGTCTATTACAGGGCGGAAGTCTTCGGTATTCTGGATGAGTTGGTAGAAAAAGGGAAAATTTTAAATTATGGTGTCAGCGTTGAAAAAGTAGAGGAAGCATTAAAGGCAATTGAGTATCCTAATATGGCCACTGTCCAGATCATATACAATATGTTCAGGCACAAACCTGCTGAAAAATTCTTCGATCTGGCGAAAAGTAGAAATGTTGGAATTATCGCAAGAGTACCGCTGGCAAGTGGTATGTTGACCGGAAAATTCAATAAGGATACAGTATTTTCAAAAGGAGATCATAGATTCTTTAACCGCGAGGGCCAGGTTTTTGATAAGGGAGAGACATTTTCAGGAGTTCCTTATGAAATAGGTCTTGAAGCAGTGGAAGAACTCAAGAAGATATTTCCTGAAGGCAAACTTGCTGAATATGCTCTGCGCTGGATTCTTATGAATGATAATGTGAGTTGTATCATACCAGGTGCGAGCAGAGCATCACAGGTTGAAGATAATATAAAAGCTTCCGACCTCTCACCTCTTGCTGATGATCAAATGGAAGGAGTCAAGGAGATATACCAGAAATATGTCAAAAGATATGTTTATGAATTGTGGTAAAAATAATTTTACTTAAGAAAAACATAGTGCTAATATAAAAAGGCTTCTACTTAAATATTAAAAATTAGTATTGAATTACAATGGTTATAAAAAAAATCTTTGGGAATCAGATTACAGGAGAAGGGGGTAATAAACAGTGAAGCAATTCATCAGCCTTATGGACCTTATAGAAAAAAGAAAAAGTATCAGGTCTTATAAACCCCAGGATGTGGAAGAGGAAAAATTAAATTATATTCTGCAAGCATTCAGAAAAGCTCCATCAGCTAAAAACCTACAGCCATGGAAATTGATTGTAGTAAAAGATAAGAAAAAAATAAGTGACCTGTCTATAGCATGCAATAATCAAACTTTCATATCAGAGGCACCAGTACTGATTGTGGCCTGTGCTAAAGAGGATGAGGCTTATGGAGCTATGGGGGGTTATATGAATAGTTATCCTGTAGATATAGCACTGGCTCTAGAGCATTTAATCCTGGCTGCAACTGAAAAGGGATTGGGTACCTGCTGGATTGGAGCATTCAAGGAAAAATTGGTAAAGGGTCTCCTTGATGTCCCGGATAATGTGAGAGTGGTGGCTATAACCCCGGTAGGATATCCAACCATAGAAGGTAGAACCAGAGGAAGAAAACCAATTTCTGAAATAGTCTGCTATGATAAGTATATAGACTGGTAAAAAGATTATACGCAAAAATTTTATGGAAATAATTATAACCCATCTAAGTTCTGACTTTGATTCTTTTGCCGGAATGGTAGCGGCTAAGAGAATATATCCACAGGCTCAAATTGTATTACCTACTGCTATAAATCAAAACGTAAGAAAATTTATTACTCTTTATGAAGACGAGCTTCCGCCACTTATGGATCCAAAGGGAATTGATTTTTCAAGAGTAAAAAGAGTTATTATAATAGATACTAAAATTGCTTCAAGGCTTGGCCCGGCAAAAGAAGCATTAAATAATAAAAATGTTGAAGTTGTAGTCTATGATCACCATCATAGATCATCTGAAGATATGAAAGCAACTTATGATTATTCCAGGGAAGTTGGAGCTACTACAACGATTCTGGTAAATATCATAAAAAGAAAAAAAATCTCTATTTCTCCGCTTGATGCTACCCTGTTTACCCTTGGAATTTATGAGGACACAGGCTCATTTACTTATCCCGGTACCACCCCTAAGGATTTGGAGGCAGCCTCTTTTCTTATGAAGAAAGAATCTGACTTGTTTGTGATGTTAAAATTTTTAAATCTTTCCCTTTCTGAAGAACAGCACAAGCTTTTGGAAAAGCTGATAATGAACTACAAAAAGATAAAGATTAGTGAAACAGAAATCTTGCTTTCCCAGGCAGAGATGCCAATCTTTATTGAAGGGCTCTCAGTACTGACCAGGAAGTTATCCCAGATTGAAGATGTAAGTATAACAATATGCTGGGCTAAAATGAAGGAGAAAATATATCTGGTTGGCAGAAGTGATGATAAAGATGTGGATGTATCTGAAATACTTAAAATTGTTGGAGGCGGGGGTCATCCCCAGGCAGCTTCTGCTGTGATAAGTGATATGAGTTTCGAGGATATAGAAAGCAAGTTGCTTTATTCTCTTAGAAAAAATATAAGAAAACCAATACTGGCAAAAGATGTAATGTCTTACCCTGTAAAGGTAGTAAAGGAAAATGTAAGCATATCCGAGGTTGATGAAATTTTAAAAAAATATGGTCATTCAGGGATACCTATTGTAGATAAAGATGATAATCTTGTGGGAATAATAACCAGAAAAGAAATAGATAAGGCCATTGGGCATGGCTTATCTCATGCTCCAGTAAAAGGTTTCCGCTCACATAGCATTGTTATAGCCGGTCCCAATACCAGTATTGGCGAAATACAGGATCTAATGATAAAAAATGGGATTGGCAGGATACCTATTGCAGATAAGAAAAAAATAATAGGCATAGTTACCAGAAAAGATATATTAAGATTTCTGCATGGCCGAAGTTATGAAAATTTATTAGGGCTTTTCCCGGGTAAAGTAAAAAAAATATTGAAGGCCATTTCCAGTGTTGCAAGGGTTTTAAAATATAATACCTATCTTGTGGGAGGGATAGTAAGGGATACACTGCTCAGGATACCGAATTTCGATATAGATATTGTGGTTGAAGGCGATGGGATAAGATTTGGCAGGGAACTTTCCAAAAGATTTAATTGCAGGTTTGAATCCCATCAAAAATTTGGAACTTCTATTCTTGTACTTGATGACGGGCAGCATATAGATATAGCCACAGCAAGAGTAGAGTATTATAAAAGTCCGGCAGCTCTTCCCACTGTGGAATTGGGAAATATAAAACAGGACCTTTCCAGAAGGGATTTTACTATAAATGCTATGGCCATATCTTTAAGCAAGAAAAATCTTGGTGAAATTCTCGATTTCTTTGGTGGCAGGGAAGATTTAAAAAATAAAAAGATCAAAGTTCTGCATAAGATGAGTTTTATAGAGGACCCCACCAGGATTTTCAGGGCGGTGAGGTTCGAGAAGAGACTTGGGTTTAAAATGGATGACCAGACTGAAAAATTAGCCAGGACCACCATAGATATGAATATAGTTGCAAGGCTGAATGGAGTAAGGATAAGAGATGAGCTTATTTACATTTTTAATGAGAAGAACATGCTGGAAGCAATCAGGAGACTGGATGAATTGGGTGCATTAAAGAAGATTGGAATGAAAGTGAAGGCAGATACAGAATTTATAAGTCAGGTAAAGAAGATTTTAAAGTATTACGGGGAGCTAAAAGATTTTTATAAGAAAGGTGGTAAAGAAATAAAAAAATGGAGACTGCTTTTCATTATTTTGCTGAGAGGAATTAAGCCCGGTGAAATTAAAAGATGGTGCTTTGAAATGAAGGTCAGAAAAAAGGATGTAAATATCATACTGGAAACATATAATAGGTGGAACGAGGTCAAAAAAAATCTTAAAAACGCAGTCAAAAAGAATTCCACTCTTTATTATATGGTAAGCGGGATTTCTCCGGAACTCCAGGTTATTTCATGCAGCTGGGGTAATGTATATTATAAAAATATTAAAAAATATCTGGTTAGTCTTTCCGGATTGCATCTGGAGATTAATGGAGAGACATTAAAGGATATGGGCTACAGACCATCGGATAAATTTAGAGATGTTCTGGGAAAGCTTTTTGAAATGAAGCTGGATGGTAAAATCTCCAGCAGGGAAGATGAAATCTACCATCTGAAAAAGTTAATGAAGGTTTTGAGCTAGATATGCTGCTCCCAGTGCCCCGGTTATTTGTGGTTCATCCGGAATAATTATTTTTATTCCTAAATTTTCTTCCAGTGCTTTGACCACACCCATATTCTTAGCGACTCCTCCAGTCATACAGACCGGTTCATCAAGCCCCACTCTTACAACCATCGAAGTTATTTTATCTGCAATAGAATAAATAAGGCCTTTTATAATTTTATTTTTATTTACACCCTGTCCGATTAGTGAAACTATTTCGGATTCGGCAAATACAGTGCAGGTAGAGGTTATATCGACCTTATCATTGGTTTTAATAAAAATAGTAGCAAATTGCTCAATATTTATTTCCATTGCTCTTGCCATAACTTCCAGAAATCTGCCAGTTCCTGCCGAACATTTATCATTCATCAGAAAGTCAATGGGCTTTCCATCTTTAAGTTTTATGACCTTACTGTCCTGACCCCCGATATCTATTACTGTTTTTAAATCCGGAAATAAAGATATGGCTCCCCGGGCATGGCAGCTTATCTCGGTTATATTTTGATCCGCAAAAGAAATATTTATTCTACCGTAACCGGTGGCAACAGTAGCTTCAATCTCATTATCTTTAAGTCCTGCCTTCTTTAAAGAATCATCAAGGGCTTTTATAGCAGCATTTTTACCGTTAGAACCAGTGGAGGCGATTACATAAGATGCAATTTTATTATCTTTTTTATCTAGTATTACTACCTTAGTTGAAACTGATCCTACATCAATTCCACAAGTATACATCTTTTTCCTTTCTTCTATTTTTTTAAGAGTTTAAAATTTCTACAAATCCCTGCAATCTGGTTTTTACCTGGCCCTGTGAGGAATTATTTTGATCCACACAATCCCCGTCTAAAACCAGAGTGGGAATATTAAGCTTATTTAAGCTATCCTTGATAATTCTTGCCCCGCCATTACTCTGTCTGCATCCCCAGTGAGAAAATAAAATGGTTCCGTCAACATTATAATCCCTGGCAGCCTTAAGAATTACATTGATCCTGTTATCAATACTGCCCGCTAAAAAATGGGAAAGCATCTTTTTAGCCAGGCTTTCAAAAGGTCTTTCAGGGTCAAGTTCAGGCCAGTAAATATAATTTATTTCTTCAAATACCACTCTGCAGTTCTCCCTTTCCAGTATATCAAATATTTCATTTTTATAGTAAGGTTTCAGGTGCAGCCACAGAATTCTTTTTGGTGATTTATTTTTACCTGATTTTTCTTTCTCCTCTTTATCTAAATATTTTTTTAGTTCCTTATACATTTGATTATAAAGAATAACAGCTTCTCTGGTTCCTGCAAGACCGTGGAAAGGTAAAATAAAATTAAGACCATTATAATAAGGGGGATAGCTTGTAAGAGTTTTTCTTAAGTTGTTAACTTTGATTGCCCATTTTCTAAATTCATTTGAGAGATTGATGACTTCTTTAAATTTAGAAGTGTCAAGTTTCATACCTGATTTGGAACTTATATCCATACAGATATTTTTTATCTGTCCGGTCAGATACAAGATAGACTCCTTTGAATATTCGTAAGGTACATCAATCAGATAGAAATTTTTTTCAATATTATATTTTACCGAGTGTATATAAAATGATTTTTGCGCGGCATCGCAGGCCAGATTGGTAGTGATGACAAAATCTGGCTTTGGAAATACATCAAGTTCCACTGCACCGGATGCACTTCTATGAAAGGTACACAGGTCCTGTGAGTACCAGTTTGAAGAGGCTTCTTTAAGTGTCTGGGTTGCCAGTCCCAGACCTGCCGTAAATCCAGCCATAACTTCCGGCAGGAACGGTGTGATTCCCAGTGCATGGAACATCTCGTAGGGTAAAAAAAGAGATCCATAACCCACGGGATGGTTATTATCAGAATAAGCATTTCTTAGGCTTTCTATGGTAAAAATGTTCAGGTATTTATCAGATAAAGAGGAAAACGTGCTTCCATAAGTATAAAGCGCAGGCTTTTTTGCGATAATATCCAGGAGCCTCCTGATATACTTTTGATTTAAGTTTCTCTGTACCCCGGTTTTTAGTTTGTCTTTTATACTCATTTTTAATAATTATATTTATAGCATTTCCAGAAAAGCCTGCACCCTTGTTTTTAACTGGCCTTCTGAAAAATTATTATATTCTATCTCGAGATATAAAGCTGGAATCCCAAGATCGTTTAATTTCTGCTTCAGCAGGGGAAAGGAATAGAGCATGGTATCACAGAATTTCAAGCTTATAAATATTACACCTTCTATATTATTTTTAATTATATTATTCTCAATCTCCTTTAATTTCAATCCATGGTCGGCCATTCTCATACACTGGGGCTTATTTAAATATCTTTCAGCTGTCAGATTGAGAAAATCAGAATCATCACCCAGCTCTATCTGTTTTTCAAAATATCTGCTCGAAATACAGAGGTCGTCAGAAGCCAGTTTGAGATTCATTGTAGATAGCATACCCCATAATTTTTCTTCGGTGATAAAGTTACCAATAATCATAATACCAGGGGTGTTTTTGTAATTTGGCTGCAGATTAGTCATATTTTCTGCATCGACTTCCCTGATGAATTTTATGTATCTTTCCAGATCATCTGTAAAGATTTCGGGTGCCGAGATCATAGACAGCTCCATAACTTTAAAATAAGAAGATATGCTTATAAGCTCCGGTAATTTAGTAGAAATCTGGCTGTATTTTTTCAGAAGTCTTCTTTTATTGTTGATAAGAATTATTGCATTTTCTATTTCTTTGTTGCTTATTTTTTTACATTTTAAATTTTCAATGAATCTTTTCATATTATTCAAATTATTTGCAAAAAAATCTATAGAGCCTGCTTCTCTCAAGTGGGGAACATCCAGTAGATAAGAAGGAGTATCTTTAAGATATTTATTTGCAGTATCAAAAAACCTTCTCATCCCATCGCAGGAGTTGGTGAATATTACTGCTTTAAAATTGTCAGCGCCGGAAAGTAGGCTCTCCCAACTTGATTTAATATAAGGGCAGAAATTTATAGGAAAGTAACTTTCGGATTTAATTATTTTTTTCCTTCCGAAGATTCTTACAGGGATAAAACCTCCGGCAACAATAAGTTCTTCCGGGGTGTAGGTACAGAACCATCCAACCAGAGGTCTTTTATCCGTAGAAGATAAGGTATTTTCAAAAAAGGCTGAAATATCATTTATTTTATTTTTTAATATATTGAGGCTATCTGTGCTTTTAATATCCTCTGTCATATTATTGCCGGCTGCTGCCTCCCAGTTATTAGCTCTTTATAATGTCTTCATTTCTGGTGAATTCTTCATAAATGCCTACGTGACCCCAGAAGTCTTCTATATAAAGCCCATCTACTTGCCCACTATCTTTGCCTTCGATAGTTATTTTTACCTTTTTTATTTCTTCAAACTCGGTAAGTGTATTTACAATAGAGAAAATGGCCAGAACTTCTGTAGTAGAGCTGTGAGGTATTTCCTCAAAATTTGTTATAATTTCTTTGCTGAAGTCCACGGTAGCGGTATTGTCGGATATTTTTACTGAATTAACTTTAACATTGGAAGGAATAGTGGGGGAAAGCTGGTCGTTTTCAGGCCCTTTTATCAGTTCCTCTACTACATTTTTATACAGCTCTTTACTTACCGGGATTTCCCTTGTTTCTTTTACAAGGTAAACATCAGTATCAGTAGATACTGCGAAATATAAAGATACCTTCCGGGTGCAGGAAGTCAGTGATATCATGAGAAATATGGTTAACATTGATATTATACTGATGATAAGAAACTTTTTTGTATTTATTTTGTTTTTTTTCATTTTTATTCCTGAAAGTTGTTATTTTTTAATAAATTGATTTTATCTTTTATAATTCTATAGATGTGGCGACAAAAAAACAATATATAAATTTTGTAAACATAAAATATTACAAAATTTAACTTTCAGATGGTATCATTGTCGTAATATTTACCATTACCAAGAAAAACGCCGCAGGAGTCCCTGCATTATATATGGGGATACAAAGCGGCTGACACGAAGTGGCAATCATTAGTGTTTATGAAAGATTATTTTTAAAATTTTACTGAGGTGACAATATGATTGGTTATAAAGCCTTACTTATAATAAACATGCTGAATGATTTTGTATTGGATGGAGCGCCGCTAAAAGTTCCTAAAATTGAAAAAATTATTGGTCCCATAAAGAGAGAAATGGAAAAAGCCAGAAGTGAAGGTTATCCGGTAATGTATCTGTGCGATAGTCACGATAAAGATGACAGGGAGTTTGAAATATTTCCTCCGCATGCTATAAGAAATACAGAAGGATCAAAAATAATTGAAGAGTTAAAACCACAGGGTAATGATATTATTGTAAGAAAAAGCTCCTTCTCAGGTTTTTTTAATACAGATCTGGATGAGATGTTAAAAAAATTATCGGTGAAGAAATTAATAGTTACCGGAGATGTTACAAATATATGTGTTTTTTATACTGTAGCTGATGCAGTGATGAGAGGTTACAGGGTTGATGTGGTAAAAGATGCTGTAATTGGCTTAAACAGAAAAGACCATAAATTTGCACTGGAGCAAATGAAGAAGGTATTCAAGGTAAATATAATCTAAAGAGATTTATTTATGTTTCATATAGCAGATAATAGCGATATAAAAAAGGGTAAACTTACTGATATATATTTTGAGAGAACGGAAAAAATACTATCGGTCAATTTCAATTCTTAGAACTTTAAAAGGGAAGAAGAGAAGGAATCTTATGGGCATAAAATTATTTTTAATCAGACATGGTCAAACATTATGGAATATGGAGGGAAGATATCAGGGAGAAATAGATATCGGGCTAACCTCTTTGGGTATCCGCCAGGCAAAACTTGCAGCTAAGTATCTATCGAAAGTAAATTTTTCTAATGTTTACAGTAGCCCATTGAAGCGTGCTGTGGATACTGCAAATATTATAAAAAAAGGCAGGAACTTAGAGATAAAAATAAGAAATAATTTAAAAGAAATAAGTTTTGGGAAATGGGAGGGAATGAAATTTGATCAGGTAAACAGGATGTTTCATGATGATTATCAGAATTGGCTGAAGGATCCATATAACAATTCACCGACAGGAGGAGAGAGTTTTAAAGATGTGCAGGAAAGAGCAATAACTGAGATTAATAATATAATAAATGAAAATGAAGATAAAAGTAGTGCTGCAGTAGCAACTCACGGTGGAATAATACTTTCACTACTGGTGCATTGGCTTCAAATACCAGTATTCAGATGGAGGTCTATCATTCAGCGGCAGGGAGCAATAAATATTGTGGTTATTGATAAGGATTTTCCATATATTTCAACAATCAATTACACCGGTCATCTCAAACCTATATATGATAATAGGGAAGATAAAGTCATAGAAATTTATAGCGGCCTGAGAAGTAAGAATTAGAATAGCCTCTCTGATTTTTATGAATTTCATTAGAATTAATTATTGATTATTGGTTCCAAATGTTATAATATCCCTAATGGTAATAAAGGTGAAAGATTAGAAATATCTTTTTTTATCTTATTATCTTTCTGTTCTACCTTACCGGTAGAACCTAATTTACTAAAATTAGTCCGTAGGAGGATTAAAAGATTGAAGAATTATGAATTAGTGGTTATCTTTGACCCATCCCTTGAAGAAGAAGCTGTTGACAAAGAATTGTCCAAAATTACCTCGTTACTCGAGAAAGAAAAATGTAAAGTTTCCAATATCGACAAATGGGGAGTTCGAAAGTTAGCCTATTCTATTAAAAAACAGGAAAATGGCTATTACATTATAGTTTATTTTAATGGTGAAAGTGGTGTTATTTCTGAACTGGATAGAATAAATAAAATCAATGAAAAAATACTGCGTCATCTGGTTGTAAAAAGCGATGAATCTTAAATGATTATAAGTTAATCAAAAGAAGGTGGTCTGTTATGGCTTTTGGTGTTAACAATATAACTGTTCTGGGAAATATAACCAGGGACCCTGAGCTTAGATTTACTCCAAATGGCACTGCAGTAGCAAGTTTTGGACTTGCGGTTAACAGAAATATTCAGAATAAAAATTCTGGTGAATGGGAAACCCAGGTGGACTTCTTTAATGTTACTGCCTGGTATAAACTGGCAGAAAACTGCGCTGAAAGCTTAAGCAAAGGAGACAGAGTCCTGATTTCGGGTAGGCTTTCACAGGATAGCTGGGAAAGTAAGGAAGGTCAGAAAAGATCGGCAGTAAAAATTATTGCCAATGTCATAGCGCCAAGTCTGGAATTTGCTTCTTGCAAGATTGAGAAAAATCCCAGGGCAGAAGAGGGGGTATCCGGTGGGAGTGTATCCGGTG
>JADBLP010000101.1:16209-37979 GCA_014894375.1 Actinomycetota bacterium | reverse complement strand
GGTGAAGGCGTATCTGTTGAAAGCAGTATTGAAGAAGCTGACTTTAGTGACGAGGATATACCATTTTAGATTAAATGTTGTCAATTTAAATATAGAAGGGGAGACATTAATTGGCTAGGAAAAATAGAAATGATAGAAATGAAAGAAATGATAGAAATCTAAGAGATAGGAATGATAGAAATCTAAAAGATAGGAATTTAAGAAGCGCAACTGGATCTATGCTTAACTTGAGGCTGAGAAAAAGATTCTGTTATTTCTGTAGAGAGAATATTAGTAATATTGATTACAAGAATGTAAGTTTGCTTGAAAAATTTATTTCTGATAAGGGTAAGATAAGACCAAAAAGATCTACCGGAAATTGTGTGCAGCATCAAAGAAAAATAGCTATGGGTATCAAAAGAGCAAGAGTTATCGCTCTTATGCCTTATTTTAAAAGATAAATAGAATCTTACTAATTTAATATGTCCTTTGATAATTTAAAAAATATTAAAATTGAAAGATTAAATCTGGCATTACTTACCTTATTTACTTTTTTGTCCTTGTTTTTTGCTGCATTTATACCATTTTTCGGGATTATAGGGGTAGCATTGGTGCCGGTTCCGGCTACACTGCTGGTTCTTTGCGGAAGGATAAGGGATGGGATAATCTGTGCGGTTATAGCCTGTCTTATATTGATTTATCCGGATTATATACTGGCATCGGTCGCAGCAGTTTTAATAATTGCAGTTTCCTTTATTTACAGGAATTCAATTAGTAAAGATAAAAGTAAATTATTTACCGTAAGTGGTATCTTTTTAGTATTTTGTGGAGCAGCATTGCTATATATTATACTGGTGTCTGCTATAGGTAGGATTAATTTTGTAAGCGAGCTTTTTAGTAGCTATAATTCTTACATTGACGGTATGTCTACTAATCAATTTATTTCAGGTTATGCTAGTTTACTGTCAATTGACCAGTCCCAGTTTGACTTGATACTCAAGCAGACACAGAATATTTTAAGATTTATTCCTTATATTGCTCCAGGGATTTTAATAGTCTCATTTGTTATTGTAAGTGTGATAAATTATGCAGTAACCTCTGCAGTGCTTAGAAGATATAATATTAATATAAAACCATTTTTATCTTTTAATGAATTGGATCTTCCCTGGTACTATTGCTGGGGAGCAATTTTAGGACTGGTATTGGTACTGGTACCTTCCACCGGTCAAAATTTTGATAAGCTGGTAGATATTATCGGATTCAATCTGATAATTATTTTTGGGTTGTTGTATCTGGTTCTTGGAATCTCAGTGCTATGGGGGATACTTGAAAGGTTTAAGGTTCCGTTTATCTGGAGAATAAGCATTTTTATAATGCTGGTTTTGTTTTTGGGATTTGCTATATTAATCCTGCCATTTCTGGGATTAATTGATATATGGGTTAATTTTAGAAGATTAAAGAGAGGATAACGGGTTTATTCTTGAAGCATAAGATAGGAGGAAGATTTGAAAGTTATACTTACCAATTATCATGAAAAGTTAGGAGATGTAGGAGATACGGTAGAGGTAAAATCCGGTTACGCAAATAATTATTTGATACCCAATGGATTAGCAGTGCCTGCGACAAAGGGTAATATAAATCAAATGAAGCTGGTCAAGCAAGCTGCTGTAAAATTAGAAGCCAGAAATATAAAAGAAGCAGAAGAGTTTGCCAAAAAGCTGGAAGGTATCCAGGTTACCTTTATTGTAAAAACTGGTGAAGAAGGAAAGCTCTATGGCTCCATAACCAATAAAGATATTGCTGAAAAGATCTCTGAAGAAAGAAAAATAGAAATAGACAGAAAGAAAATTGATATGCAGGAGCATATAAAGGAAATAGGAGAATATGAGATAGAACTAAAGTTATATAAGGAAGTTAAAAGTTCTGTAAAAGTAATAGTTGAGCCAGATGAGGAATCAAAAGAATTAATTGAAGCTCATAAAGCAGAGAAAGAAAAAGCTGAAAGCTTGCCAGAAAAAGAAAAACAGGAAGTGGAAGAAGAAAAAGAAAAAGGTGAAATGGATAAGAAGAAGGCTAAAAGTAAGGAAAGTTCAAAGGAAGTAGAAAAAGAAGATAAGAAAAAAACCAGGATCAAATCTAAAGATAAAGATAAATAATTTATATGCAAGATCGAATAAAAAAAGAAGGAAAGCTTTATCCACTTGACACCAGTAAATTGGAGCGGATACCTCCATACAATATAGAAGCTGAAGAGTCTTTACTTGGGGCTATGTTGATTTCAAGAGATGCCATAATATCGGTTATTGAAGTTGTAGCTGCTGAAGATTTCTACCGGAAATCCAACCATGAAGTTTTCAATACAATAAAAGAGCTGTATGTAAAAGGCGAACCTGCAGATCCCATAACTGTAGCAGATCATCTTAAAAAAGAGGGACTGCTGGATGAAGTGGGGGGAAAAACTTTTATTCATTCTCTTATAAGTAATATTCCTCTTGCAGCTAATGCTGAATATTATGCTCAGATTGTAAGAAGTAATTCTATTTTAAGAAAATTAATTTATGCAGCTACTGAAATAGCAACTATGGGCTATGAAGTTCCCGAGGATCTATACTCAACTGTGGACAAGGCACAGCAGCTGATATTTTCCATATATAAAGACCTGAACAGGGGAAGTACCAGGGATAAAGTTTCGATGATGAAAGATATAGTTACCGAGGCTTATGAGCTAGTAGAAGTTTTACATGAGGCTAAGTCTGATATATCTGGTATTCCATCAGGATACATAGATTTTGATCACATGACTTCAGGCTTTCAAAATTCTGATTTAATTGTTATAGCTTCAAGGCCTGGAATGGGTAAGACTTCATTAGTCATGGGTATGGCCAAGCATATTGCACTGAGGGAGAAACTTCCAATAGCAATTTTCTCGCTGGAAATGTCAAAACAGCAGGTAGCGCTAAGGCTGATGAGTGCGGAATCAAGAATAAACCTGCAGAAGCTAAGGAATGGAAAAATAAAAGATGATGAGTGGACTCAGCTGGCAAGAGCTGTTGAGAAATTAGCGGAGTGCAAAATATACATTGACGACACTGCATTTTTAACAGTTATGGATTTAAGATCAAGAGCCCGTATGATGGTCAGTACCAATAACATAAAGCTAATAATTGTTGACTATATCCAGCTAATGCAGTCCACTACTAATTACAGGGGAAATAAGGTTCTGGAAATAACGGAGATATCGCAGAATTTGAAAGGTATTGCAAAGGAATTAAATATTCCGGTAGTGGCAGTATCTCAGCTCTCAAGAGAAGTAGAAAAAAGAGAAAAAAAAAGACCGCTTTTGTCAGATTTAAGGGAATCAGGTTCGATCGAACAGGATGCGGATCTGGTTGCGTTCATATACAGGGATGATTATTATGAGGAAGATGAAAGTAAACACACTGGCGAAGCTGAGATTATGATTGCCAAGCACAGAAATGGGCCTACAGGTAAATTGAATTTACGATTCATTAAGGAGTTTGCATTGTTTTCAAATTTAAGTAAGTCTTACCAGACCGAAGATAGGGGTGAATAAAATGCCCGGTATAGCTATTATTGGTACCCAATGGGGTGATGAAGGAAAGGGAAGGATTGTAGACTTGCTTTCGAGCAGGGTAGATATAGTAGTAAGGTTTCAGGGTGGAAACAATGCCGGTCATACAGTAGTTAAAGGAAATGATCAGTTCAAGCTTCATCTGATTCCATCAGGAATTTTATATCCGGATGTTACTTGCGTTATTGGAAATGGAGTGGTATTAAACCCCGAAGTGCTGATAGAAGAGCTGGATAGCCTGGAAAGCAAGGGGATAAGTACTGATAATTTAAGAATAAGCTGTAATGCACATCTCGTTATGCCTTACCATATAATTCTGGATAAGGCAGGTGAACACAGATTAGGCAAATCCAAAATTGGCACCACACATAAAGGTATTGGGCCTGCGTATGCTGATAAAGCGCTGAGATCGGGTATCAGAACACAGGATTTACAGGATTTAAAGATATTTAGAACTAAACTGGAAGAAGCTCTGAAATTAAATAATGCAATTATAGAAAAAATTTACGGACTGGAGCCTCTTGATCCGGATGAGATTTTTAATAAATATAAACAATATGGGAAGCGAATTGAAAGATATATAGTTGATGCGACATTTCTGATAAGTAAAGCCCTGGATAAGAATAAAAGGGTGCTGTTTGAAGGCGCACAGGGTACTATGCTGGATATTGATCATGGAACATATCCTTATGTGACCTCGTCTTCTACTATTGCTGGCGGTATTTGTGTTGGAGCCGGGGTAGGTCCAGGCAGATTAGATGAGATAATTGGTGTGGTTAAAGCTTATACCACAAGAGTTGGTTCCGGTCCCTTTCCGGCCGAGGAAAATGGTAGGATCGGCCAGTATCTGAGGGAGAAAGGTTATGAGTATGGAACTACAACCGGAAGGCCAAGGAGATGTGGATGGCTGGATGCGGTTATACTGAAATATTCTATTATGGTAAACACTATTGATAGTGTTGCTATAACCAAGCTGGACGTGCTTAGCGGCCTAAAAGAAATTAAAATTTGTACAGGCTATAAATATGAAGGTAAGGTTTATAGAGATATGCCCTGCCATCAGACTATTTTACATAAATGTCAGCCTACATATGAAGAATTTGAAGGCTGGGATGAGGACATAAGCAGGGTAAAGAATTTCGAAGATCTTCCCAAACAGGCTCAGAATTATATAAAAAACATTGAAAAAATTATCAAGGTTCCCATTTCAATGGTCAGTGTAGGTGCTGAAAGAAGCAAGATTATCATAAGGGATAATAATCTTAAGAGTAGGTTATTCAATCAAAGTAGAAGATCAACACTTATAGTTTAGTAAATAAAATAAAAGGAGCAGGTTGAATATACTGGTGATAGGCAGCGGGGGCAGAGAACATTGCATGGTGTGGAAAATTTCAAAAAGCCCTCTGGTAGAAAAAATATATGCAGCTCCAGGGAATGCAGGAATAGCTGAAATCGCAGAATGTGTTGATATAAACATCTCAAAAAACAATTTTGATAGTCTAATAAAGCTGGTAGAGGATAAAGGAATAGATTTAACTGTGGTTGGTCCGGAAGCACCGCTGGTGGATGGAATAGTTGATTATTTTGATTTGAAGGGCTATAAGATTTCCGGTCCTAACAGGCAGGCTGCTGCAATGGAAGGAAGTAAGGTTTTTGCTAAAGAATTACTCCAGAAGTATGGTATTCCTACCCCTGATGGAATTATTTTTAAAAAAGAGAATTATGAGGAAGCAAGAGATTACATTGAGAAAAGGAGTAGTTTCCCGGTAGTTATCAAAGCTGATGGTCTTGCAGCAGGAAAAGGTGTAGTTATAGCTGACGATAAAAACCAGGCGATAGAAGCAATAAAGGATTGCTTCATAAGGAATAGGTTTGGCAGCTCAGGAGACATGATAATAATTGAAGATTTCTTAAGTGGATATGAAGTGTCTGTCTTATGCCTTAGTGATGGCAAGAAAATCATTCCAATGGCTACTGCACAGGATTATAAAAGAATCTTTGATAATGACAGAGGGAAAAATACTGGCGGTATGGGAAGCTATAGCCCGGTACCTATGGTCGAAAATCAAACTTACAGACAGATTTTAAATGAGATTATTTTTCCCACCGGCGCTGCAATGGTAAGGGAAAATATAAAATACAAAGGGATTCTTTATGCCGGGATACTGATTATTGAAGAGAAACCCTACCTGCTTGAATATAACTGCAGGTTTGGAGACCCTGAAACTCAAGTGATGCTCCCAAGATTGAAAGATGATCTGGTGCCATTGCTTTTAGAATGTGCGGAAGGGAATCTCACGAGAGAGAAACTAGATTGGGATGAAGATAAGTGTGTTTGTGTTGTAGCTGCATCTGAAGGATATCCGGAAAGTTCTTCCAGTGGAGATATAATAGAGGGATTGGATTATTTTAAAGACAGTGATGATATAATTATTTTTCATGCTGGTACAAAAAAAGAAAATTGCAGTGTAGTAACTAACGGGGGGAGAGTTCTGGGAGTTGTTTCTAAGGCCGGCAGTTTTAAGGAAGTAAGAGAGAAAGTATATTCAGCTATGGATAAAATAAAGTTCAAAGGAATTCAATATAGAAAAGATATTGCGTTAAAGGCGGAAAGGAGTGACTGATGGTCACCGGAAGTAAAAAAGTTGCTATAGTAATGGGCAGTGTTTCTGACGAGACTGTGATGAAAAAAGCGTCAGATGTTTTAAAGGAATTTGAAGTGGATTATGAGATAAATGTACTTTCAGCGCACAGAATGCCCAATAAGACAAGAGAATTTGCTAAAAGCGTAAAAGATAAAGGAATAGAAGTAATAATTGCAGGAGCAGGTAAGGCAGCGCATCTTCCAGGTGTAATTGCTTCTTATACAACTGTTCCAGTGATAGGTGTGCCTATTAAAGCTTCCGGTTTAGATGGGTTGGACTCTCTCCTCTCCATAGTGCAAATGCCCTCAGGAGTTCCTGTTGCCTGCATGTCTATAGATGGTGCAAAAAACGCAGCACTTCTAGCCATTCAAATACTTGCCTTAAAATATGATGATCTGGCAGAAAAGTTGGAAAAATATAAGGCTAAATTAGAATACTAGCAGCCAGGAATTTATTTGATAGATAAAATAATAAAGATTTTTTAAAATTTTTATCCCATAGTTAATTTTTTCTCACGTTTCTGCTATCATTCCGATTGATTATTGTTTTTATACTTATAAAGCCAGTAAAACATTTATTATGTGGAAGGTGAAATAATAGTTGATGGAATTGATATATATAAATATAATATTGATGGTACAGACTAGATGTAGATTAGATATTTACTTTTGACATCTCATATCTCATACAATATAATACCTCAATTAAATAATTATATTTTTAATTAATACAGTATTAGACATTAATATTAAGACATAATAATAAAGATGCAGGGAGTAGGAGAAAAAAACCTATGAAAGAATATCGTCTCACCAAAGAAGGTTATGAAGAACTGCTTAAAGAAATGGAAGACCTTATAAACAATAAACGGAAAGAGATTGCTGAAAGACTGAAAGACGCAAAAAATTCAGGAGGAGATTTAACCGAAAATTCTGAGTATGAATATGCCAAAAATGACCAGGCTTTTATAGAGGGAAGAATCGAACAGATAAACGAAATTTTAAGTAATTATATAATTATAGAGAAGAAAGAGAATAAAGGGTTGGTTGAACTGGGAGTAACTGTAGTAGTCAGGGATGTAGACAAAAAAATGGACAAGGAGTTTAAAATAGTCAGTTCTGTAGAATCTGATCCTGAAAAAAATAAGATTTCAGATGAATCCCCGACGGGAAGAGCACTGCTTAATAAAAAAATCGGAGATGAAGTATTGGTTAAGACACCTGAAGACACAAAGAGATTAAAGATAATAAAGATTAAATAAAGCCACGGATTTAACCGGGCAAGTGTTATGAAAGACAAGAAAAACGACGAGATTTCAAACTTAAGCAATAATAACAGTGAAGAGCTATTGACCGGAAAAAGTGAGTATTTGCTGGAGTCAGAAGAACCTCTAGCTGAATCATTAAAGATGAGACTTGAAAAAGTAAAGGCTCTCAAGAAAAGCGGTAAAAAGATTTACAAGAACAGGTTTGATAAAAATTCCGATATAATAGACATAAAGACACATTACTCCAAACTTAAAGCCGGCGAAAAGGCCGATGGTGTTTTTAAAATAGCGGGAAGGCTTACGGGTTTCAGGAAACATGGCAAGGCAGCTTTTAGCGATATAAAAGATTTTACAGATAAAATACAATTATACGTCAATCAAAAAGATATTGGGGAAGAGAAGTATGATGAGTTTTTAAATCTGGATATTGGTGACTGGGCGGGTATAGAAGGAACTGTTTTTGTGACACATACAGGAGAACTTTCAATAAATGTTTCCAAATTTGAGCTCCTAAGTAAAGCCATAAGAATACTTCCTGAAAAATGGCATGGACTGAAAGACAAGGAATTAAGATACCGTCAGAGATATTTAGATTTTACTGTAAATCCTGAGGTAAAAAATGTATTCTTGACCAGAATTAAAATAATAAATGCTTTAAGAAAGTTTTTAAATGATAGCGGTTTTAAAGAAGTTGAAACACCAATGCTCCAGTCAATCCCGGGTGGTGCCATAGCAAAACCATTTATAACCCACCATAATGCTCTGGATATTGATCTTTACCTGAGGATTGCACCGGAATTATATTTGAAAAGACTGATTATTGGAGGATTTGAGAAGGTTTTTGAAGTAAATAGAAACTTCAGAAATGAAGGAATATCCTATAGGCATAATCCGGAATTTACAATGCTGGAATTTTATCAAGCTTATGCTGACTATAATGATATGATGGATTTGACAGAGAATCTGATAAAATTTGTTTCACAAGAATCTATCGGCAAATTAACTACAAGTTACCGGGGAAATAATATCGATCTTGATAGAGAGTGGGAAAGACTTACGATGCTGGAAGCCATTTATAAGTTTGGTGGAATTAAAATAAATTTTGATAACAGCACAGAAGAGTTATTATCAGTGGCAAAAGATCTGGGTATTGAGATAGAAAAAGACTCCGGGAAGGGAAAAATTATAAATAAAATTTTTGAAGCCATAGCTGAGCCCAAGCTTGTACAACCCACTTTTATAAAAGATTATCCTATAGAAATATCCCCGCTGGCAAAAAGGCATCCGGAGAATGAAAACCTGACAGAAAGATTTGAGCTGTTTATAGGAGGGGAAGAGATTGCAAATGCTTTTTCAGAGTTAATTGACCCCGGAGAACAATTGGATAGATTCAGGAATCAGGTAAGGAGCAAGTGCGAAGAAGAGAGGATTACAGGTAAGATTGATGTAGATTTTCTAAAAGCGCTGGAATATGGAATGCCGCCCACAGGTGGAGAAGGAATTGGGATTGACAGATTGGTTATGGTGCTGACTAACAGCAATTCCATTAGAGATGTAATTCTTTTTCCTCTTTTAAGGCCTGAATAAAGCCGTGTAATGTACCACTGATTTCAGTTTATTCTTATAAAAAAGATGATATAATTTTGCTGCAATTTAAATAATTGACTCTAGACCGGTGATTTAAATATGAATTGTGATTTTTGTTATAACAATGAAGCTACTATTCATTTAATAAAGATTCAGGGCGCAAGTGTAGAAAGAATAAATATATGCAAGGAATGCGCAAAGGACTTTTCTTTTTTTAGTGAGGAAGATTTTTATAATGATCTTGCCAGGATTCTTTATAAATTTTTCAATATTAGTACTAATGACTATCATACCGGCAGGGATAAAAAAATATTAAGGAGTATAAGTTATGGCAGGAACAGAAAGTGTCCCTTTTGCGGTATAGATTTAAAAACCATTAAAAAAATTGGAAGGGTTGGCTGCAGCAGTTGCTACAGTGAATTTAAAGATGTACTATTTCCAATAATAAAATCTATTCAGGGAAGTCTTGAAAATAAGGGGAAAATTCCCGTAAATACCAGCAGGAAAATTAAACTGGAAAAAAATATAAGAGATCTAAGACATAGACTTAAAAATGAGGTAATAATTGAAAATTTCGAAGAAGCAGCAAGGACAAGAGACAAAATAAAAAAATTGGAGAAAAATAGATATGACCGGTAAAAATTTCTACCTGTTAGAAAATAAAACCAGCAAAAATAAGTCTGGAAGCAATAAAAATAAAATTATTTTAAATACCAGAGTCAGACTGGCAAGAAATCTTACCGACTACAAATTTACAAGTATCTGCAGCAATCAGGAAAAAAATATTTTACTAAAAAAAATAAAGAGATATGTTGAGGAAATAAAAGAACTTAGAGATTTTAGGTTTTACTCTGTTAAAAGTATGGGAAAAATACAAAAGGACCTGCTTTTTAAGGATTACCTGATCACTCCAGGAATGGCAAACAAGATGCAGGGCAAAGGACTGTTTGTAAAATATGGACAAGACCGGGTGGAATCTTCAGCAATAATGATTAATCAGGAGGATCATTTAAGAATTCAGAGTGTGCGTCCGGGTCTTAATATTTCAGAAGCTTACGAAGAGGTCATTGAAATTGAAAAATATTTTGAGAAGAAATTAAGTTTTGCTTTTGATAGGAACCTGGGGTATCTTACAGCAAGTCCGATTAACTTAGGAACTGCATTAAGAGTATCCGTCATTGCCCATCTTCCTGTACTGGCAGTAAGTACCAGGATTGCCGATTTTGTAAAAAAATTAAACCAGGTGGGGTGTTTAATCAATGGATATTTTATGGGAAATTCTGAAGTAATTGGTAATTTATTTAAGATTTCTAATCTGGTAACACTGGGTAAAGGGGAAGAAGACATAGTTGAAGAAATGAAGGCAATTTGCTTAAATATAATCGATGATGAAGAGGACGCCAGAAAGAAATTAAAGGAGAGCGACCTGCTGGGAATTAAAGATAACATATACCGTTCCTTTGGTTTGCTTAAGTATGCTAAAATACTATCATATGAAGAATCACTGGAGCTGTTATCAATAATAAGATTGGGGCTTGATCTGGATATTATAAGCGGGGTTAATGATTTTGATTACTTTGAACTAATAAATAAGATCAGTGATTCACATATTATATTAGATTTAGAGATAAGTAGTAGTGTAACTGATGATGAACTAGATTCGATAAGGGCTGATTTAATACGGAAAAAAATATTAAAAGGATCTGAGTAAATGTTTGAAAGATTCACAGAGAGAGCAAGAAAAGTAGTGGTCAGGGCTCAGGATGAGGCTAGATTTTTAAAACAGAACTATATAGGTACCGAGCATATTCTCCTTGGCTTAATTGACGAAAAGGAAGGAATTGCTGCCAGGGTTTTTTATGAATTGAATATTACTTTTGAAGATATCAGGTCGGCAGTAAAAGAAGTGGTTACTGAAGGGACTTCTGAATCTTATGAACATATTCCCTTTACTCCGAGAGCTAAGAAAGTTTTAGAATTATCTTTAAGGGAAGCTCTTCAAATGGGGCATAATTATATAGGGACAGAGCATATATTGCTGGGGCTCTTAAGAGAAGGGGAAGGAGTGGCAGCAAGAGTTTTAAATAGCATGGGAATCACCCTGGATAATGTAAAAGAAAAAGTAAAGGAACTTCTAAGTAAGCAGTCTTATTATTTAGAACAAGAAAGAGCCCTGTCTGATAAAAGTCAAAAAAAGGTGCTTAAGATGCTGGTACAGTATGGAAGGGATTTAACTTTACTGGCCCAGGAGGGTAAACTTGATCCTGTGATAGGGAGAAGGAAAGAAATTGACAGAATGATTCAAATACTTTCCAGAAGAACAAAGAATAATCCTATCCTTATAGGAGAATCAGGGGTAGGAAAAACTGCAATTGTTGAAGGACTGGCGCAATTCATCTGTTCAAAAAAGGTTCCTTCAAATCTTTCCAATAAGAAAATATTTACCCTTGATCTGGGGGCTTTAATTGCTGGTTCAAGATATAGGGGAGATTTTGAGGAAAGGTTAAAGAAGGTGCTGGCTGAAATTAAGGATGATGGAGATATCATACTTTTTATTGATGAGGTTCATACTCTAGTGGGTGCGGGCGCTGCCGAAGGTGCTATCGATGCTGCAAGTATCTTGAAGCCTATGCTGTCAAGGGGGGAAATTCAAACTATAGGTGCTACAACTGTTAATGAATATCGTAAGTATTTTGAAAAGGATAAAGCTCTGGAAAGAAGATTCCAGCCAATTTTCATAAATGAGCCTACCGTATATGAAACTATTGAAATTTTAAGAGGGCTTAAAGACAGATATGAATCTTTCCATGGCCTCAAGATAACTGAAGATGCTATAGTGTCAGCTGCAAAATTGTCCCACAGGTATATTAGTGACAGATTTTTGCCCGATAAAGCTATTGACCTGATAGATGAGGCAGCATCCAGGGCCAGGGTAAGAACTCTTACAACTCCTCCCGATTTGAAGGAACTGGAAGCAAATATTGAAAAAATCGCAAGTGAAAAGAAGAAGGCTATAGAATCACAGGATTTTGAGAAAGCAGCACAGATGCGTGATAAAGAGAAACAACTTATTAAGGAAAAGAGGGAAATAGAAGAGATTAAAATTAGAACCAAAAAATCCGATAAGGAAGTTGTCGGTGAGAATGAGATAACAGAAATATTATCCAGCTGGACTGGTGTCCCGGTATACAAGTTAACTTCAAGTGAATCTTCCAAACTGCTTGGAATGGAAGACGAGCTTCACAGGAGGGTTATTGGTCAGGATGAAGCTATAAAAACAGTGTCCAAAGCCATCAGGCGGTCCCGTTCCGGTTTAAAGGACCCGAAAAGACCAATCGGCTCTTTTATGTTTCTCGGACCTTCCGGTGTGGGAAAGACTGAACTTGCTAAAACAATAGCAGAATTCTTATTTGATAAAGAAGAAGCTTTAATACATATTGATATGTCTGAGTATATGGAAAAGCATTCCGTATCGAAACTGATCGGTTCCCCTCCCGGATATGTGGGCTATGATGAAGGCGGACAGCTGACTGAAATGGTAAGAAGAAAACCATATAGTGTAATACTGCTGGATGAAATTGAAAAGGCGCATCCTGATGTTTTTAACATACTATTGCAAATTTTTGAGGAAGGACACCTTACCGACTCTCAGGGTAGAAGAGTGGATTTCAAAAATACTGTGGTTATAATGACTTCCAATCTGGGAGCGAGGGAAATACAAAAAAATACTCCAATGGGATTTAAAAAAATAAATACCGAAGATCTTTCCTATGACGAAATAAAAGAAAAAGTAATGAGTGAACTGAAGAAGGCTTTCAGACCTGAATTCTTGAATAGGGTTGATGAAGTAATAGTATTTCACAAATTACAAAAGCAGCAGGTTTACAATATTATGGATCTGATGATGTCCAGAGTACAGCAACAACTTGAACTTCAGGGGATTACAATAGAGCTTAAAAAAAATGCAAAGGAATTGTTACTGGAGAAAGGCTACGACTCTTCAATGGGCGCCAGACCTATGAGAAGGTGCATACAAAATCTGATAGAGAATCCTATTTCTGAAAAATTAATAAGCGGGGAGATAAGATCCGGGCAGAAGATCGAAGTAAGTGCCAAAGATAAGATAATGCACTTTGATATTAAGAAATTGAACCGGAGCAGTGTATTAAAAGTTTGATTTTACAGGACGAATGAATAAAAAAAGTGAAGAATTATTACTAGATTGCTTGAAAAAAATAGCTCCTGGAACGGAGCTCAGGCTGGGAATAGAATATATACTTCAGGGGAAAACAGGCGGACTGATTGTTGTGGGAGATTCGGAAGAGGTATTGAAGCTGGTTAATGGAGGATTTTATATAGGATGCAGTTTCTCGCCAACAAAATTCTATGAGATTGCCAAAATGGATGGAGCTATTATATTGAGTTCTGACGGTAAACGGATATTATATGCCAATACTCACCTTTTCCCCAATCCAGACATTAAAACTTCTGAAACAGGTACAAGACATAGAACTGCAGAAAGAGTAGCAAAACAAACCAATACCCTGGTAATTTCTATTTCCATGAAAAGGGATGTGGTTACCATATATAAAGGTGATATGAGGCATATGCTTGAGGAACCAAGGGTAGTTCTATCCAAAGCAAATCAGGCATTGCAAGCGCTTGAAAAATACAAAGAAGGGCTGGATGAACTTACGTTTAATTTAACTGTGAGAGAACTCGAAGATCTGGTAACACTTTTTGATGTAACCTGTGTACTTCAAAGATCAAGCATCGTACAGAGAACCGAAAAGGAAGTTAAAAAATATATATATGAGCTGGGGGTAGAAGGCAGGCTCTTAAACATGCAGGTTGAAGAATTAATGGCGAATATAGTGAATGATTCTTTAAATATTATAAGTGATTATGCACATCTGGATATTGCCGCTGAGCCGTTTGAAGTGAAAGACAGGATAAATCTGCTAAGCGAAGGAGAGCTACTTGAGTTAGGCAATATTGCGAAAATTTTAGGTTATGATGTTGAAGGCAGCTTAAAGGAATTTGACATACATCCTAGAGGATTCAGGATTGTTTCAGAAGTTAGAAGACTTCCTCAATCAATTGTTACCAATTTAATTGATAAGTTTGGTAATTTAAAAAATATTCTAAATGCAAATGTGGAGGAATTGTCTGAAGTTGAAGGAATGGGAAAAACCAGAGCCAGATCTTTATGCGACAAGCTAAAAAAGTTTTCTGAATATTATTTATATAATGAACCGTATAATAGAAAAGGAGGAGTAATCCCAAGAATTAAAATATAGCAATTATTAGAATTATTTTAATTATTAAACTTATATATTCTACGGTTAACAGGTTTTTCAAAAAAATAATAGTGATGATAATTTATGAATGTAGCGATAATTACAGCAGCCGGAAAGGGTATCAGGCTAAAAGGCAATATCAGCAAGCAGTTTATGAACATTTATGGAAAACCAATATTAGCTCATACTATTACTGCTTTTCAAAGATCTTCAAAAATAAAAGAAATATATGTTTCAGTTCCTAAAGATTATCTGGAATCATGTCAAAAAAGTATAATTGAAAAATATTCATTCGATAAAGTAAAAAAATTAGTTATTGGCGGCAGCAGCAGACAGGAATCTGTTTATAATGCTCTAATTGAGCTACCTTCCTCCACTAAATTAGTGTCTATTCATGATGGTGTAAGACCACTTATTACCGCGGAAGAGATTGATCTTTTAATTAATACTTTAATAATGGAAAATAGAAAAGAACCTGGAGTGAAAGGTGTAATAATGGCAGAATCTGCACGGGAAACTGTAAAAGTAATCGGTAAAGGTACTGTTGATAGGACTATCCCCAGAGATACAGTCTGGCATGCCCAAACTCCACAGACTTTCTTTTACAAAAATATTTTAGAAGCTCATAATAAAGCCAGAGAGGATAATTTTATAGGCACAGACGATGCTTCGCTAATGGAAAGAATGAATTGGAAGGTTGGTGTAGTAAGAGGCAGGCATGAGAACATAAAAATTACAACCCCACTTGATTTATTTCTGGCAGAGCTTATTATGACCAGAAATGGCAGGAGATAACTAGTAAAATATAAAAAGTATGATATAGAAAGATTAACCTTTTATGAAAGTCGGATTAGGATTTGACGTTCATGCCTTTGGAGCTGGTAGAAAATTAATACTCGGGGGTGTAAAAATAGGTCATCCTATGGGGTTAGCAGGCCATTCTGACGCTGATGTTTTAGTGCATGCCATAATGGATGCTATTTTAGGAGCCTGTGGGCTGGGGGATATAGGAATTCATTTTCCTGACAGTGATATGAAGTATAAGGATATATCCAGCCTGCTGCTGCTGGAAGAAGTTAGAAAAAAGATGGAGGAAAAGGGTTTTGGCATTGTCAATATAGATTCAATTTTAATAATGCAGAAGCCGAAAGTCTACAGGTACTTTCCAGAAATGAAAAAGAATATAGCTGGAGCTTTAAAGATAGATGATGATAAGGTAAATATAAAGGCAACAACCACAGAGGGCCTTGGATTTTGCGGAAGGGAGGAAGGAATTTCCGCAGAGTGTGTGGTTCTATTGGAATAATATTTTATATAGAGAAGAATCACTGGAGTAAAAATGATACCTCGGTTTAGATTTGCGCCATCTCCCACTGGAGGCTTGCACATAGGGACAGCAAGAACTGCTCTGTTTAACTGGCTGGCTGCAAGGAGTGTGGGCGGAAAATTAATTTTAAGAATTGAGGATACTGATATAAAAAGGTCAACTGCTGCCTATGAAAAATCCATAATAGAAGATTTAAAGTGGTTTGGTCTGGACTGGGATGAGTTCTACAGGCAGAGTGAGAGGACCGGGATATATCAGAGATTTGCCCGGGAGCTGCTGGATGAAAATAAAGCTTACAGATGTTTCTGCACCACGGAGAGACTGGAAGACCTTAAAAAGAGACAGTATGCTGAAGGCATGATGTCAAAATACGATAACCGGTGCAGGGAGCTGAGCGGCGGGGAGATTGAAAAGAATTTAAAAGAGGGCAAGGAATTTGCCATAAGGTTTAAAGTAGAAGATGGCAAGGAAATCAAATTTTGCGATTTAATAAGAGGGGAGATAAGCTTCAGGTCTGAAGTTATAGGGGACTTTATAATTATTAAATCTGATGGCACTCCTTCCTATAATTTTGCTGTGGTGGTAGATGACGGTGATATGAAAATTACCAATGTGCTGAGAGGTGAGGACCATATAACCAACACCGCAAGACAGATTTTATTGTTTAAAAGTCTGGGGTTTAGCCTGCCTTCTTATGCACATCTATCAATGATTCTTGGAAAAGACGGCTCAAAATTAAGTAAAAGGCATGGAGCTACCACTATTTCCCAGTTCAGGGAAGAAGGATACCTGGCTGAAGCTATTGGAAATTATCTTTCAATACTTTCATGGGCTCCGAGGGACGGTGAGGAAATATTTGGTATCAGGGATATCCTGGGTAAATTTAAAATACCTGGTATATCAAAAAGCCCTGCTATCTTTGATGTGGATAAGCTAAAATGGATAAATGGTATTTATATCAGAAGAAAATCTACTGAAGAGCTGGCCAGGTTATGTACTCCTTATTTAATCAAAGAGAAGATAATAGATAAAAAAGATCTGGGAAATGAAAAAGTTATGAGTAAAATTGTAAAAGGTGTTTATGCATTCCGGGATAACCTGAAAGTTTTAAATGAATTTCCACAGTACATAAAGGATCTTTTTGGAGAAAAAATTGCAGGTTACAGCAAAGATGCAGTTGAAATTTTAACACTGGATACATCTACGGTAGTTCTGCAGAGTTTCCTGGGAAAGCTTGAAAGCGAACTGAAATCTTTTGACAATAACCAGGATATAGATTTTAATGAAGAGAAGAGTAAAAACCTCATCAATATGATAGGGAAAAGCTTAAAAGAGTTAAAAATAAAAGGTAAATTTTTATATATGCCTATAAGGGCATCTATTACTGGTAAAACCCATGGTCCGGAACTGCCCAGGGTTATCTCTATACTGGGTTTAAAAAACTGTATACAAAGGGTCAATCAGACATTAGGATATATAAAAAATAATAAATTATAACTGATTGGTCGAGTTATGGGATTAATAGCTGAATTAAAAGACCTTGTAAAATCTGCAAGAGAAAGGGATCCGGCTGCAGTAAGCACCTTAGAAATTTTGTTTACTTATTCCGGGGTGCATGCGGTTATAAATCATAGAATTGCTCACTGGCTTTACAAGCGGAGAGTACCTTTTATTCCTCGCTGGATATCCCAGTTCAGTAAATTCCTTACAGGGATTGAGATTCATCCCGGAGCAAAAATTGGCAAGGGGTTCTTTATAGACCATGGCATGGGAGTAGTAATAGGAGAAACTTCAGAAATTGGTGATGGTGTTACCTTATATCAGGGAGTAACTTTAGGTGGAACCGGAAAAGAAAAAGGAAAGCGCCACCCTACAATTGGAAATAATGTGGTTATATCTGCAGGAGCAAAAGTACTGGGTTCGATTGAAATTGGAAATGATGTAATTATCGGAGCAGGAGCGGTAGTTATAAATTCTGTCCCTGACAGGTGTACGGTAGTAGGTGTCCCGGGAAGGATTGTAAAAATTGGAGGGGAAAAGGTGCTTTCAGACGAATTTCACAGAATGAATTTACCCGACCCTGTAAGCGATATTTTAAGTGATTGCTGCGCCAGGATAGATTTCCTGGAAAAGGAATTAAAAAAGATTAAAAAAGAAAAAAGGTAATATCCGCAGCGGGATAATCCCGGCCGTACCGGTCTTAAATAATTAAAATCAATAGTAATCTGGATACTGGAGGATACAGGTGAGTTTGAATGTATATAATACTTTGCACCGGAAAAAAGAATTATTCGAACCGATAGAAAAAGGCAAAGTCAGGATGTATGTTTGCGGTCCTACAGTTTATAACTATATATCTATCGGTAATTCCAGACCAATTGTAGTCTTCAATATGGTCAGAAATTATCTGCAGTTTTCAGGTTATAAGGTGGAATACATCCAGAATATTACAGATGTTGAAGACAAGATAATAAAAAAGGCAGATGAGGAGAAAGTAGATTATAAAGTTATAACCACCAGATACATCAAAGCTTTCCTGGAGGATGTTAAAAATCTTGAAGTTGGGGGATTCAACAAGATGCCCCTGGCAACAGAAATGATTGCAGAGATAATAGATATTATAAAAAAGATCATCGAAAATGGTTATGGTTATGTAGTAGATGGTAATGTTTATTTTGAAGTCAGTAAATTCACGGCCTACGGAAAACTCTCAGGGCAGAATATCAGCGAGATGAAGGATACCGGGGATAATAGTTTTGAAAAAAGAAATAAAATTGATTTTGCCCTATGGAAAAAAGCCAAAGAAGGCGAACCTTTCTGGGACAGTCCCTGGGGCATGGGAAGGCCGGGCTGGCATATTGAATGCTCTGCAATGTCAACTACTCTACTGGATCGGAATATTGATATCCACGGCGGGGGAATAGACTTGATATTTCCCCACCATGAAAATGAAATTGCACAATCTGAAGCTGCTTTTCCCAGGGAAGGAGATTTTGTCAGGTACTGGATGCATAATGGTATGATTGAGGTAAAGTCAGGAAAAATGTCAAAGTCGCTGGGACTTAAAAAAAATTGGATTTTAAAAAATCTGCTTAAGAGTTATTCTCCTGATACAATAAAAATGTACATACTTTCCACACATTACAGAAGTCCTCTGGAGTTCAGCATGGAAAAGCTGGAGGAGGCAGAGAAGGCTCTGGAAAAGATTACCAATACCCTTAAAAATATCAAATTTTTAATAGAGCAGAAAGAGGGTTTATCAGGCGGGGAAACCGGGGGGAAAGCTGACATGCAGGTTATATCCAGGCTGGGTACCTTTACCAGGAAGTTTGAAGTTAATTTTAAGAATTCTATGGATGATGACTTTAATTCTGCCAGGGCAATTGGGGATATCTTTGAATTCATAAAAAATATAAATAACATTATACAAAAACCAGATTTTAAAAATAATGCCTCTTTAAAAAAGAGCCTGAGCGGCGCCTACATAAAGATAAAAGAGCTGGGTCTTGTCCTGGGGTTAAATTTTATAAAGGAAGTTTCAAGAATATCGGAAAATATAGAGACCAGAATAGAAATGACAAAAGAAGAGATAGAAAAACTGATAACGGAAAGGGAGGCTGCCAGGAAGAATAAGGATTATAAGAAAGCTGATGAGATCAGGAATTATCTGTACAGTATGGGTATTATACTGGAAGATAGAAAAGAAGGCACCCTCTGGGAACTGAAGGATAATAGAGATGAGAAGTAATTACGGTCAGATATAAAGAGAAGAGCCATGCAATTTGATTGGTTGCGATTGGAATCTAGGCTATGATATTATGATATTATTACTAAGTAAGTAGCGTAGGAAGTAACAATGACAAGACATCTGTTACTTGTGCCATCTCTTGAATGCCCGGCAGGGTGTAAGTATTGCTTTGGTCCACACGAGAGAAGCGATATTATGAACCGATCTACTATAGAAGCAATTGTCAAGTGGCAGAAATCCCTTGGCAAAGTGGACATACTGGATATAACCTTCCATGGAGGGGAACCGCTTACAGCAGGTATAGACTTCTACCATATGGCTTTACCACTGCTTAAAAACAGCCTTTTACCAGTTAATGTCCGCTTTGGTATACAGAGCAATCTCTGGCTGCTGACAGAGGAACTATGTGAATTATTCCTGAAGTACAATGTTTCTATTGGCACAAGCCTGGATGGGCCTGAACATATTAATGACAGGCAGCGTGGAAATGGATATTTCATGCGTACAATGGAAGGCATAAAACTTGCCCGTAGGTATGGTATAAGTTTCAGCTGCATATGCACATTTACCTCTCAGTCAATATCTAACTATACTGAGATTTTTAATTTTTTCATGAATGAAGGAATAAATTTTACAATCCACCCTGCGGTGCCTTCACTGAAATATAAACTGTCAGATTACTGGACAATTTCACAGAAAGAGTACGGTGAATTATTTATCAATTTACTTAAATGCTATCTTTCAAGTTTGGATAAAATTCGGATAAGTACTCTTGATTCAATGATACGCAGTATCTCGTTCCAACATGGAGGAATTTGTACCTTTAGTGACTGTCTTGGTAATTACCTGGCTGTAGGACCTAAAGGCGATATTTATCCATGCCAGAGATTTGTAGGGGTAAAAGAGTACAGGATGGGAAATGTTAATTATTATCAATCAGCCAGTAAGTTGTCTTCTTCGCTGGTTTGGCAAATATTTGAGGCGCGTCAGCAGCATATAAAAGAAGAATGCGGCGATTGTTTTCATTTTGATTATTGCAGGGGCGGGTGTCCCTATAATGCACTGGCGGAAAATGGTGGCGTCTTTAAAGAATCCATGCGGGACACATTCTGCCAGACCTATAAGCGCTTATTCAGCGTAATTACAGATATGGCGCTGGAGGAGCTCTTTTCAAATGAAAACATGGATGCAGTAATAAAATCAGTAGACCCGGATTCAGGATTACTGAGGCGTGGAAGGTTAATCTCCATCATTCGGGATGGGGTAAAACCTATACATAGAACCTGATGGTACTGTCTATCCATGTTATGCCTCGCATAGTGAAAACGGGTGTCTTGGGAAGATAAATAATGGTGGAGCACTATAATTTAAATTACTATAATAATATATTAAAGCAAATGGTGATACAAAATGGGATTATTTAAACCTAATGTGGAAAGATTGGCCGAAAATCGTGATGTAAAAGGATTAGCAAAGGCGCTGTTTTATAAAAAAGCCTGGCGTGTACGCGAGGCTGCTGCGGAAGCATTGGGTAAAATAGGAGATAGCCAGGCAGTTGAGCCGCTAATAGCTGCCCTTAAGGATGAAGACTGGTATGTACGTAAGTATGCTGTAGAAGCATTGGGGAAAATAGGAGAAAGCAGAACAGTAAAGTCACTTATAGCTGCTCTCAATGACTTGGAGCAGGATGTACGCAAGGCTGCTGTAGAAGCACTGGGCAAAATAGGAGACAGCAGAGCAGTAGAGCCACTTATAGCTGCTCTTAAGGATTGGCATCAGGATGTACGCAAGGCTGCTGTAAAAGTATTGGTTAAAATAGGATTACCTGCAGTAGAGCTGCTAATAGCCGTCCTCAAGGATGAAGATAGGGAGGTGAGAAAGTCTGCTGCGGAAGCACTGGGAAAAATAGGAGACAGCAGAACAGTAGAGCCACTAATAGCTGCTCTAAAGGATGAATATAGTAGTGTGCGCAGGGAAGTTGTGGAAGCGCTTGATAAGTTAGGATGGAAACCTGATATGAGTGAGGCGGGGGTATTTTATTGGATTTTAAAAGGGGATTTGAGTAAGTGTGTTAAAATAGGAGCACCTGCAGTAGAGCCGCTAATAGCTGCCCTCAAGGATAAGAATAATTATGTGCACAGGGAAGCTGCAGAATCACTGGGCAAAATAGGAGACATCAGAGCAGTAGAGCCACTAATAGCTGCTCTCAAGGATTGGGATCAGGATGTGCGCTATGCTGCTGTGGAAGCACTGGGCAAAATAGGAGACAGCAGAGCAGTAGAGCCACTAATAGCTGCTCTCAAGGATTGGGATCAGGATGTGCGC
>JADBLP010000101.1:0-16199 GCA_014894375.1 Actinomycetota bacterium | reverse complement strand
CAGAGCAGTAGAGCCACTAATAGCTGCTCTCAAGGATTGGGATCAGGATGTGCGCTATGCTGCTGTGGAAGCACTGGGCAAAATAGGAGACAGCAGAGCAGTAGGGCCATTTATAGCTGCTCTCAATGATAAGGATTGGGATATGCGAAAGTCTGCTGCGAATGGGTTAATTTGTATATATAAATCAGGTAAAATCAGCAATGTAGATAAAAATTCGATACTTGCCTGCAGAAGCAGTATATCGGAAGAACATCATGATTTCCCTGCTAGTGGTTCTTCATCTCATAGTGATGTAGGTATTGGTATAGATTTTCCTTATTAAAGAGTTATGTTCTTAAGTTTTTATAACTAAAATTGATTTTACCGTAATTTAAATTATTATGGTAATATATTAAAGCAAAGGAGGATATAAAGTGGGATTATTTAAACCTAATGTGGAAATATTAGCCGAAAAACGTGATGTAAAAGGATTAATAAAAGCACTATTGTATCATAAAAAAGACTACTTGGTTGTGCGCAGGGAAGCTGCGGAAGCATTGGTTAAAATAGGATTACCTGCAGTTAAGCCGCTAATAGCCGTCCTTAAGGATAAGGATTGGGATTTGCGAAAGGTTGCTGCGGAAGCACTGGGTGAAATAGGAGATAGCCTGGCAGTAAAGCCGCTTATAGCCGCCCTTAAGGATAAGGATAGAGATGTTCACTATAATGCTACGGTTGCATTGGGTAAAATAGGAGATAGCCGGGCAGCTGAGCCACTTATAGCTGCTCTCAAGGATAAGAATAGTGATGCGCGCAGGTATGCTGCGATTGCATTGGGTGAAATAGGAGATAGCCTGGCAGTAAAGCCGCTTATAGCTGCCCTTAAGGATAAGGATTTGGAAGTTCACTGTGCTGCTGCGGTTGCATTGGGAAAAATAGGAGACAAGCAGGCAGTAAAACCGCTTATAGCCACCTTTAAGGATGAAGATAGGGAAGTGCGCAGGGAAGCTTCGATTGCATTGGGTAAAATAGGAGATAGCCGGGCAGTAAAGACGCTTATAGCTGCCCTCAAGGATTATCGGGATGTGCGCTGCGCTGCTGCGGAAGCATTGGGTAAAATAAGAGATAGCCAGGCAGTAAAGCCGCTTATAGCGGTCCTCGAGGATGAAAATAGGGATGTGCGCAGGGAAGCTGCGGGAGCGCTTGATAAATTAGGATGGAAACCTGATATGAGTGAGGAGGGAGCATTTTATTGGATTGCAAAAACCGGGTATTGGGAGAAGTGTGTTAAAATAGGAGCACCTGCAGTAAAACCGCTAATAGCTGCTCTCAAGGATAAGAATGATTATGTGCGCAGGGAAGCTGCGATTGCATTGGGTAAAATAGGAGACAAGCGGGCAGTAAAGCCACTAATGGACGCCTTTAAATATGAAGATTGGCATGTTCACCCTGCTGCTGCGGAAGCATTGGGTAAAATAGGAGCACCCGCAGTTAAGCCGCTAACAGCTGCCTTAAAGGATAAGAATGATTATGTGCGCGGGGAAGCTGCGAAAGCACTGGGCAAAATAGAAGACAGCCGGGTAGTAGAGCCACTTATAGCTGCTCTAAAGGATAAGGATTGGGATGTGCGAAAGGCTGCTGCGAATGGGTTAATTTGTATATATAAATCAGGTAAAATCAGCGACGTAGATAAAAATTCAATACTCGCCTGCAGGAGCAGTATATCGGAAGAACATCACGATTCCCCTGCTAGTGGTTCTTCATCTCATAGTGATGTAGGCATTGATATAGATTTTTCTTATTAAAGAGTTACGTTCTTAAGTTTTCACATAAATCATTCTGTGTAAAAATTATAAAAGATAACTATGGATAAAAATATAAATTACGAATATTTATACGGAATTAATCCTATTTATTCACTGATTACCAGAAATGCAGGCAATAGAAAAATATACGAAATTATCCTTAATAAGAAAAGAAAAATAAATTCAAAAATGCAGAGTATAATCTCAGAAGCAAAAAAGAAAAATATAGGTACCCTGGAGCTTGAACCCGGCCAGTTTAATAGAATCTCCAGCGAGAATATTTACTCTCAGGGTATTTGTGCCAGAGTATCCTCTTATAATTATTGCAACCTGGATGAGTATTTAAATAAGAAGACCGATAGTAAAAGTAAGCTTATCGTCCTTGATGGTGTAACTGATGTTGGGAATTTTGGCTCAATAATAAGGAATTGTAATGCATTTAATTTTGAAGGAATTATTATACCCAAAAGAAGAAGCGTGGCTTTAAATGAAAGAGTTAGCAGGATTTCCGCCGGCGCCCTTGAGGAGATAAAAATATTCAGAGTAGTAAATATTGTCAGAACTTTAAAGGAATTAAAAGATAAGGGATTCTGGATTTATGGAACAACACTGGATATAACTCCGGAAGTAAAATATTTAAATGAAGTTAATTTTACACTTCCACTCGCACTGGTTCTTGGAAGTGAGGATAAGGGAATGAGTAGATTGGTCAGCGCCAGTTGTGATATTATGATTTCTATTAAACTTAGCGGCAGAATGCAGTCGCTAAATGTTTCAGTTGCAAGTGGAATTATTTTATATAAGGTACAGGAGTAAATTGAGAGAGAAAATTGATATTAGAGATTTGGTAATAGTAGATGGACATAATTTTATATTTAATTTTTTCAAAGCCGGCAAATTGGGCAATGAAAATTTAATGTATCTAAGGGGAAAACTAATATCGGATCTTACCTGGTATAAAAATCAAAAGAATTGCGATATGGTTGTTGTTTTTGATGCCAGAAATAGCGATAATCTAAATAGGAGTATCCAGATTGTTGATGATATAAAGGTTATTTATTCAAGAAAAAATGAAACTGCTGATGATGTTATTGAAGAACTGGCATGTAAGGAAACCGGGTATGGAAGAATATTTGTGGTTACATCTGATTACATGCAGCAGAAAGTAGTTTTCAGGAAAAATATTTACAGGAAATCCAGCAGGGAATTTAGTCTGGAGATTAAAGATTTAAAGAATAAGATAAGGGAAAAAATAGACCGCTCTAAAAAAAATTCTGATAAAGTGTTTTTTTCTTTTGAAAACAGGCTGAGTAATAAGGCAAGAAAGATGTTTTTAGAACTGCGCAAAAAGTAAAAATAAATGGCTATCCTAAAAATAACAAATAAGACTTATTTGCTTCCACTTTTAATAATAATTTATATAGTTATTCTTTGCGGCTGCGGCCTGTATTATGATTATGGGAGCAGTAGTGGCAGAAGTGATAATGATACCAGCGGCAGTAATTTTATAGTAAAGAAAGTAGTAGATGGTGATACCATAATCCTTTCAGATAACAGCAGGGTAAGATTAATTGGAATTAATACTCCTGAGTATGGAATGTATTTTTATGGAGAGGCCAGAGAAGTTTTGGAAGCAATGGTTCTGGGCAAGGAGGTTGTTTTAGAAAAAGACATATCTGAAGTGGATAAATATGACCGGTTGTTAAGATATGTCTACATGGACGGTCTATTTGTGAATCTTGAGATGGTAAAAAGAGGATTTGCAAATGCATACACTTATCCTCCCGATGTAAAATATACGGAAAATATTTTAGCGGCAGAACGCTATGCAAGATCAAATAATCTGGGTTTGTGGGAGAAATCAAAAATAGATATTGTAAAGATTGATATCAATTATGATGCCAGTGGTAATGATAATCTGAATTTAAATGATGAGTATGTGATAATAGAGAATATAGGAGATGATGTCGTTAACACTGATGGCTGGACAGTAAAGGACAGCGGAACCAGTATCTATAAGTTTGGAAGGTATATTTTTAAACCCGGCTCTACCATATATCTTTATACAGGAAGCGGCAAAGACGGTGAGGTTAAATTCTACTGGGGCAGTTCAAAACCTATATGGAATAATGATCATGACACTCTTTATCTAAGGGATAGGAAAGGCCTGCTTATGGAAATTTATAATTATTAATATCATTTTATTTCTTCTTCAATGAAATGGGTGTGAATATTTCCTGATATAAAATTTTTATTTTTTATAATCTTTTTATAGAAGGGTATTGTAGTCTTAATGCCTTCTATCCTAAATTCATCCAGGGCTCTTATCGATCTTAAGATTGCCTCCTCCCTGGTGCTATCCCAGACTATCAGCTTGGCTATAAGAGAATCATAGAATGGTGAGACTTCGCAATTTGGACTGATAAAAGTATCAACTCTTACGCCGGGCCCACCGGGCAGAAAACTTTCTGTTATCTTTCCGGGACAGGGCCTGAAATCATTGTCCGGATCCTCAGCATTAATCCTGAATTCTATAGAATGACCCAGTGGTTTATAATCTTCTCTCAGATTATCAATCTTCTGGCCGTAAGCTATTCTTATCTGTTCTTTTACAAGGTCGATACTGGTTACCATTTCGGTTACAGGGTGTTCTACCTGAATCCTGGTGTTTATCTCAATAAAATAAAAGTTATTCTGACCATCCAATAGAAATTCTATAGTTCCCAGATTTTTATAATTCACAGCCCTGGCAGCTCTTAATGCAAATTCCTTCATTAACCTACTGGTTTTGATTGGCAGGTTTACTGCAGGTGCTTCCTCGATAAGTTTCTGGTGTCTTCTTTGAATAGAACATTCCCTTTCTCCCACACATACGGTATTGCCGTAATTATCTGCAATAATCTGGAATTCAATATGTCTTGGTTTTGGAATGTATTTCTCTATATAAACTTCACCATTTCCAAAAGAAGACTCGGATTCAGATTTTGCCAGCGGAAAATGAGCTATCAGGTCTTTTTTATCATTACAAATCCTCATCCCCTTCCCGCCGCCGCCGAAAGATGCCTTTATAATTACCGGATAGCCCAGATGTCTGCTTAACTTCAATGCTGTTTTTATTCTATTTACATTGCCGGATGATCCCGGTATAACCGGTATTTTATTTCTCTTCATAACCTCTATGGCTTTGGATTTGTTTCCTGCAAGTGAAATTACTTCAGCTGGAGGTCCTATAAAGATTAAATTATTCTGGTTGCAGATATCTACAAATCTGGAATTTTCTGCCAGAAATCCATATCCCGGATGAATCGCATCACAGCCTGTGACCTGTGCCGCAGTAATTATATTGTCTATATTAAGATAGCTTTTGGCCGGAGGGGGAGAACCAATGCAGATACTTTTATCTGAAAGTTTTGTATGGATAGAGTTCTTATCTGCGGTTGAATATGCTGAAACGCTTTCGATACCAAGTTCCCTGCAGGCTCTGATTATTCTTACTGCAATTTCTCCTCTGTTTGCTATAAATATCCTTTTAAACATAAAATTACTTTTTATCTCTCCTTATAACCATTAATGTCTGGTCAAATTCTACAGCATCTTCATTGGAAACCAGAATATCTTTTATCTGGCCGTCATACTCCGAGTTAATCTTATTCATAAGCTTCATAGCTTCTATTATGCACAGCGTATCACCTTTTTTAACCCTGTCACCAACATTTACAAATGGTGGGGAGTCCTGGCCAGGTGAGGTATAAAATGTACCTACAATAGGAGATTTGATTTCCGCTAAATCGTCAGATTTTTTTACTGCAGGTTCTGGTTCCTCTTCCTTTCTTGTGCCCTGCTCTGGCAGTCTGAATTTAGGGTTATTTATGGATATTTTCACGCCCTCTACTTCCAGCTTTATTTCTTCTATATTACTGCTTTCAACCAGGCTGGTTATTTCCCTTAATTTTTTGATATCAAGATTCCCTAATTTAGCAATTGAATCAACCCTACTGCCATTGAAGGTAAGTCCTGCTTTGGTAAAATCAAGATCTTTTTCTGCCGGAGTTTTTCCCTGGCTGTACTTTTTTTTCTCAAGAAATTTTTTGGTTTTTTCCGGAAAGAAGCAGTAACTTAAAATATCCTCATCCTTATCTGAAAGATTTTCCAGCTCACTTTTGCACTGCTCGTAGATATCTTCAACTTCCAGACTGACCTTGCCCTTTTCTTCGCCTGCTGTATCTTCTAATTTTTCAAGAATTTTTTTATCTATCTTTCTGGGAAGCTTTCCAAAATACCCCAATATAAGTTTTTTTATTTCATCGCATAGAATCTCCCATCTAAAGTCAGAAATAACAGTATTAAGTATAGCCTGACTCCCTATAATCTGGCCTATGGGAGTGGAAAGCGAAGGGTTGCCTATTTCGCTTTTTATCTTGAAAACTTCTTCCAGTACAGAATCTATTGCTTTAGTTTCACCAATTTCCTGCAGCTGATTACCGATACTTGAAATTAGCCATTTTGGGAGAAGGTTTTTATTGGTATTGTTAAGAATAAACTTTGTGGAAAATAAATCCTGCTTTATATACGGATAGATATATTTTTTTATATTTTCACTTAACCGGACGACTTTTAAATAATCCAGATTATGTGAGATGTCTGTATCTTTTAAACTTAGAATGTATGAAAAGACTGTTGGGCTGCAATCATTATATGAAGAGGGCAGAAGGCTCAAGTCTACTCCATCACAACCATTAGTGCATGCTTCAAAATAATTTAATATTTGAAGCCCCCTTAAGTTTGAAGCACAAAAAAATTTGGGAATTTCAATTTCGCTGCTCAAGCTTGCAAAAAGCTCTGCTGCTTTTTTGGGAAGTATCGTCGATTCGGCATCTTTTATACATATGCTTGTGCAGCCATAGCTTCTTAGCTTTTTTGCAGTTTTTATATAGAAGCCGGTATCCTGCAGATCGTCGTATATTATAGTTCCCTGGCACCCTGCGCCATTTTCTATGACTGTAGATATGGTGTATTTTAAATTTTCCAGATCATTTAATGAGTCGTATACCCTGAATATATCAATCCCGTTTTTTACACACTGCTTTATAAATCTTTTAATAATACTGTTTGAATAAACTTCCAGTCCCCCGAGATTTCTTGCTCCTATAAGTATCTGCAGTGGAGTGGATGGAATCTTATTTTTAATATAAGAAGCAACTTCCAGCGGTGCCATACTGAGATTGCTTTCAAGTATTTTTTCAAAGCTTGAACAGCCCAGTATCTCAAGGCTGTCATATTTTATACTGTTAAAATGTTCTAGAATGATATCGAGTGTTTGGGTATCTATATACCCCAGGTCCATATTCTGGAATATATCCCTTATGGTGATGTCGTTTATTTTTATATTTCTCATTTTTTAATCTTGTTTAAATTTAGAATAGACAGTGCAATAAGAATTTTTAGGAATTCTATTGCTATAAAAGGCTGTGTACCTAATTTCCAGGTTTTGGTAAGTGTATCTGAAATTGATTGAGTGCCTGTCAGGCTAAAGAGGTAGGCAAATAGATAAATGAATCCAAAAATATGAATCACTACCACTCCTGCAAGACAGGAAATGAAACCGGCAAATAAGTTTCTTAAAGGATTATTATTAATCCTTTTGCCTGAATTTTCATATAAATATCCGGTGACAAATGCAGCAACCATAAATCCGGCAATATACCCGACTGTGGGTCCGGCCAGGGCAATAGCTCCGTTTTTAAACCCGCTGAAAACCGGAAGTCCCATAAGACCCATAAAAACATATATAGTCTGGCTGGCAAGAGCCCACCTGCTGCCAAGGAATATCCCGGACAGTAGCACAGTTAAAACCTGCATGGTAATTGGAACCGGTGTAAAAGGAAGATATACAAATGAATTTGCCGAGATTGCCATAAGGACTGCAAAGATTAAGGAGAATACCAGACTGGTGGTAATTTTATTGTCATAGGATTTAACTCCTACACCTGTATTTTCTATATTCGTTGTATTATTCATAAAACCTCTCAATTAGACCTGGATTATAAAAAAGTATTTGTCCTTAAAAAAGTTATATACTTAGGCTTTAAAGTCTTTTAGGTAAGACGCTCCAATATGTATAAAGTTTCACCGCAGAAATTTACCTCTGGGGCTAGCCAGAGACCAAAATAGTGAAACTATTGGATTATACCAGCGTCTTTTTATAAAATGGTTTTATAATTAATTATAAACGGGGGATTTATGAAATACCTTTTAACAGAAGAACAAAAGATGATAGTGGATATCTGCCGTCAGATTGTCAAGGATAGAATAATTCCTGTAAGAGCTGAAATGGATGAGAAAGGAATATTTCCCTGGGAGATAATAAATGAGATCGGAAAAAGTGATCTTTTCAGGTTATTCATTCCGGAAGAATATGAAGGTATGGGTACCGGTATTTTTGAAGTCTGCCTGGCAACCGAGGAGCTGAGCAGGGGTGATCTTAGTGTTGCTACTTCTTATGCCGCATCTGGTCTGGGTATTATACCCATACTTGTCGCCGGCAGTGAAGAGCAGAAGAAAAAGTTTCTGCCCCAGCTTGCAAGCGGTAGTAAACTTGCTGCCTTCGGTCTGACGGAAGCAGAAGCAGGAAGCGACGCCGGTAGTATAAGGACAACCGCTAAAAAGGACGGGGACTCCTATATTTTAAATGGAACCAAGCAGTGGATAACAAACGGCGGTGAAGCTGATATTTATGTTATTTTTGCCATGACCAACCCTGGAAAAGGAGTAAGGGGCGCAAGCGCTATTATTGTTGAAAAGGGAACTGATGGTTTTGAATTCGGGAAAAAAGAAGATAAGCTGGGTATAAGAGCTTCGGCTACAAGAGAGCTTATATTTACAGACTGCAAAGTGCCCAGAGAAAACGTACTGGGCGGTGAGGGAATGGGCTTTATAATTGCTATGAAGACTTTTGACCAGTCAAGGCCTGCAGTTGGCGCCCAGGCTGTGGGGGTTGCCCAGGCAGCCTTAGAGGAGGCTTTAAACTACTCTAAAGTAAGAAAACAGTTTGGCACTGCGATATCTTCTTTTCAGGCAATCCAGCATATGCTTGCTGATATGGCTACAAATATTGAAGCCGCCAGAGCGCTTGTTTATCATGCGGCAAAAGTAATTGACAGTGGAGAAAAGAATGTTACAAGGCTTTCTTCAATGTCAAAGATATTTGCATCTGATATGGCTATGAAAGTTACTACTGATGCTATTCAGATATTCGGCGGTTATGGTTTTATGAAGGAATATCCTGTAGAGAAGATGATGAGGGATGCAAAGATAACCCAGATCTATGAAGGAACCAACCAGATACTGAGAAATGTAGTTGCCCTTGATATGATAAAAAGGGGAGTGCTCTAAAAAAGTTAAAGCGGCAAAGCTAAGGGCAAAAAAATTAAAGAATTCCCGAAGATTTTAAGGATTAAAAAAATTCTCTAATATAACTGAATTTAATGTAACTGAAAAATTTTTTATTTATGTGGGCAGGTGATTAGAATAAAAATTGTTGTATGTATTAAGCAGGTACCGGGTACAACGGAAATTAAAATTGATCCCGAAACCAATACCCTGATAAGGGAAGGAATAGAGAATATAATAAATCCTTTTGACGCTTATGCTATTGAAGAAGGGGTAAGGATAAGGGAAAGGTCCAGCAGTGAGGAGGTAGAGGTAATTGCCTTGACTATGGGACCGCCACAGTCTAAAGAGATACTGAGGGAAGCCATATCGGTGGGAGTCGACAGGGCAATCCTTCTTTCGGACAGGGCATTTGCCGGAGCCGATACCTGGGCTACTTCCACCACTCTTGCAAAAGCCATAAATAAAATCGGGGACTGCAGGTTGATTATACTTGGCAAGCAGACTTTAGATGGAGACACAGGCCAGGTGGGGCCTGAACTTGCGCAGAGATTAAACATTCCCTTTATAGGATATGCCAGCAGCATACTTGAAATTAACAGAAATAAGATGAAGGTCAAGAGGCTTATGGAAGACAGGTACGAGACTTTTGAAATAAATCTTCCTGCGGCCATATCGGTGGTAAAGGACATCAATATTCCCAGGGTTCCCTCACTCCGGGGAAAGATGAAGGCAAAAAGTGCAGAAATACCTGTATGGAATGCAAAACAGCTTGAAGCAGATGAAGATGAGGTGGGGCTTTCCGGTTCATATACACAGGTGGTAAAGATATTCACCCCGAAAATAAAGCATGAGATAAAAATGATTGAAGGCAGCCCCGGGGAGCAGGTTGAGCAGTTGTATAAAGAGTTAAAAGAATTAAATGTTATCTAGCAGGAGGACTTGCTGTCTATGGAAATTAAAGTAAATAAAGAGACTTGTACCGGATGCAGTCTTTGCAAAAAAGTCTGCCTGTATGATGCCATTGAAATAGTTGACGGCAAGGCTGTGATAAACGAAAATTGTATATTCTGCGGAGCCTGTATTGAAGTTTGTAAGCTTAATTCCATAGAAATTACAGGCCTAAAAGAAGAGGAGAAAGATTTTTCAGATTACAGTGGAGTATGTGTATATCTTGAAGCGAATGGCGGCAGGATAGCAGATGTTGGGTTCGAGCTTGTAAGTGAAGGCAAAAAGCTTGCAGATCAACTGGGCGTAAAGCTTTCTGCAGTTGCCATCGGCAGCAGCATTGAAAAGAGCGCTCTGGAGGCTTTTCAGTACGGCCTGGACAGGCTGTATCTTATAGACAGTCCTGTTTTTTCCGATAATCTTGATGATATTTTTGCAAAAGCTCTGGTGCAGGTAATAAGTAGATACAAGCCGGAGATATTTCTGGCTGGAGCCACCTGGTTTGGAAGAACTTTAATCCCAAAAGTTGCCGCAATCTTAAAAACGGGACTAACTGCCGACTGTACCGGGCTGGCAATAGATGAGGAAAAGAAAATACTTCTTCAGACAAGGCCTACTTTTGGAGGAAATATACTGGCAACTATCATTACCAGGAATGCCAGGCCCCAGATGGCAACGGTAAGGCCCCATGTTATGGAAAAGAAAAAGATTGCTAAGGGTGAGAGGGATTACAAGGATAGGATTGAATATATAAAAATTGATGAGTCCAAATTTAAGAGTAAATATAAGCTGCTTGGCACAGAGAAAGAGCTTAATGAGAATATAAACATTACCGACTATGATGTGATTGTATCCGGCGGCAGGGGACTGGGCGGTAGTGAGAAGTTTTCAATGCTTAAGGAGCTTGCGGGCTTGCTTAGAGGAGTGGTAGGAGCGTCAAGAGCTGCAGTGGATTCAGGCTGGATATCCTATCCCCATCAGGTCGGTCAGACAGGGAAGACTGTCAATCCCAAGATGTATATTGCCTGCGGTATATCCGGGGCAATTCAGCATCTTGCCGGTATGCAGACATCTGATATCATCATTGCCATAAACAAGGACCCAGGTGCCCCTATTTTTAAGGTAGCTAATTATGGGATAGTAGGGGATATATTTGAAGTGGTGCCAATGCTGATAAAGAGATTGAAGAATGGGAAACTGTTGGTTTAGTTTTGATTGACTATATGGATGTATGCAAGTTATTTGAAATTGTTATTTTAAAAGGTTCGAGTCCTATTTGGGGAGCCAAACAAAGAAGTCCATTACTGGGCAATTTTTATTTTAACTTGAGATTTATTTTAAATATAGCTATCTTGGAGGAAGGTAGTCCGGGAAATAAAAATGATTTCAAAAAAATATTTTTGTCAAAAATGTGGAAGAGAATTAGAAGCAGATCAAAACCATGCCCATTTTGTGGTTCTGCTAATAGAAATATAAAAATAGCTATAGAAGAAAGAATAGTTATAAGGGAGAATTTAAAGGCAAGGCAAAAACGGAAGGGTTTTAGAAAGTTTATCAGAGAAATTATTCAAGGTTGGTTTCCAAGTGGAGATAAAAGGAAACATCCTGAAGGTATTAATAAAACAAGGATTATTGATAAAGAAAAAGATAGTTATCAAGAAAAAGTAAAAGATGTAAAGACAGGTAAAATTACTCGAAATATTGAAGAGCCATTAAGTAAGCATAGACATTGATTAATATATCTGCAAAATAGGGAAATTTCACACCTTAGAGAAGCCGATTCATACTAGCATACAAGAACCTTTGAAACTGATTATACTATGATGTTTATTGAAGAAAAGAAAAAAGTAGTTGGTTATGTAATCAAAATTGATTACAATTGTAATCTGAAAGGATCACAATATGGATATTTTGAATATAACTAAAGGGTAAATAAAATGAGCGTAATGAGCCTGCGTTTAAACAAGGAAGAAATAGAGCAGATATCTAAATTGTCAGCACGAAAGAAAGAGGCAAAGTCAGAAGTCATCAGGGAGTTAATACAGGAAGGATGGGTATTCTACTGGCTTAAATTATATCATGCAGGAAAGGTATCCATAGGAAAAATGGCGGAAGAGCTTGGTCTTTCTGTAAATGAGGTGTTGGATTTGCTTGCTGAGTTTGGGATAGAGTCTCCAATTCGTTATGATGACTATCTTCTTGGTTTTGAGAATCTAAAGAAAATTTAATTTAAATTTAAGAAATATTCATAACCTGCGATTTTAGTTAATTTCTTCAAAATATGGTTCGAAGTTTCTAATCTTAGAGGCGGCATTCTTGACCATAAATCCCATCAATACCGATAACGGTATTTTTAAAAATAAGATAAAAACAGTTTTAATAAAATGCTTTTAAGATATCAATAAAATTTTAAGTATTTTTTAGATAAAAAACCTTTTCCACTTGTAAAAAAAGATAGTAATTATATAATGTATATATAATTTATACAATTTATACAATATGTATAAATTATGTAATCAATATAATAGAAAACTGTAACAAAAATTAACTTAACAATTATGAAAAAACAACTAATCATAAGAATAGATGAAGAATTGAAAAGCAAGTTTTCCAAAATTGCAAGAATTGAAGGTAAGACAGCGAGTGAAAAGATCAGGGAACTTGTAAGTGCTTATACTGTAGAAAATGACTTTGCTGCTGCAGTTGACAGTCTCTGGGATAGGATTTCAGAAAAAATCGAAAACGGCGGTTTTAAACAGGAAGATATCGATAAAAAAATAAAAGAAGCCAGGAGCAGGAAAAAATAAAAGTAGTAATAGACACCAACATATTTATATCATCTTTTTTTAATAAGAAAGGCAATCCCAGGAAAATAATAAACCTATGGAAAGAAGAAAAAATACAATTATGTATTTCCGGTGAAATACTCGAGGAATATCTTGAAGTTTTATCCAGATTAGGACTTGCCTGTGAGCCGGAACTTAAAGGACTTTTGAACCTCTTTAAGAAACAGGTTAATATTTTATATAAACCAATCTTAATAAAAATTGAAATAATAAAAGATGATCCAGATGATAATAAATTCATAGAATGTGCTGTTACGAGTAAAGCAGATTATATTATTTCCGGAGATAATCATTTGCTGAATTTAAGAGAATATGGGAACATAAAAATTCTAAGTCCGAAAGAATTTTTAAACTATTTTGGAGGTTTACAATGAAAACTGTAATAGTCTATGACTCGGTCTATGGGAATACGGAAAAAATTGCAAAATCTATGGGCGGCGCTATTACCGGTGAGGTTAAGGTGCTTCGTACAGATGAAGTAAATCTTTCCGAATTGGAATCGATTGAACTTCTTATTGTCGGCTCTCCGACCTATGCGGGAAGACCGACGCCTGTAATGCAAGACTTCCTTAACAAAATTCCGGAATCTGCTGCTAAGGGTGTCAATATAGCTGCTTTCGATACTAGAGTAGGAGCAAAATTTGCCAGAATCTTTGGCTATGCTGCACCTAAAATTGCTAACAATCTGAAAGTAAAGGGTGGAACTCTTATTATGTCTCCCGGAGGCTTCTTCGTTAGAGGCAAAGAAGGTCCGCTGATAGAGGGGGAGTTGGAGCGTGCTGCCAACTGGGCGAAAGAGATTGCCAGTAGCAAAAAGTAGTATCATAACGAAATTCTTATCTAAATTCTTGTAAAAAAAATATTTAGTGTAAAATATGACCATATAATAATTATGATATTAAACTAGATGAAATCATTAATCTAATGGTGCAAAAAGAAATAAGGGAGCCAATCTGATATAATTTTATATAAATATTAAAAATCTAATTAAAGTTCCAATCCTGGCTGATATTTAGTTTATGAGTTTAATTGAAAGGTAGGTGATAAAAATTACTAAAAAAAATAAAGAAGAATTTGAGGTAAAAGGTGAAGATTTACTAAAAAAGATCAAGGAACTGATAAAAGAAGGAAATATCAGGAAAATTACCATTAAAAGTGAAGAAGGGAAAACACTTATTCAGATTCCTTTGACCCTGGGAGTAGTTGGGGCGATACTTTTACCGGTATGGGCCGCAATAGGTGCTATTGCAGCAATAGTTACCAAGGCTACTATATCTGTTGAAAGAGAATAAAGATTATTTTATTAAAGCAGTTCATCAACTGGAATTATTACTGCTGAGTGAGATGCGGAAGGTATTTTAAAATTAAATATTTTCATTTTTGGAATTATTTAAATAATTTTTTAATGATATTATCCAGTTATTTTTAAAAATGTCTTTTACTTGTATTTCTGAATTTAGTATAATACGAATATCAGAAAATCTTATTTAATTGGTGGTGAGGAGAATGGTTACAAAGCTAAGAGAAAGGTCACAAGTGACTCTGCCGGCAGAAATTGTTAAAAAACTTGATCTTAAAGCCGGCGATAATCTTGAGATAACTCTGGAAGATGACAAAATAGTAATAAAACCTGTCCTGGTTATAGACAGATCACAGCTATGGTTCTGGTCAAAGGATTGGCAGGCTAAGGAAAAAGAAGCTGAAGCAGATATTAAGTCCGGTAGAATCCATAAAGCTAAAGGATTTAAGGATTTAATAGAAAAACTCGAAAAATAAGATGGAAATATTTTTTTCGGAAAGATTTAAAAAAGATTATAAATTATTTTCGGGAGATATAAAGAAGACAATAAAAGCCAAATTAAAAATACTTTTTGAAAATCCCTATCATCCATCCCTAAGAACTAAAAAAATAAAAAGCAAAGAAGATATTTTTGAAACAAGTATTAATATGAGTATTAGAATGACCTGGAATTATCATGAAGGTAAAACATTTCTCAGGGCAATAGGGGAACATGATAAGACCATTAAAAATCCTTGAATAGGTATAACAAATCCTTAAAATTGATTACTTCTTTTAATATCTGGTTCGAAATTTCATAAACTAGGGGAGTTAATCCTATATTCCATATAAAATCCAAATTTAAAGATAACCTTAAATTACCTAAATATTATACCAATTACAGTTATATACATTTTTAGCTATCTTTCCTACTACAGGAGAACTTGTTATAAGAAGTGCCAGTTCTATATCCAGTTTGGAATAATAAATCCATCTAAGCAGGGATTTATAGTGATTATTATAGATGGTAGAAGCAAGCTTAATCTCTATGGGAATTAATTTATTACCATGCTCAACCAGTAAATCTACCCCTATACCGCTGATATTTTTCCAGTAGTATAAGGAAGGATTGATATCAAGTGCTGAAAATCTTTTTAAGAAGTTTGTTACAACGAATGTTTCAAAAAGCGCTCCTCCCATAGGGCCATCTAGAAGATGCTCTTTGGTCTGGATTCCAGATAGATATGCGGCAAGGCCGGTATCTAAAAAGTACAGTTTTGGGGATTTTATTATTCTCTTTCCGAAATTCTTATAATATGGTTGAAGCAAATAAATAATTGAATTTGTTTGCAGAAGGGATATCCAGGATTTGATAGTTGGTACGCTAAGACCAATATCTCTAGAAAGATTGGAATAGCTTAACTCCTGAGAAGTTCTGCTTGCCATTAGTTTCAGAAATCTTTCAAAGTCATTTAGATTTTCATTTTTTATATTACCCCTGACATCTCTATCTATATAGGTTTGTATATAGCTGGAAAACCAGATATTTTTTGAGATTTTGCTATTTACGAAAAGTCCGGGGTATCCGCCATCAAGAAGCCAGCTTCCAAGATCAATTTTTAAAGAGCCGGGGATTTTTTTATTAGATGCATTTTTTAAATAACTGTCTATACTTTTTTCTTCAGTTATATAATTTCCTGTTATTTCCTCAATCATAAAAGGATATAGGTTTAATATGGCTGCCCTTCCTGCAAGAGATTCACTTACATTTTTCATTAGGGGGAACTGCTGGGAGCCGGTAATTATGAATCTCCCGTTTTTCTTCTCTTTGTCTACAACTGCTTTAATATATGGAAGCAGTTGAGGGGCATTTTGAATCTCATCAATTATTAAGGGAGTTTTAAATTTATTTAAAAATTCACGAGGGTCATTTATAGCCAGTGACCTTATATC
>JADBLP010000058.1:0-3322 GCA_014894375.1 Actinomycetota bacterium | reverse complement strand
TATCTTATAGTTATAAATTAAAAATAAGATTTGAATAATTATTGTTTTTTTAAATGATATAATATAGAATATCATTATGAGAAAAATAGTTCAAGCAGCATCTTTTACCTTATTTATTTTTGGTCTACTCGGGTGGTTATATATAGCCGCAGTCTCTTTGGTACACCCCGAAACTCTAACTATTCAATTAACCCATTTTGCTACTTGGCCGAGAGAGGATACTTTTGGCGTAGTGTCTTTTGCAGTCTCGTTTATCTCATTTTTTATCTGGAATCTAGTAAAAGATAGTAAATAGGCTACACTTAAAGGCAGGGAAAAGCCTTAAATAGCAAAAATAATCCTATTGATAGTAGCATGGTGTTCTTTCTTTTTCCTTAATTTACACCTTAGATCAAACTATATCAAAATTAACGCAGAATTTATCACCGTTAATGATGGTCATATCATTAACTGAGTGTTAAAATGCCCTATATGAATGATAATTGGCTTTCTAAAGCAGAAGACCTGCTTGCTTCATTTTTATCTAATGTGTATTTGTCACATATTATTTTATTGAATTCTCAATAGGCTTGCTTATATATGAATACTCCCACTTCACACAATCTAATATTATCGAAATATTTGATAAAGGGAAAAGTAAAAGGAAGAAAAATTTCAAAAACGTGCGCATGGGAAGGTGGGGCAAGCGTTTTTATCTCTTTATTTTCTTTTCGGGAAATGGTAAACTAAAATCAACTTTTAAAAGAAACGGTTCTTTACTATAGTATGAATAAGAATCAATACTATAATAAAGAATAATAAAAAGAATAATAAGGACAGACACCTATTTTCTTTGTTATTTTGGAAATTTAAAAAGAGAATAAATTATCACTGAAAGTTGATAAAGGCAAACTATCCGAAAGGATAGGACGCAAAGTTATGGGTCTAAAGCACTTAAAGTGCTAAGATTGCTAGACTGCTGGCTTTTTTATTTACACTCTTGGATGATCAATGTTTAAATAATCGGATATTATTTTTTTACATGCATAGAATGGAGAAAAGTTATGAGATATACCGGTATAATCATATTATTAGTTCTTTGTCTAACCTTGTTATTATTAACTGGTTGTATAGTAAATGCAGTCATAGCTAAAATAGCTATTGAGAATATAGAAAACCAGGAAGATATCAATCAAAATAGTAATAATTTCCAGAGTTCATCCACAGATTCGGTTCAGGCACCTACAGAGCAACCGGGAACTGAAAACCCGCAAAAATGGCCTGGTTTAGGAATGTTTATTCACGAAGATTATGAAGCTGGCTCAATCGAAAGAGATGACAATAGTGTAGACATACTTTTAGCTAATGGATTTACTGAATTAAGGGATTACCTTGTAGGTTATGAAGACCCGTGGGATTTGGCGAGGGCAAAGGCAGCAGTTCTTCGTGCAATTGCTAAAGGTGCAAAGGTAATCTGGGGAGTATCTTCAAATACTCATAAAGATTATGCAATTACTGCTACAACTTGGCCACTTTACAGACAGGGTATTCTTGACGCTGCTCAATGGGCTCAGGATAATGGGGTCTTTGAATTTGGAATTGGGAATGAAGAAGAGTCGCACGTTGACGGAACGACAATTACAGTTGCTCAAATAATTACCAATCTTAAAGCTGTTGCTACAGATGTTCAAGCAATATTTACCAATGGGAATATAAGTTATTCTTGCAGTGACTATGCTATACCTAATTGGATTGCATCAGGTAGGGGAGATATAGATATTTTAGCATCAAATATTTACCATGATGGTTATGGTGATTGGAAAACTAATATAACTAATTTGGTTATTGCTTTTGGGGCTGACCATACATATTTGACTGAATTTGGTTTAAGTTGGAATGATATAGATGATTATTCTACAGATGAAGCAGTACAGGCAGCAGGAATAACTGAAATGATTGATTACATTAAGGCTTCAGGAATGACCAGAGCAATCTATTTTCTGTGGTATCTTCCAGGTCTTAATTTTGGGGTTTTAAAAGATGATAGTACTTATAGATTATTATGGAGTCAGGCTCTACTCAATTCAGAGTCTGTAAAATCTATTACTGTTCCAACAAAGACTGCCACAATATTATTACCCAAACCGAAAAAATAACACGAAGCTCTTGGCGAAATTTCTTCCAGGGGCGAGCACAAATTATAGAAGATAATCGATGGGCTTATTCTTCTTGGTGCAAAGTTATTTTCTTTAAATAAAGTAACTCTATCTGGAAGGGATAAATGGTCCTCGAAATATAACTCCGTAAACGTTTCGGGTTTTCGGGGTTTTTGCGGGTAATTAAGAAATACAAAACTAAAGAAGTTTCTTAATAAATAAGGTAATGCTATACTAAAGTTGCACTTATAACATTGAAAAACTGTTGATATTACAGTATATTTGGAGCATGAAAACATGCCCTCGCTGCGGCAGTACAAAATGGTGGTTACTTTCCACCGGTCAGATCAGGTGTAGTCATTGTGGCCTAACCAGAAAATCATCTAAAAACCTCTGGGAAAAGAGCCGAATCTCTCCTTACTGGAAAGGAAGATTGGTTGAATATTTCTGCTTAGGTGTACCAGCTTATCGTCTGAGGTTTCAAGTTCCTTACAGTCAACTAACCATTCAGAGATATTTCAGGATGTTTAGAGAAGTCATTTACCGAAATACTATCAAAGACCTGGAGCCTCTCTCAGGAGAGATCGAAATGGATGAGACTATGTTCGGCGGCAGAAGACCAGGCAAACGTGGTTGGGGGGCATCTGGGAAGAATATCGTCTTTGGCATTTACCAGAGATAGGGAAAGTCTTAACTTTCCCTATCTCTTCTAGGGCCAGAGAAACCATGATGCCTTTTATCACCAAATATACCAGAACAGGAAGTCTCTACTATACGGATGACTGGTTTGCCTATACCTCTCTTCTTATCCGTGGTAATCATGTGGTGGTGTTAAAAGAAAAGGGAATACCCAAAGGACGAAATCACATCAATGGGATTGAAGGATTCTGGTCTTTTGCCAAGCACTGGTTGTACCAGTATCGAGGTATTCCAAAGACTTATTTTCCTCTCTACCTGAAAGAGATTGAATGGCGATTCAATCATCGAAATGAGAACCTGGTTGTCCTGCTCCGTAAGTTACTGAATCAACAGATTTCTATTGTCAAAGAACAAATTTAGTGCAATTTTGCTTAGGTATTACCATAAATAATAAGTATGTTACAGAGATTATTCCCTGCCCCAAAATCCAAAATTCTGTCAATAATTGGTTTAGGTGAGTAATTGAAACGTAAGATAAGAAATACCAG
>JADBLP010000105.1:0-11216 GCA_014894375.1 Actinomycetota bacterium | reverse complement strand
AAGGGCTTTTAATCAGTCCAATATTCCGCTGGCTAACGTGAGTATAGATTTCTGTAGTTTTAGAACTCTTATGCCCAAGTAACTCTTGAATATACCGTAAATCTGTACCACCTTCCAAAAGATGAGTAACGTAACAAATTTAGGGTCATACGAAAAAGTAACCACTATTTCCCCTTTCTGTATATCTTTACTGATTTTTATTCTTGCCATAAATTTATCTTATTAATTCCTCTATAATCTAACTGGCAGAGGAATTCATTAAAAATTTCTAAGCAATTCCTTTAAACTAGTATATCTCTTTTCAACAATATTTCTATTTACTGCCATCCATATTGCCTTTTTACTTCCAACTATTACCGCAAGTTCCCTGGCCCTGGTAATCGCTGTATAAAGTAAATTTCTTTGCAGCAGCATATAATGAGAAGTTAAGATGGGTATTATGACACATTTAAACTCAGACCCTTGAGATTTATGAATAGATATAGCATAAGATAAACTTATTTCATCTAGCTCAAAAAAACTATAGTCAACAGTTCTGCCATCAAATTTTACTGTGATTTCTTCCATTTCCATATCTATACCGCTTATAAATCCTATATCTCCATTATAAACATCTTTCTCGTAATTATTTTTTAACTGTATTACTTTGTCATTTAATCGGTACTGTACAGAACCTCTTAACACTTTTTGACTATTAAAATTTAAAACATCCTGAATTCTGGAGTTTAAATTATTAACTCCTACAATTCCTTTATTGGTAGGAACCAGAACCTGGACATCATAAAGGGGATTATAATTAAAGCTCTTAGGAATCCATTGGGTTAATAGATTTAATATTAAATCAACAACTTCTTCCGGCTCGTCTTTTTCAATAAAGAAGAAGTCATTATTTTTTGGTTTACCTATATATGGAAACTGGCCATCCCGGACTTTATGGGCATTATGTATAATAAGACTTTCACCCTCCTGCCTGTATATATTTTTAAGTTCAATTACAGGAACTATACCTGAACTGATTATATCACTTAAAACGTTTCCAGGACCTACTGCGGGTAATTGGTCTACATCACCTACAAAAATGACACAGGTTTGAGGTTTTACGGCTAAAAGCAAATTTCTCATCAACCTTATATCCAGCATTGAAGCTTCATCAATTATTACAATATCTGCATTAATAGGGTTTTTTTCATTTTTTAAAAATTTATTTAATTTTGGGTTGTAATTTAGAAGCCTATGTATAGTTTTTGCTTCCTTACCAGTAGTCTCATACAGCCTTTTAGAAGCTCTTCCCGTTGGAGCGCCTAAAAGAACGCTTTTATTTTCCTTTTCAAAAATTTTTATAACAAAATTCAGTATGGTACTTTTTCCTGTACCAGGACTTCCGGTTATAACCAGTATTTTTTCATTTACCGCCTTTTCAATGGCTTTTATCTGAATATCATCCAGAATTATTCTTTCTTTTGCTGCCAGATTATTTATTAAATCGTATATACCATCCTTTTTGCTTCCCCTCGTCTTATGTTCCATTTCATCGCCTAAAAGCGCCAGAATTTTTTCACTTACGTATTTTTCAGCATCATAGATACTGGCCAGATAAACTTTGCTTACATTATCTTTAACAATAATTATTCTTCCATCCCCTTCAAGTTTACTTAAAGCATCGATAATCTTTCCTAATTCCGTGCAAAGAAAATTTTCTGCTATCTCTATAAATTCTTCATATGGTAAGTAGCAATGCCCTTCTCCCTCTGCAGACTTTAGTAAATGAATTATTCCTGCCTTTATCCTGAACAACGAATCTTTTTCAATACCTGTTTTTAATGCAATTTTATCTGCAGTTTTAAAACCTATTCCAAATATATCCTCTGATAGCCTATAAGGGTTTACCTTTATAACATTTATGGAATTATCACCGTAATTATTATAAATTTTTGTAGCATAAGTATTGCTTATTCCATAGGATTGCAAAAAGATCATAACCTCTCTTATATTTTTGTGTTTTTCCCAGGATTTTGAAATCAAATTTATTCTTTTTTTACCAATACCATCTATCTCATTTAATCTTTTTGGCTCTTTATCCAGTATTTTTAAAGTGTCAAGCTTAAAATGAGAAACTATTCTGTTTGCCATTACCGGTCCAATACCTTTTATTAAACCTGAGCCTAAATAATTCTCGATACCAACAGCAGTAGCTGGTTCAGTTGTCTTAATGCTTTCAATTTCAAATTGTTGTCCATAATTCTTGTTTAAAATCCATTTTCCAGTCACTTCCAATTTTTCACCACATTGAAGCTCAAAAGCATTTCCTACAATGGTTACCAGACTATTATCCTCTAACCTTACTTTTCCAACCATAAACCCGTTTTCAGAATTTTTAAAAATAATCTTCTCTAAAATTCCTCTGATTTTACTTTTTTGATTGTTCATTTTGAGGTAGCTTAAGGCTATTTGCAGCCTCAAATTCTTTTATAAACTTTGGAATAGTATCTACGGGTAACTCTACTTTCTTACAATCTTTCCTATACTCAACATCAATTAATCTACTGCCAAGAAATTTCCTGCCTAAAATAAATCTAACAGGGATTCCTATTAAATCTGAATCTTTAAATTTTATTCCTGCACTTACATCTCTATCATCATAAAGAACTTCGACATTTAATTTTTTTAAAGTCTTATATATCATGTCGCCTGCTTTAGATAACTCGCTATTTTTTTCAGTGGTAACAATAATATTAACTGTAAATGGAGCTATAGAAGCCGGCCATATTATCCCTTTATCGTCGTGCAGTTGTTCTATCGCTGCTGCAAGTATTCTAGTGACCCCTATTCCATAACAGCCCATAACTAAAGGCTTCAACTTTCCATCTACATCAATAAATCTGGCATCCATCTTTTCACTGTATTTATCGCCCAACTTGAAAATATGTCCAACCTCAATTCCTTTTTCAATCTTCAGTTCTTTCCCGCAATTAATACATCTGTCTCCCTGCTCCGTATAAGTAAAATCACCACACTTGTTTATTTTATTATCTTTATTTTCCTTACCAGTCTTAGAAATGGATTTTGACATTTCATAATTTGCTGAATAACCGCATGCCGGACAAAAAACCAATTTTTCTTCACCATTTTCAGCAAGTACTATAAATTCATGGGAATAGCTCCCGCCAATCAGCCCCGTCTCAGCCTCAACCACCTTGTACTGGAGACCAATTCTTTCAAGTATCCTGCAATAAGCATCGTACATATTCTTATAAATAACCACCAAATCATCATCGTTCCTGCAGAAACTATAGGCATCTTTCATAATAAACTCTCTGGCTCTGAGTAACCCATATCTCGGTCTCATTTCATCCCTGAACTTGACCTGGATTTGATATAAATTTACAGGCAGATTTTTATATGATTTCAAATCTAAATATGCCAGATAGGTTATTAGCTCCTCATGAGTAGGTCCAAGACAGAAATCCCTTTTGTTCCTATCTTTTAACCTGAACATTTCAGGACCATACTCTTTCCACCTACCTGACTTTTCCCATAAAACCGAAGGTTGCATAATCGGTAAAAATAACTCGATAGCACCCGAATTATTCATTTCCTGTCTAATTATCTCTTCAATTTTTTTTAGGACCCTGAATCCCAGTGGCAAAAAAGAATAAATACCTGATGCAACTTTTCTGATAAGTCCAGCTCTCAAAGCTAAGGAATGGCTTGGTATTTCGGCTTCACTAGGTATTTCTTTTAAAGTTGGAATAAAAAATTGAGAAAATTTCAATTTAAGCTCCCTTTTACCTATTTAAACTAATCTTTCTAACTCCTTTTTTAATTCTTTAGCTGCAATATTTTTATCTACTCTTTTAATCACTCTGCCCTTTAAAAATACTGCAGCCTTATCTTTACCAAAGGCTATCCCCAGATCTGCATCTTTTGCCTCTCCGGGTCCATTTACAATACAACCCATAACTGCTAATTTCAAATTCTTTTTTATATCTGCGGTCAGCTTCTCAATTTCATCTACAATTTGCTCTAAATCATCCGTCGTTCTTCCGCATGTGGGACAGGAAATGATATCCACTCCCACCTTTCTTAAGCCTAAACTATTAAGAATTATATATGCAGCTTTTACTTCATCAATTGATTTTCCGGTCAGCGAAACCCTGATGGTATCTCCTATTCCTTTAGACAATAAGATACCAATGCCCACTGAAGACTTTATGCTGCCCCTGAATTTAGGTCCTGCTTCAGTCACACCTAAATGTAAAGGATAATCAACTTTATTTGATACTAGCTCATATACATTTATGGTATCCAGAACTGATGATGCTTTTGCCGATATTTTAAAATTTTTAAATTTTAAACTTTCTAAAAGTCTAACATTTTCCAGCGCGCTTTCAATCATTGAGTTGACAATGTTCCCGTTATTTTCTTTCAAAATCTTTTTATCTATAGAACCAGAATTAATTCCAATCCTTACTGCAACCTTTTTTCTTTTAGCTTTTTCTACAATCTCTCCAACTCGCTCGCGCCCACCTATATTACCCGGATTTATTCTTATCCCATCAATCCCAATATCCATGCATTCCAGTGCTAACCTGTAATCAAATTGAATATCAGCTACTACTGGAACTGAAAAAATCCCTTCATCAATTAATCGTTTAAGATAACTTATGGATATCTTTTCGGGTATCGCTATTCTAATGAGCTCGCAACCACTGCCGGTCAGCTCTTTTATTTCACTTCTAATGTCGTCTAAATCCTCCAGCTTGCTTTTGGTCATGGACTGGACAATAATAGGGCTGCCGCCTCCTATCTTCAATTTCCCTATCTGTATAATCCTGGTTTTTTTTCTTTTTATTTGCATTTGAGATTATTATGTATTTAATTATTACAAATTACTAATATCAATAGGATTTACTATATCAAAAACGAAACCAATGATTAGTATGGAAACCATAATAAATACGCCTACAGAATTAAAAATCTCCAAAACTTTCCTGGGAACAGGTTTTCTTCTTACAGCTTCAATTATGATTAATACAATATTTCCTCCATCTAAAGGGAGAATTGGAATTAAGTTTCCAAAACCCATTAGAATAGAAACCAGTGCAACAAAAAATAAAAAATCCTGCATACTTATTGATGCAAACTGCTGAAACAAACTTACCAATCCAATTGGTGAAACCGGCCTTGCCTCGCTGAGAGGTATTTTGCCTGAAAACAGCATTCCAAACAACTTTACGTAAGTGACACTTATATCCCAGGTTATCCTGAAGCTTTCTTTTATTACTCCGAAAAAACCAAATTTTTCTATAGCATACCGCGGACTTACAGTATACCGTGGACTTATTCCCAGATATCCCTGACCTTCTACATTACCCAGTTTAACTTCCAGCTTTATTTCCTCTCCACCCCGGATAACAGTATAGGTTACTACTTTATCAGGATGCTCTTCTGTTACTTCCGAAAAATCATCCCAGCTCTCAATTTTTTGATCATTCAGAGCAATAACTTCATCGCTTACTTTAAAACCGTTTATATCGGCAGGTGATTCGGGCTCGATAAAACTAATGATTGTCGTAGGGGCAAAACTTAAAATAATTCCTATTAATATTACTGCAAAAATAACATTAAAACCGACCCCGCCTATTGCGACCAGCATTTTCTTATAGAAAGGTTTGTTCTGGAACGCTTTATTCTTCAAATTGGGAGGTATAGATTCATTTCTATCCATACCCAATAATTTATTGTACCCTCCTACCGGTATGGCGCTTATTCCGTAAGCGGTACCTCTCCTGTCTTTAAATTTAAAAAGCTTTGGACCGAAGCCAATAAAAAATTCTTCAACATGTATCCCACTCAACTTAGCCATTAAGAAGTGCCCGAACTCATGAACTATTACTATCATGGACAGTCCAATTATTGCCAGAATATACTGGAGAATAGTAGTTAAAACTTGCATAAAAATTCACAACCTGCCAAATCTTCTATTTCTCTGCTGATAATAATAAATAGCTTTCAGAAAGTTTTTCCTTTTAAAATCCGGCCAGAGCGTTTTTACAAAATAAAATTCGCAGTATGCAATCTGCCACAACAGGAAATTACTTACTCTATATTCACCGCTAGTTCTTATTAAAAAATCGGGATCAGGAAAACCTTTTGTAAACAGGTAATCTGAAAATGTTTTTTCATCCAATTTTTCAATGTCTATGTCATTTCTACTAGCTGCTTTATGTATCTTCCTGGCCGCATCTACGATTTCCTGCCTGGAGCCGTAATCAAAAGCAATACTGAAAAAAAGCTTATTATTATTTGCAGTTTGCTTTTCTGCATTTTCAAAAGCTTCCAGTATTTTATAGGGAATTAACTTTCTCTCGCCTATCAAGAATACTCTTACACCATTTTTGTTCAAGGTTTCCAATTCCTCTTTTAATGATTCCAGAAATAGATTTAATAAAAAATCGACTTCGTCTTTTGGTCTTTGCCAGTTTTCACTTGAAAATGAGTATACAGTTAAGAATTTTATTCCTAACTGTACGCATGTTGTTATGACTTCCCTGAGAGCTTCAACCCCTACCTTATGACCAGCGGACCGTGGCAATTTTCTTTTTACAGCCCATCTGCCATTTCCATCCATAATAATAGCTACGTGCTCTGGAATATTATTTTTTTTTAGTTCTTTTACGGTCGGAACTCTTATAGAAGAAAAAATAGAAGAAATTAAACTCAAAGTACTTCCTACCTACACTTCCATAATTTCTTTTTCTTTCTGGGCTAAAGAATCATTAAGCTTCTCTATAAATTCATCAGTAATTTCCTGAACTTCCTTTTGACAATTTATCAGGTCATCTTCAGTTATCTTGCTTCCACTTTCCAATTTTTTAAATTCATCATTTATTTCTCTTCTGATATTTCTAATTGATACTTTCCCATCTTCTGCAATCTTCCTAACTAATTTGACTAATTCTTTTCTTCTTTCCTCATTTAATGGAGGAACATTCAGCCGGATAACTTTTCCGTTATTTGATGGATTAATACCCAGATCGGATTTGGATATTTGAGTTTCAATCTCCTTTAAAAATTTTGGCTCGTAAGGTGAAATTAGAATAGCTCTCGGTTCAGGTATACTGACATTAGATATATGTTTCAATAAAGTTTTACTGCCATAATAGTCAATATAAATATTATCCAGTAAAGACACGGATGCTCTTCCTGTTCTAATAGTATTGAATTCATGTTGAGTTCTTTCCAGGGATTGATGCATTCTAATTTTCGCATCAACCAGTAGTGCATCTTTCATTTTTTACTCCTTTGTAACTAAAGTACCAATTTTTTTACCCATTATAACTCCTTTTATATTGCCTGGCTTTGTAATATCAAAAACAACAATAGGCAAATTATTTTCCATACATAAGGAAGTAGCTGTAGAATCCAGAACTCTGAGATTCTTCTTTAATACATACAGGAAAGTCAATTTATCAAACTTCCTGGCATCTTTAAATTTTACAGGGTCTTTATCGTATACACCGTCAACTTTTGTAGCTTTAAATATTATCTCGGCTTCTATTTCAAGTGCTCTCAGCGCTGCAGCTGTATCAGTTGTAAAATACGGATTACCAGTCCCTCCGGCAAATATTACCACTCTTTTCTTCTCCAGATGTCTTACTGCCCTTCTCCTGATAAAAGGTTCAGCAATTTCCTGCATTGATATTGCAGTTTGAACCCTGGTAATTATTCCTATTCTTTCCAACGCATTCTGAAGCCCTAATGCATTCATAATAGTAGCCAGCATTCCAATATAATCAGCGGTGGTTCTATCCATACCATTTGCACTGGCAGAAGCACCTCTCCAGAAATTCCCTCCACCAATAACTACTGCGACTTCTACACCTAACTCTACTACCTCTTTTATCTGACTGGATATATTATTTGTAACCTTTGGGTCTATTCCATAATTTAAATCACCTAATAATGCCTGGCCGCTAATCTTAAGTAAAACCCTTTTGTATTTTAATTTTTCCATATATCCTATGCCTATTATCTTTTAAGCAAAAAAATATTAGAAATTACTTATTATTCTTCTCCAAGGATATATCTTTCAAACCTTTTAATCACTATATTTTCACCAATTATTGCTATATTCTGTTTTAACAAGTCTCCAATCTTTATATCATTATCTTTTACAAATGGCTGTTCCAGCAGGCAATTTTCTTCATAATATTTTTTAAGCTTACCTTCAGCAATCTTGTCTATAATTTTTTCAGGTTTACCTTCATTTAAGGCTTGCTTCCTGTAAAGTTCTTTCTCTTTATCCAGCACCTCTTGAGGTACATCCTCCTTTGAAACATATAACGGCGCTGCTGCTGTAATATGAAGTGCAATATCATGTACAAAATTCTTGAACATTTCATTTCTGGCTACAAAATCAGTTTCACAATTGACTTCGAGCATTACACCAATCTTAGAGCCTATATGTATATAGCTATCAATTATACCTTCTTTAGTAGCCCTGGAAGCTTTTTTAGAAGCTTTCGCCAGTCCATTTTCTTTTAATATCTCCTCTGCTTTCTTTATATCTCCATTGCTCTCAACTAGAGCTTTCTTACAATCCATCATACCAGCACTGCTTTTCTCCCGTAATTCTTTTACCAATTCAGCTTTGATTTCCATTATTCCTCCCTACAATCTTTAAACCCATATATTATCTTCAGGTAAATCTACTAAACCGCCTTCAGTTTTTTCTTCTTCTGACTTTTTTGCTTCTTTTTCCTCCGGGCTTTCCTCTGACTTAACTTTCCGCTCTTTCCCTTTTTTTACAGCATCACATATGACGCTTGTTATCAGATTACAGGAACGAATCGCATCATCATTACCCGGAATAACAAAATCAATAATATCAGGGTCACAATTTGTATCTGTTATAGCTACAATAGGTATTCCCAGCTTCCTTGCTTCTCTTATAGCAATCATCTCTTTATTAGGATCAATAGCATAAAGAACATCGGGGAGTTTTTTCATATTTCTTATACCTCCGATATTTAATAGAAGCTTTTCATACTCTTTCTTTATTCCCAGAACCTCCTTTTTGGGTAACTTCTCAAAAATACCTGACTTTTCCATCTCTTCTATTTCATCAATTCTTTTTGTTCTCTTGCTTATAGTTTCAAAATTAGTAAGAGTGCCTCCCAGCCACCTGTTCTTAACATAGGGCATTCCACATTCCTTAGCATAAGATTCGATTATATTCTGGGTTTGTTTTTTTGTACCTACAAACAATATAATCCCACCCTCACTCGCAACTTTTTCAATATATTCATACGCTTCAATTAGAAGCCTCTGTGTTTCCTGGAGGTTAATTATATATATACCATTTTTATCTGTATATATATATTTCTTCATCTTAGGGTTCCACTTTTTAGTCTGATGGCCAAAATGAACCCCTACCTCCAGTAGCTGCTTCATAGTCACAATACTCAAAATAATACCTCCCTATTCTTATGGTTTTTCCTCCACCACTTTAACCATTATATTCGTTCACCATAATGCTGTAAGTGGTGTGCGTAATTTCAACGTTCAAGTCTAGCATAATACATATCTTTCATCAAATAATCAATAATAAATGTTAGCCTTAATTATTTTTTATTTATTTAACCTATTAGGAAAATTTTAACACTAAAAAGCAATTTATAAAAACCCTTTAAAGAATTTCATGCTGTTTTATACGTCAATATTTGCCAGGGTGATATAGATTGTAGTTGTGCCTGGTTTGATAAGAAAATTTATTATAAATTTAGCCCCATTTAGTCGTGTGTAAAACTATTAATAAGTAACGGATTTTGTCTCCAGACCAGGTAACGGATCCTGGAAGAGATAAAACTTTATTTTGATAAACCTGAAGATAAAAAATCACTGTAAAAAGCAACGGATTTTGGAAAGTACTGCTTACTTAAGCTATAGTAGTGGAGCCACTTTCGGTACTATATACCCTTTTTTACAAGAATACAAACCTTAGCTTGATTTTGGTATCGGTATAGAGTTGAGCCACTCCGGGAGGACTCTGGGGGCAACTCATCACTGTAAACTTAATAAGTTTTTTAAGTTTTATTTTTTCATTTACCACTTAAAGCTCTTACAAAATAATTTATAAATCCACAGTAAGAAGGATAACTAATGCCTTAAGGTGAAAAGGAAGGAAACTCGTCAGCTGCCGGGTTATTTGTAAGTCTTACTACCTGCCCCGAGCCATCAAAATTCATTATATAGATTTCATTGTTTCCATCAACATCACGGTCGGAGTTAAAAACAATTTTAGACCTGTCAGGTGAAAAAGAAGAATAATAGTCATCTGCTACTGAATTATTTGTAAGATTTGTCTGTCCCGAGCCATCAACATTCATTATGTAGATCTCAGAGTTTCCATCACGGTCGGACGCAAAGGCAATCTTGGTCCTGTCAGGTGAAAAGGAAGGATACCAGTCACCTGCCGTGTTATTTGTAAGGTTTACCTGCTCCGATCCATCAACATTTATTATGTAGATCTCATAGTTTCCATCACGGTTGGACATAAAGGCAATATTAGTCCCGTCAGGTGAAAAGGAAGGATACCAGTCAACTGCCGGGTTATTTGTAAGGTTTACCTTCTCCGATCCATCAACATTCATTATATAGATTTCAGAGTTGATGCCAGCTATTCCAACAAGGACGGACATAAAGGCAATTTTAGACCCGTCGGGTGAAAAGGAAGGATACCCGTCCTCCATTGGATTATCAGTAAGTCTTGTCTGCTCCGATCCATCAACATTCATTATATAGATTTCATCGTTTCCATCACGGTTGGACGCAAAGGCAATTTTAGACCCGTCGGGTGAAAAGGAAGAATACCTGTCACCTGCCGGGTTATTTGTAAGATTTACCTGCTCCGATCCATCAACATTCATTATGTAGATCTCATAGTTTCCATCACGGTTGGAGTAAAAGGCAATTTTACCTTCTTTAGTAGTTTCTTCTTCTATCTCTTCTTCCTCTTCAGCTACTGCTTCTTCTTCAGGTTCACCAGTAACTTCTTCTACTACCGGCTCTTTTACTCTTCTACAGCCACCCGAGCTAAACACTGCTACCAATGATACGCTTATTGCTAATATAAGTACCCATAATAATGGTTTTTTCATTTTAACCTCCGATAACTAACAATAAATAACATTTTATTTTATAAATTATTATAT
>JADBLP010000015.1:0-3401 GCA_014894375.1 Actinomycetota bacterium | reverse complement strand
TCCTGCCACTGCCTTTTACAGTAGAACCAAAAATATATATAAAATAAGGAGCCAATGCATCCACTAAAACTTTTTTTATAATTTTAATCTTATCATTACCAATCATTAAAATCACCAACTTTAAGAATATAACTTCTTCTTTGGATTTAATTATAACACATTAAAGTTAATTTCGGCTTTTTTGTCTAATCTTATCCTTCTTTTTAACTTAATAAATAGACAGGCGAGCCTGCCCTCGTGAAAACGGGGGACGCCTGTTCTACGAGAGGGGGCTATTAGTATCCGCCGCCCACACTTACAACCCACATCTTGAATTTTATCTCTTCCTCACTATATACTAAATACTAATGAGTTCACTAACGACTATTTTAGCCGGGTAACCAACTAACTATGCATAAAGCAATATCGCAATCACCCCAAATACTGCCTCAATCCCCATCAACACCAGCACCAGATTACGCTCGCTGATTCCACCGCATACTTTCATTATCAATTGCGCTAATCCTACCGCCCTCCCATCAGGGCAATATAACTTTCCATCTCTACAATTCCCAAAACTATAGGGAAAACGATTTTTCGCCTTGATTAAAAAATCTACCACATAAGGAATTATGATAATAGCCCCGGCTGTCTCATAATTACCGACAATCACCGCACACGCTATAACTGCTCCAATACTTAGAGTACCCACATCTCCTAAAAAAATTTTTGCGGGATACCAATTGTAATGTAAAGCTGCCACTAATGTCCCTAAAGTTGCCATTAAAATTATTAAAGAAGTAGTCTGCCCAATCAAATAAGCAATGATGGCCAGCGACCCAACCGCCACTATTCCCATCCCTACTTCTAAACCATTAAAGCCAGCCAACATATTTACTGCATTAGCCGCTCCGGTAATACCTAAAGGCACCAAAAATAAAGGGTAAAGTATACCAAAATCTATCATCCCCATAAAAGGAATCCTCATCACACTATATCCTTCTTTAATCGCCATTAAAGGCAAAGCCGCAAATACCGGTAAAAACGCCTTAATCCATTGCTTCATAGAAATTAAATCATCAAAAACACCAATTATCACCACGATCAATACAGTCGATAAGACAGCCAGAATTGAGGTCAAACTAACCGAAAGAAATAAATCAAAAAAGGTCCTTAAAGTAATTGTAAAAATTATTCCTGCCCCGAAGCCGACAGCTATAACCAGCCCGCCCATCTCCGCAATCTCTTCCTGTTTCTCACTATGCATATTCTTTCCTACAATCCCCGCCTTCTTCAATCGAGGTATTATTATGGGAAATCCCGCGAAACTAACTGTAAACGAAACTAAAAAAATTAAAAATATCATATGTTCTCCCCTTCTGCTTTTTCGGATTTATAAAATTATTTTATTAAAAACTTTTTAAATCCCCACTACCCTAAGCTTTCAACACTTCTTCAATTACTTTGATATATTTTTCGGTAGCAATTTTTCTATCAAAATTCTTTTCAAAATATTTTCGGCCATTAATTCCTTCCTCATAACACTTATTATGATTATTATAATAACTAATTATCTTTTCCGATAAAGCCTTATAATCTCCAATCTTCACTACTTCTCCACATCTTCCCTTTCTTATAATTTCAGTTATTTCACTTTCTCTCCCCACCACAGCAATTACAGGTCTTCCACTTGCTAAAATTCCATATATTTTACTCGGTACAACCATTCCTTCAAATCCTTTTTCTAAAGTTACTAAAGAAACATCAGCGAGCCCCAAGCTATATTTCAAAACTTCCCTCGGCTGAAATGGAAAAAATAAAACATTATTCAACCCATTCTCTTTAACTTTTCTCTCAATATATTCCTTTTTTACCCCTTCTCCAATAAAAACAAATACAATCTCTTCCATTCCCTCTTTTGTCAGATATTCCGCAGCAGCAATTATGGTATCAAATTCGTGTAAATAACCTATATTACCCGAATATAAAACCACAAATTTTCCTTCTAATCCCCATTTCTTTTTAAGATAATTATTCTCAGCACACGCATCTTCATTCTTTAAAACTTTTATCCTATCTCCATTTGCCCAATTGTGTATAGTGATAATATGATCATTCTTCACGCCTGCATTTGCACTTCCACTTGCACTTGACCCCACACCCACCCTCATTCCTCTTAATAATTCCCCTCTTATCTTTCTCTCCATATATTCACCCACAACTACTACCTTGTCTACTTTCCTTATAATCAGCTCAGAGAGTTTTTTCAAAAATCCAATAAATTGCTTATTCTTTAATTTGCCCAATTCTACTACTAAATCTGGAAACAGGTCCTGAACATTATAAATTACCTTGGACCTCTTAAATACCTTTAGCATTAATCCAGAGAAAGAAATAAAAGGAGGGGTAGATAAAACAAAAACCAGGTCAGGTCTCTCATAAAATAACATATGAAAAAAAATTAAAAAATGAAAAGAAAGATAATTCAAAACTCTTCCTGCCATTCTGTATTTATTAAAAGCAGTGTTCTTAAGGCGAAATATTTCTATTCCTTTGTAGTTTTCTTTCCTTAATATATTTCTTCTTTGTATTTCCTGAGGGATTTCGATAGGATTCCCAGTTATTACTTTAACTTTATAACCAGCTTTTACTAACTCTTCACACAAATCTAATAATAATTGTCCGGTAGCAGCGACTTCTGGATAAAAATGTTGCTGAATTACTAAAATTTTTTCTTTCAATTATTAACTATCATCCCTTCTTTATTTTAAAGCGGTTATTTCTATACCATTCAATCGTCCTCTTCAGCCCTTTTCTAAAATCCACCTTAGCCTTAAAGCCGAATTCTTGTTCTGCCCTACTGGTATCTAATTTCCTTCTGGGTTGGCCATCGGGCTTGCTATCATCCCACCTAATCTTTCCTTTATATTCCACAAGCTTTGCAACCAATTCAGCCAAATCCTTGATAGAGATCTCTAAATCGCTCCCCAGGTTTACTGGTTCACTCTTATTATATTTTTCAACAGCCAGCAATATCCCCTCTGCTGCATCCTCCACATACAAAAATCCTCGAGTGGGTTTCCCGGTCCCCCAGCATACTACTTCATCTTTTCCCTTTTCTACTGCTTCTACAAACTTTTTAATTAAAGCTGGAATAACATGGGAACTCTTAGGGTTAAAATTATCTCTTGGTCCATACAAATTTAAAGGAAGCAAAAAGATAGAATTAAAGCCATATTGTGCCCTATAAGCCCGAGACTGAACCAACATCATCTTCTTAGCTAATCCATAGGGGGCATTGGTCTCTTCCGGATAACCATCCCATAAATCCTCTTCCTTAAAAGGAACAGTAGTAAATTTAGGATATGCACAGATGGTACCGATAGCAATAAACTTATCTACTTTAAATTGACGGGCATATT
>JADBLP010000136.1:0-11615 GCA_014894375.1 Actinomycetota bacterium | reverse complement strand
TTTGGCTGGTGCCAGTTATAACGGGAAAGCAATGTTGCCAGGAATCTATGGTACGAACAGTGTGATGTGGGGCTTTTTTGCTATTATTGCTGTGATCTTATTTATTATAGGTCTGGTTATGACTATTGTTAATGCAGTAAAAAATCGAAAATCTAAATAACAGTTACTAAAACTAGACACAATATACCACCAGGAGCCTGTCCGAGGACAAATATTTTTAAGTTAGAACCAAAATATACCGTGTCTAACAGCAGACTGCTATACTGTATGTGGTATGTAAAAAACTTAGATTCTTATTCTCGGGCAAGCTCCTAGATTTGAATAATATTTTAAATATCTACCCGCTCTTACCGGTTTCTTATTCAATTTTTTAATAGGGATTATAAATTCCGGCATGAATTCCTGTATTATATTTACAGGATGTGAAAGCAAGTTCTTATAAATTTAAGCGTCCGGTTTATAGTCTCAAAAATACGGAGAAAAGTTTGGAGAAGATTTTAGAACTTATCACCAAGGATAATAAGATTAGTGCTAAACAAATGGCTGAAAAACTGGGTATCTCTTCAAGGGCTGTTGAAAAAAATATTGCCAAATTAAAAGCCAGTGGAAAGTTAAAGAGAATGGGATTAGCTAAAGGTGGACACTGGGAAGTAATAAAATGAGACCAAAAATTCCGTCCGTTCAATAAAACAACAGTTTTTGGCACAAGTTGTATTCAAACTCATCACCTTTCAATATATTTGTTAAAAGTACGAAAGATTCTTAACACTACTTTTATTAAAAAGCACTTGACAACCTATATAAAGATGATTTAATCTTAATAGGTACTTGAAAGTAATATCCCTATTAAAAAATGATACCTTTCAAGTTTTTTGACCATATATTAAAATTAAAATGGAGATGAAAATGGAAGAAATAAGGATTAACTTAGGGGAAAGATCCTATTCGATTCTTGTAGGATGTAATTGTCTAAGAGACCTCGGAAAACATATAAAACAACTAAATTTAGGATATACGAGTGTTTTTGTCATTACAAGTCCTAAAATAGGAAAATTATATACTTCAGATACAGTCAGGAGTTTGAAGAATGCAGGTTATAAAGATATTGGAGTAGAGGAATTGCCTGATGGGGAGAAGAACAAAAGTCTTGCTAATATCAAAAAATTTTATGATAAGATAAATAAATTTGATAATGAAGATAAAAAGATACTGGTTTTAAATCTTGGTGGTGGTGTAGTAGGAGATTTTGGTGGATATTTAGCAGGAACTTGGAGAAGAGGCGTTGATTATATACAAGTCCCAACAACATTGTTAGCAATGGTTGATTGTGGAATTGGAGGTAAAACAGGAGTAAATTTTAAAAAACAAAAGAATTTAATAGGTGTGTTTTATCAGCCCAAACTAGTATTTGCAGATATAAATTTGCTAAGAACATTAAATAAAAGAGAACTGAGGTCAGGTTTAGCTGAAGTGATTAAATATGGTGTGATTTCTACCCCTACATTATTTAAATGTGTTGAAGATAATTATGACAAGATATTGAATTTAGATAATGAATTTGATGAGAAACTTATGGACTATATATCTATCATATCATATAAAATAAAAAAAGAAATAGTAGAGAAAGATGAAGAAGATAGAAAGGGAATTAGAGCACTTCTTAATTATGGTCACACTATTGGACATGCTGTTGAAGCAGCCTCTAATTATGCATATAGACATGGTGAAGCTATTTCTATTGGTATGGTAGTTATAAATGATATTGCTGTGAAGATGGGTATAATGAACCAGAAAGATGCTCAAAGGATTGAAGATTTGTTGTGTAAAGTTGGGTTACCAACAAGAATTAAACAAGTGAAATTGAATGATATTATGGGAATGCTAAAGCATGATAAAAAAGCTATAAATGGGGTGAATAGATTTATTTTTGCTACCAAAATAGGAAATACTATTCCACCGAGAGAAGGTGTGGATAAAAAACTTGTTTTAAAGGCAATAAAAAACAGATTGAACAATATATAAATCAATTTGCCGTATTCAGTGGTTTCCTTGCTTCAATCGGTCTTGATTATTATGATTTAAAGCGCGCTCTTTGCAGTTGACGTGTCGTGGGTGTGCGTCTTGGGGTTTTGAACCGCTCCGCCGATGTGTTGTCGGTAACTTGCTGTAAATAGTTTCTGCTAACGACAACACACAATGTGCGATATATGTTTTATAATTTAACTCTTTCTCATCGCACATTTAGTGGCGCAAGCCACTTTCGGTGTTGCTTAAGCTTCGGCGCTTCGTCTTGGCTGTCATTAGAACCACGCGACAGCCTTTGACTTCAGCACCTCGTTTTTTCTTTTAGCCGTGTTGTAATCTTTCGGTGTATCAATCTATATTTATTGAGAAACTTTGCCTTCTTTTTTATTTCAGGGTAAAAATCACTGTAACCGGTATCATTACTTCCTTTTCAATGGTCGATGTATCATAGGTTCCCCAATCTGAGACTTCTGTAGAATTGACTGGCAGAACCTGGACCACTCCAAGGGTTGCAGATTTTATAACTCCTATTGTTTTACCGCTGCCTTCAGCAATCTTCTGGGCTCTTAACTTGGCGTCATTTATTGCAGCCGGGATTAATTCAATGCGAAGTTCCGGAAGTTTTGAGTAATAATATTCAAGAGATTGTATAGCAAATATAACTCCCTGGTCTATGAGTTCCTGGTTGTTTTTAGCCATATAGGTAATCTTATCAACATCAGTTGATTGAATTTCTACAATTTGCTTTAAGACATTTTCTTTTGGAGCATTTGGATCATACATATATAATTGCTCCATAAATATTGGTGAGATTGTTATATCTTCTTCAGTAAACCCGTTATCTTCAAAGAAGTTAAGTACAAGCCTCTGGTCATTTTTCATCATTTGATATCCTGCCTTTAAATTTTCAGTAGAAACAGTCCTTGAGAAATTGGCAGTCCATTTAGCGAGATCTGAAGTGACCTTTTCTCTTACCGAGCCGGTTACAGAAAGGGTATCCTCAGGTGATCTTACCTTATAGAATGTAAAAGAACCGATTGATGCGCTTATTACCAGGCATATTCCCAGGATAATTGCAAAGTATATGATTTTATTTGAATTTTCTTTACTCATTTTTTAACCTCAGACAAAATTATATTATTAGACTTTAAACTTTTGTGTATATGTGGATTTACATATATAAACTACTTGTTTTAATATTATCAGTTTTATGCCTTTTGTCAAGGAGGGCAATATACTTTTAGCTATATAAATTTCCGGATTTTTATTAATCTTATGTAGTGTTTGACAGTATTGATATAAGAAATGTTATAATAAGTATCTGCTATATCTGCCATAATATACAAGCAGATTTTTTATTTATTTTAAAATTGCAGCAAAAAAGAGATGAAACGTATATTAATAGTAATAGTTTACATAATTGTTTCAGTCTTTTTAATTGGAACATTTATAAGCTGTACCAAGAAGGCAGATAAAGATATTAATGAAGAAAAAATTAGGGTTGTAGTAAGCATACCGCCACAGGCTGAATTTGTAGAAAGAGTTGGAGAAGACAGAGTGATAGTTACTGTTATGGTTCCTCCGGGAGCCAGCCCACATACATATGAACCTACTCCAGGTCAGCTGGAGGAGATTAGTAAAGCTAAAATTTATGCCAAAGTTGGTTCCGGGATTGAGTTTGAACTGGTATGGATGGATAAAATAATTAAGATGAATGGGGAAATGCTTGTGGTGGATTGTTCCAGAGGAGTAAAGTTATTTACAGTAAGCTATAAATATGGTGAAGCTGCGGTATATTATGAGTATGATGAGAGTGATGAAGCCAAAAGCTATCTTAAGGGAATTGACCCTCATATATGGCTTTCACCGGCAAATGCAAAAATAATGGTCGAAAATATTTATAAAGGTCTGGTTCAAATAGATCCTCAAAGAAAAGAGTATTATAAAAAAAATCTGGACAGCTACCTGTTGGAGCTGGATAAACTGGATGATGAAATTGTCCAGACATTTTCGGGAAAAGAAAATAAAAAGATAATAGTCTTTCATCCTACATGGGCTTATTTTGCAAAAGATTACGGTATAGAACAGATACCTATTGAAAAAGAGGGAAAAGAGCCGACAGCTAAGGGTATTGAAAATTTGATAAGCCAGGCTAAAGAATATAATATTAAGGTGATTTTTGCTTCTCCGGAATTCAGTATTAAAAGTGCTGAAACTGTAGCCAGAGAGATTGGCGGAGAAGTGTTTCTTGTAAGTTCACTTAAGAAAGATTATCTGGAAAATATGAGAAAAGCTGCAGAAGCCTTTGCCGGGGCCATGGAATGAAATTTAATTATTTCGGGGGGTAATTGAAATAAAAAATAATACTATTGTAGATTTTAAAAATATATTCTTTTATTATGGAGAGATACCAGTCCTGGAAGATATAAGCTTTTCAATAAAGCAAAATGATTTTATTGCCATAATAGGTCCCAATGGTGGCGGAAAAACTACATTACTTAAGATTATACTGGGGTTATTGAAACCTGATAGGGGAACAGTGAAAGTTTTTGGCAAAAATCCTGAAGAAGGCAGAAAATTGGCCGGCTATTTACCGCAAAATACCTATTTTGATCTAAATTTCCCTATTAATGTATTTGATATAGTTATTATGGGAAGGTATAGGGGACTGGTAAGGAAATATTCAGAAAAAGATAGGAAATCCGCATTAGATGCTCTGGAAACTGTAGGGATGCTTGAATATAGAAACAGGCATATAAGTATGCTATCGGCCGGTCAATTGCAGAGAGTTCTTATAGCGAGGGCTATTGCAAGAGAGCCGGAATTGCTTTTGCTTGACGAGCCAATGGCAAGTGTGGACCCGGGAACGCAGAAATCAATTTATGAATTATTCCTGGAGCTTAATAAGAAAATGGCTATAGTATTTGTAACTCATGATATTGGTGCAATTTCCATCTATATTGATAGCGTTCTCTGCCTTAACCGGAAGCTGTTCTATCATGGATCAAAAGAAGGCAGTTTGGGTAAACTTGAGGAAGCTTACAGGTGTCCTGTGGAGATATTAGCTCATGGAATACCGCATAGAGTACTGGGGAGGCATAAGAAATAATGGGAATTTTTCAGTACGAATTTATGAGGAACGCTGTTATAGCTGCAGTTCTGGTTAATATAGCCTGCGGTATTGTCGGCACCTATGTGGTTATAAAAAAGATAGTATTTGTAAGTGGAGGTATTTCGCACGCAGCTTTTGGAGGTATCGGTTTGGGTTACCTTCTGGGGATAAACCCGATTGTTGCCGCAATTCCTTTTAGCCTTTTATCGGCAATCACCATTGGTCTTATAAGTAAGAGAAGCAAATTAAGCGAAGATGCGGCAATAGGTATAATCTGGGCAGTCGGGATGGCGTCAGGTATAATATTTATTAATTTAACCCCCGGCTATGCGCCGGATCTTTTCAGCTATTTATTTGGAAACATCCTGACTATTCCTGTATCTGACCTGTATATTATGCTTGTAATGGATTTTATAATAATTTTGATTGTTGTTTTATTTTTCAAGGAATTTTATGCAACATCCTTTGATGAGGAATTTTCAACAGTAATAGGCATTCCTAACAGGATTTTATATTTAGTGCTTCTTTGCATGGTGGCTTTAAGTGTTGTTGTTCTTATAAGAATTGTGGGTATCATCCTGGTTATCGCATTACTTACTATACCATCATCAATATGCAGGCAGTTTACCTATAATATGAAAAAACTGATAATCAGCTCAATTGTTACTGGAATTATTTTAACCATAACCGGTCTCTGGATTTCTTATTTATTGGATCTTGCATCGGGGGCAACTATAATTTTACTTCTGGCGCTAGTATTTCTGCTTTCCTTTTTTATAAAAAAAGCTGTTATGGCAGTAAGGCGGTTAAAAACTTAATAAAAGATAAGTAACTGCGGTTGTTTTTAAATTTGTACTGTTTTAAATGTTGTAATAGAATATACTTAAAGAGTAAAAGAAATGATTTAAATGAATATACAAAAAATAAAAGAAAATATTTATTTTGTTGGAGCTATAGGGTGGGATAAAAGGTTATTTGACGAGCTGATACCTCTTCTCGATGGGACTTCTTATAATTCTTTTTTAGTCAAGGGATCAAAAAAAACTGTTCTGATTGATAGTGTGTATCCGCCAAAGTACTTCACCCTGACTGGCAAACTGAAAGAATTAATTGCCGGAAAAATAGATTACATTATATCCCACCAAGCGGAACAGGATCATGCAGGATCCTTGCCAGAGCTTGTGAAGGCATATCCTGAATCTAAGATTGTCACAAATGAGAGATGTAAGGCATCGCTTGTAGATTTACTTTCGATACCGGAAGATAGATTTTTAATGGTAGGAGACGGAGATACGGTTTCTCTCGGTAATAAGACATTACAGTTTATTTTTACTCCATGGGATCAATGGCCCGAAACAATGCTCACATACCTTAAGGAAGATAAGATACTTTTCAGCTGTGATTTTTTTAGCTCTCATTATGTAACTAATGAGCTTTTCCTGCAGGATGAAAAGAAAATATATAATGCTGCGAAACGCTATTATGCGGAGACTCTGATGTCATTCAGGACCAGTATAATTGAGAACATAGAAAAGATTAAGAACCTGGATATAGAGATTATTGCGCCAAGCCATGGCCCGCTTTATAAAGAAAAGAAAGATTTTATTGTAAATGCTTACAGGGATTGGTCCTCCGACAAGGTAAAAAACGAAGTTATAATACCCTACGTATCCATGCGCGACAGCACAGAGAAGATGGTTGAGTATCTCAAAGAATCTTTAACCAAAAAAGGAATAACAGTTAAGGTTTTCCATCTTACAGATTCTGGTGATATAGGAGAGTTTGCAATGGCACTGGTGGATGCAGCTACGGTTGTGATCGGAGTTCCCGCCGCACTGGCCGGTCCGCATCCCAATATAGTGTATGCTGCTTATCTGGTAAATGCCTTAAAACCCAAGGTGAAATTTGTCTCAATTATAGGCTCCTACGGATGGGGCGAAAAAACTGTAGATATGCTTGCGGATATTGTATCTACCCTAAAAGCTGAAATCATAGAGCCGGTGATTATCAAGGAACATCCTAAAGATTCAGACTTTGAGCTCCTGGATAAGCTGGCTGAAAAGATAAGCACCAGGCACTTAGAAATTGGTGCTGCAGACTAAAAGGTACGGGTTACATAAAGGTCCAAATTGATTATCCCTCTTGATATCCATATGTACAGGATTTCTCTTTTAAAAAAATATATTTAATGTTTCCAACCTTGAAAGAATGATTGTATAATAGTATAAAATTTTTACTTAATATAAATATTATTTAATTTTTTAAGGAGCAAATTATGTTAAGGAAAATACTTTACAAAACAAAGTACTTTTTAATCGTGGTTTTAGTTGGAGTTTTGGTTTTAACTCTTTTTCCTACCATTCTTGACGGAGGATCGGCAGAGCAGGTGCAAAGCTTTGTAACCCGTTTTTATGTTCAGTGCCTGGGAAGGCAGCCTGATATTGAAGGATTGAATGAATGGGTGGGACGTCTTTTAAATGGCTCTAAAACCGGGGCAGATGCTGCAGAAGGTTTTGTTCTTAGTGAAGAGTTCACAGGCAAGAATCACTCAAATGAGACTTTTGTTACCATACTTTACAGAGCGTTTTTTAACAGGGAGCCTGATGCAAGCGGTTATAAAGCCTGGCTGGAAAGACTGGCAGGCGGAATGAGCAGAGAATCAGTTTTAGATGGATTTTTAAAGTCGCAGGAATTTGCCGGGCTCTGCAACAACTATGGTATTGTACCTTATGCTGGTGCTCCAACTTATACCGCATCAACCGCATCAACATATTCGGGTTACAGTTCAAGCGGAGCGGCTGGTTTTCAGGCAGGAAGAAAAGTTAATTTTATTATCTGGGGGGATGACAGCGCTTCCGACAGACCAGGAGGAAGAGTTAGCGGGAGAACCGATATCAATATATTTGTTCATCTGAATCTTGATACCCATAAAATGTATCTGGTAACCATACCCCGTGATACCTGGTTTGAAGGACGTAAAATAAATGGATACCATGCAATAGGTGGAAATGCCGGTGCACTAAGCGCTTTCGAGCGATTTACGGGAGCAAAGATTGATTTCTATGTTGTAACTGATTTTGATGGATTTAAACCTCTTATTGATTATTTTGGCGGTGTTGATACTACAGTTGAAGAAAATATAGCTGACGGATTCTCCGGATGTTACCTGGCTCCGGGAACGCAGCATATAAATGGAACTCAGGCACTTGCTCTTTCCAGGGCAAGACACGGCAGATCTCTTTATGGTGGAGGCGCATATGCCAGAGAGAAACAATCAGCAATGCTTCTGGCTGATTTGCTCCTGCAAAAAAGATCAATTGTCAATTCTGGAAATCTAAGCAATTTCTTAAATACAATGGGGCAATATGTCTGGACCAATATATCGTTAATCCAGGCATCACAGATATTACCGGTGGTGCTTTCCATGAGCAGGGAAAATATTACTATTACTACCTTTAATTCATGGCCCCAGTGGTTTGGAAAATCAAGTGCTGTTGGCTATAACGAAGCAGAAAAGAATCAATTTTTCAGGGATATTCTAAATCAATAATATAAATATATTTTGGTTTTAATCATATTAACTATTGTAAGCATAATAACATAAGAGAATATGAAGTCCAAAAGGGAATTGCTGCTAAATGGCAATATAACAAATCTATTATTTAAATTTTCAGCACCTGCCGTAGTTGGAATGGTAACAGGTGCATTATATAACGTTGTAGATACTATATTTGTGGGCAGGGGTGTAGGCTCTCTCGCAATTGCTGCGCTTTCCATAGTTTTACCCATACAGCTTATTATGATAGGAATCGGGACTATGATAGGTGTTGGAAGCGCATCTGTAGTTTCAAGAGCACTTGGAAGAAATAGAAAAGACATAGCGCAAAATGTCTTTGGAAATGCAGTTGTGCTTAATTTTCTGATAAGTGTCTTCTGTATGGTTTTTATCTATATCTTTATGGATAAGTGCCTTGTATTTTTTGGTGCATCAGCCCAGGTGCTGCCTTATGCCAGAGATTATACCCGTATAATACTGGTTGGCTTTATTTTCCTTTCTTTTTCCATAAACAGTAATAATTATATAAGAGCTGAGGGAAATCCCAGGGCAGCTATGTATGTAATGGCAATCGGGGCTATAATAAATGTCATTCTTGATCCCATATTTATCTTTGTGTTTGATATGGGTGTAAAAGGTGCAGCGATTGCTACAGTTATCGCCCAGGTGATTAGCTCAATGTATGTTATTTTTTATATTCTTTTTGGCGGGAGCATTTTCAGGCTAAATGTATCTATATTTAAAGTAAAATTTTCCGCCATGAAAGAAATCCTTTCTCTTGGTTTTCCATCTTTTATAAAGACTGCTATGGCCAGCATAATAACTGTTATTTTCAACAAGCTGCTGCTCTTTTATGGAAGTGATATGTATATTGCCATAATGGGGATTGGCCTGAGGATGATAAGCCTGATACAGATGCCGCTAATCGGAGTTACCCAGGGGTTCTCCACAGTTGTTGGTTTTAATTATGGTGCAAAGCTTTATCCCAGGGTTAAAAAAGTCCTGGGTATGGCTGTTATGTGGACTATTATTATTGGCGGGGTTGGATTTCTTGCTATGATGATTTTTCCCAGATTTGTAATCAGTCTTTTTAGCAGCGATGCTAATCTTATAAACGATGGGATTTATATTTTAAGGATTGTGATAGTATTTCTTCCGTTTATCGGAGTACAGATGTTAGGTGGGGCACTCTTTCAGTCTATTGGAAAAACAGCCCCTGCTCTTATTTTAACTATTTCAAGACAGGTACTGTTTTTAATTCCTGCAGCTTTCCTGCTGCCTTTGATTTTTGGACTGAATGGAGTGTGGCTGTCCGTTCCGGTCTCTGATTTCCTGTCAGTAGTTGTAACTGTGATCTGGATATTTAAGGAAATAAAAATTTTTAATAAAGCAATTTTAAATGGATAAAAATTTAATAAAATATTTTTGATAAACAGATTTTAACTTTTTATGAGTTTGGTATCAGAAAAATTTCCTGACAATTTTATACTTGGCACATCAACATCTGCATTTCAGATAGAAGGTGCAGGTGAAACCGAATGGAAAGGTTTTATCGGTACAGATGGCACTCTTCTGGATCTGGCAATAGATCACTATACCAGATATGAGGAAGACCTCGATTACATATTATACCTTGGAAATGCATACAGGTTCAGCATGGACTGGTCTAAACTCCAGAAAGGGCCCTTTAGTCCTTTAGACAGGGACGCTATAAAACACTACGAAAAGATATTTAAAACCCTCAAGGAAAACAATAAAAAAGTATTACTTGTATTTAACCATTTTGCAAATCCATTATGGTTTTACCGGTCAGGATGCTGGACAAATAAAAACTCTGTAACCTGGTTTTTTGATTATGTAAAAAAAGCACTTGAAGTCTTTTCAGGGTACATTGATATTATAAATACTTTTAATGAACCGAATGCTTATATAAACCTGGCTTATTTTTTAAGAGAGTTCCCACCTAAGAAATTCAATCCTGTTGCCAGAAGAATGGCAATATCGAGCATGGCTAAAGCACACGGCTTGCTATATGATTATATAAAAGAGAAATACCCCCATATACTTGTTGGAATCTCTCATACGCAGATAGTTATAGAATTTATGAATCCAAAAGGTGTAAAACAACAACTAATAAAAAAATCCCTTGACTATATTTTTAACGAAACCGTACATGAATATTTTACTAAAAAAGGCACAAAAATTGATTATGTTGGTTTTAGCTACTACGGGCGCATTCTTATTGATAAATTTCCCCTGCTTGCTTACGAAGATAGAGGAAGAAAAAGAATGGATGAACTGGGTATATTTCATGATGATATGTGGGAATTATACCCTGAAGGATTATACAAACAAATCAAGTTTTTCCATGAAAAATATAAAAAACCAGTGCTTATAACTGAAAATGGAACGTGCACAAATGATGATGAAATCAGGAAAAGCAGCTTGCATAATCATTTAACTTTTATAAAGAAAGCCTGTGATGAAAAAATACCGGTAATTGGTTATTTCCACTGGTCAACCTTCGATAATTATGAGCTATACTACGGACCTTCAAGAAGATTTGGGCTTACAGCGGTAGATTTTAAATCTCTAAAATTAGAGAGAAAAATTAAAGAATCGGGCCATTACTACCATAAAGCTGTAGAATCAAACAGCATCCCTAAGATTTAAAGAAATAAAAGTTTAAATTAGCGACACTCCTTTAGCGTAGAACTTTTATTTTAGTAGAATTTAAATAGGTAATATTTTTTTGTATTTTTACCCCTCTTGCTGCTCACTATATAATCACAAAATTATAAAGAACTCGATAACTCCCAGTTGGGGTGAACCTCAAAGTATTTTTAGTACAGAACTCGGCTTATAGGCTAACTCCAACTATTTTTTATCTTATAAGCCAACTAGATAGGGTATATTTCTTAA
>JADBLP010000098.1:0-3452 GCA_014894375.1 Actinomycetota bacterium | reverse complement strand
GGGCAGCCACTAGATATATTTATTAAAGGCATCTTAAAAATTCATTATTATCTATCACTAAAACATTCTAGTATTATATACGTCTTAATAAAGGAAATAATTTAAAAAAGCCAATCAAGATGAATTTGAGGTATAAGCTAATTGTACAATAAAATTTATTATAATTATTTTAAAGTGAGAAAGGAAAAATCATGAGGACAATATTAATCATCGCATCTATTGTTTTGCTTGTAGTGGGAATTTTAGGTCTTTTCCCTTCAATAGGCTGGGCTCATGTGGAATTGTGGCGTGCAATATTAGAAATAGTTGTAGGTGGCCTGGTATTATTAATAGGTGTAAGAACACATTAAAGTTTTTGATATTTCTGTCCTGATTTAAAAATTAAATAAGAAATAGGAAAAAATAAGTATTATATTAATTATTAAGCAATAAAAATATTAAAGGAGAGTACTCAAATGAAACACTTATCAGCACCAAAAAATATAACCTGGTGGATAGCACTGATTCTTGCAGCTGCGGGAATTTTTTGTAATTTTGTAAGTGTTCCGCCCTTATCTCAATTTTCCTTCTGGATGGTAGTAGCAGCGGCAGTTTTACTTCTCATTGCTACAAGATTTAAAGATATCTGATAATAGAACTCTTAAATCTTTTAATATTATTAAAAAATGGTTCGAAATTTCACACCCTGGGGGAGCCAGCTTTGTATATCTATAATTAAAAAGGTTCATAAGTATATAATCCTTTTCAGTCTTAGAATTTTTCCGGATAACAGGCTCTCATAGTGTCAGCAATCGATTCTTTCAGCCCTCCTCTTTTATACCCCAGCTTTTTTGCAGTATCCGAAGGATCAAAGAATAAATTATGGGTTAAAATGTCACGCATCAGATACTTGCCGTCAAGCCCGCCTTCCAATCCTTTTTTCTTCCATCCATTGTTGATCATACTGCCTACCATTACAGCTATGAATCGTGGAATATTTATTATTTTTTTGTGTGTTCCTATGGCCGATAGCATCATATCCAGCATTTCATTATATGAGTGGTTTTCATCGCCTATGATATACCGTTCACCATGTTCGCCGTGCTCCAGAGCCCCTATAATTGCTTCGCCGACATGCTCTATGGCAATCATATTTGTTCCGCCCTTTGGAAAAAAGATAATTTTACTTTTTATGATACGATCCAGTAAAACATCCTTCCATAAAGGAATACGATTCGGCATGGAACCGAATATGTAAGGAAACTCCAAGAGCATAACTGCCATTTTATCCCCGCCTGCAGTAATAGCCCGCTCTGCCTGTTCCACACGGCATCTTATATATGGATGATGTTTGCTCAGCTCTTTTTCCGGCCAGATCCTGTCAAAATATGCAAAATACGAATTAAGAACAACGCATTTTTTAACACTCGCCTTGCGTGCTGCAGTTACGGCTTTTTCGCAAGACACCACAAGCCTCGTATGAAAAAACTCATAAGAGGGAGCAGGGGGTGTAGTTCTATCGTCCGGACCTAAGGCATACACCATGGCATCACAGCCGGCAAAGAGTTCCTGCAGGTTTTCCTCTGAAAGTTCAAATACATCGCCGTACTGGACATTCACCTCTTTGGGATACCAATCCCCAAGTTCCACATCATCAATTGCAAGAGTATTCACTGAGTATCCCTTCTTTAGTGCTACGAGCAGTGCGTGGTAGCCCAGAAATCCAGTTCCCCCGACAATCATAATTTTCATATGTATGTTCCTTTCGTTTTTTTGGCATGAATTTGTTTTTACAGGATAATAATCTACACTGCCCTAGTTAAAGTTTTAATCTATAAAGTTATTTAATTTTCATTAAAATGTTTAATAGATGTTGATGGCTTTGGTGATTATTATTACTGGTTTCTCTATGTTAAGTGCTATTATAAAGAGTAAAGTACCTACATTTTAAGAAACTCTAGCAAATTGTAAATTAGAAACGCTGGCCAAACAAGGGCTTTTAAGAAACCAAGCACGCCGATTCCAAAAGTGGTTGCTTGTTGAATGTAATAGACTGCTGCACCAATGAAAGCCATAAAATAGGCAGCACCTGCAATTCCAGAACCACCGTGGTTTCTCATTCCTTTTCTCTCTTGGTGACACTGCTTGGATGAATTATTTTCATCAGCCATTTTATTCTCCTTTCTCTCTTATTATAATTTAATATTTTATTATAAATTTATTTAAAAAACAGTATTAAATTAAAATTAAAATAGTTCATGTTATTATTTAGTAGTACATTAAGGGAAAAAGATGTTTATGGAAATAGTAAAGGAGGAGTTCAAAGATATTGAACTAATGACTGGAACAGTATATACCTCAAAATTAGACTACTTTTTGCTTATTTTGTAGTTTAATAACTTTTTCCCTTTACTGGTGCTTTTTTAGTATAATAAAAAAGATTAATAACAAGTAGGAACCGGGTTATACCTGGAATATATTTCTTCTTAATTTGACACAAACAATATTCAACAAACTAGAAAAGATAAAATGTCTAAACTGAAAAAGCTGGTAATCATATTTACAGCATTTGCACTAATACTTAGCTTTAGTGTTTTCTGTATCCAGGACAATTACTTAAAAGAGGAAAAACAGACGGAAGAAATAAGCAAGAATAATTCTGAAACAGATATTTCCACAGAGGACAAACTACCTGAAGATAAAACTGAAGATAATAAAGACGTAAGGCAAGAGGATCTGGAAGATGACTCTGATAAAACTCAATCTGAACCGCCAATAGAGGAACAGGTATTAGACACCAAGAAAATCATATTCATAATATCTTATGAGCTGAGCATAGAAGGAGATACTTCAGAAATTGATTTTTTTTCCACAATTCCACAGGATTATAAGTACAGGCAGAAAATATTAAATACAGCTTTTTCCCCTGAACCTTTACATATTTTTACTGATGGCTCTAATAAGTATGCAGAATTTGTTATTGAAAACCCTGAAGATAAGATAACCATCCAGATAACTTGTAATATGGAAATATATGATTTTGACCTGTTAAAAGCCAGTTCAGGGGTTAGCAATCTCCAAAATAATATTGATTTTGATTCTTACTTAAAAGAAGAAAAATATATCGAGGTAGATGATCCTTATATTCAAAACAATGATATCATTAATATATTAACAGAAGTTCCGGTTGATAAAGTAAAACTAATCTATGACTATGTTTTAGATAACCTGGATTATGAGGGATACAACCCTGATTCTGTAGGGGCTGTAGAAGCCTTAAGGAAGGGCAGTGGTGATTGTACAGAATATACTGATCTGATGGTTACCTTATGCAGAGCATCAAATTTTCCTGCAAGATCTATTGAGGGCTATACTATAAATGCGGGAAACCTATCTATAGGTCATAACTGGCCTGAAGTCTATATAAATGGATACGGATGGATACCTTTTGATCCTACTTTTGATGATGGCAA
>JADBLP010000003.1:0-3469 GCA_014894375.1 Actinomycetota bacterium | reverse complement strand
TTTTAGAGTTTATTTAAAGCTGAAAAAAACAAATAGGGGTGTATTGTAAACCCGCATTAATAAAGGAGGTGGGGAATAATAGCAAAATTAGTTTTTTAAATTCCTATGTATGATGGAATTAAAAAATTATAAGAAAAAGGAGGTGGTGATAAAAGAAAGAAGTTTTATTTGATTCTATTATATTATGTATTAAAAAGTTATGGGAGGTATGAAATATGAAATCAACTAGAGTAATGTATAAAATAATAATTATTCTGTTAATATTTACTCTTGCAGTAGGATTGTCTTTTGCTGCAGAAAAAACGAAGCTTACTTTCTGGAATATGCCATTTGTTACACAGGAAGTTTCTCCAGATTATGTAAAAATGTGGGAAAGTGATGCAAAAACTGCGTTATCAGCATATGTAGTCGATAATTATTATGGCCCTGGAAAATACAAGGATCAAAGAGATAAGTTTTTACTTCAAGCAAAAACTGGAATACCCGATGTTATTGAAGGTTTGCTCGAAGACACGGCAGTATATGTAAGTAACGATAGTATCGAACCTCTCGATGCTTATTTTTCTCAATGGGCTGACAGCAGTCAGTTTGTAGAAAGTACATTAGAACCTCTTCGAATTAATGGTAAGCTTTATGGCATACCTTACAATACAAATGCTCGTGCCTTGATATATCGAAAAGATATATTGGAAAAATATGGTCTTTCTGTTCCAAAGACATGGGATGAACTAATTGATACAGCAAGAAAAATAACTGAAAAGTCTAATAAGGAAATATTTGGTTTCTATGTATGTACTGAAGTTGGAGATCCAAGAGCCGCTCAAGAGTTTATTACCTGGTATTTTCAGGTAAGCGATAAGAAAAATCCGTTTGATATTACGACTGTGGAAGGGAAAAGAACCGTTAAAGTAGTTGCTACAGCAGATCAGCTTGAAAAAGTTCTTGATTTGTATGGAAAGCTCTTCGAAGGTGATTTTCCTGCTTGTGATCCGAATCAAAGAGGTACAGGCTGGCCGGTTGAAGATCCGGGTTATGTGGCAGGCAAATGGGCAATGGCACCTATGGGGCCATGGCTTTGGGGGAGAAGAACGGAAAATGATACTGCAAAAGATATTCTTGAAAATAAAACTGTAATAACCAGAATCCCATATTCGAAAGATGGGGTACCCGCCACTTATCTGGAAGTAAAACCGATAATGATGAGTAAATTCTCGAAAGACAAGAATGCTGCTTGGGAACTTATCAAGTATATTACTTCAAAAGAAAAAATGGCTCAATGGCTGGTTGTATCTGGGGGAATACCAGCGAGAAAGGATTCACTGAATATGGATGTTTTTGAAAAAGCTGGTATTCAATGGTGGATGCAGGGTTTTGCTAATGAATTACCAATTTCAGTAGCTATGTCTCCAATAAACTGGGGACCGGTTAGCGAAGCAAACTTAAGAGCTGTAAACTATGTAATTTATGGAGAAAAATCAGCAAAAGACGCAGCACAATGGCTATTGGATAGTTATAATGATCTTAATAAAAAGAATACTCTGTAAACTTTCTGTAAACTAAATTTAATTAAAAAGGAGTGGATACTATCCACTCCTTTTCATAACAAGAAAAAGAATCATGAGGATTAATGTAATTTAATCTTCATGAAATTAAAAGGTTATTAATACAAATAAATTTTAAATTTTAATAAAAGAATGATAAGAAAGAGTTTATGGATAAAAGAAAAGGTTATTTTTTAATAATTCCAGCGATTGTTATCATGTGTATTTTTACTTTATATCCTTTAATAGATGGGATTAGAGTATCATTTACAGATAAAAGTATGCTTAAAACGGAGTATAGTTATATTGGCCTGGATAATTACAAGCAGATGTTAGGTGATCCTATTTTCTGGCTCTCGCTCTGGCATTCGATAATACTGACGGGAGTTGTTGTAATATTGCAATTAATATTTGGGCTTATTTTAGCCTGGACGATGAAACAAGAAATACCAGGTATGCCAATTTTTAAAAGCATTATTATGGTAAGTTGGGTAATTCCTGTTGCAGCTACCGTAACAATCTTTAAGTTTATGGCACAATCTGATGTCGGTTTTATAAATATAATATTAAAAAGTATAGGGTTAAAAAGCCTGGTAAGATACTGGTTTGGAGACCCGTTAACCGCATTTCCTTTAATTATTTTACTGCATTTATGGAGAAATGTACCATTTTATGGAATTGCTTTTTTAGCTGCCATGCAGACAATTCCTGCAAGTTTCTATGAAGTAGCAGAAATTAATGGAGCTAATGCTTTTCAAAGTTTCTGGTATATAACTCTTCCCGGAATAAGAAACATGATAATTGTAATGGTTACTATACATGTCCTCTGGACATTTAATAATTTTGATTTTATTTATTTAGCAACCGGTGGAGGTCCTATTAATTCAACTGATGTACTTCCAGTTTATGTCTACAGACAAAGCTGGGATAGATATGCAGCGGGATATGGGGCAAGTATAGGTACCGTTATGCTTTTAATTCTTAGTATTTATTTAATAATTTATTTACTGATTCAAGAGAGAGGAGAATATAAACGATAAAAAGGTTAAGATTAAATAAAAGACAAATAAAAATTCGAAACATGATTGTTGCATATATAATTATCTTCATTTCTTTATGCTTTTTTATACTGCCGATGGTTTGGATTTTTTACTGTTCTTTTAGAACTCAAGAATCTATTTTTACCGGTAAAATCATTCCAGCTTTAAAAGGCTTTACATTTACTAATTATATAAAAATACTTAGTGTGACTGATTTTCCTCGTTATTTTGTAAATTCAGTAACAATTTCAAGTCTCGTTACTATGATAAGCCTTATTATTTCAATATTTGGAGCATATGGATTAAGCCGTTATGATATTAAAGGTAAAAAAATCATTATATTTGGCATATTCTCTACTCAAATGTTTCCGCAAGTTCTCATGCTTATACCTCTTTTTTTAGTTATTTTTTCATTGAATTTAATGGATAAAGTACTAGGCATTGTTCTTACGCAGCTAATTCTCGTTCTTCCTTTTTGTTTGTGGATGTTGAAAGGATATTTTGATACAATACCAATTGATTTGGACGATGCTGCTGAAATTGATGGAGGTAATCTTATCCAGCAATTAATATACGTTATTTTACCTATTGCTCAACCTGGTATTATGGTTGTAGCTTTTTATTCTTTCGTTGTTTCCTGGAGCGATTACCTTATTGTATCTGTCATCAGCCAGAGCCAAAATACTGCGACTCTTACGCTTATTATGAGTCGTCTCTCGTCTTCTTTGCTTATTCGTTGGGGACAAGTATGCGCTCTTGCAACGCTAACCATTGTTCCAACCTTGATTCTCTTCGCTTTTGCTCAAAAAAGGTTAATTGAAGGCTTAACAGCTGGAGCGTTGAAAGAATAATTTGATTTTTAAGGATAATGATAGGAAAAATTAAAAT
>JADBLP010000010.1:0-12225 GCA_014894375.1 Actinomycetota bacterium | reverse complement strand
GAAGTGCGAAATAGGTCCTAATCAAGAAATTAACTATCAGCTGCGAAAGTCAGGTCACTAACCTTTAATCATATTTCAGATGAGATGGTGAGAGAATATTTTGAAAAACAAGAATTGAAAGGACAGAGCTTAGAAATTCTTAAATAATTTTTTATTTTTTTTATAACAATCCTTACAAACTGGTTTCTCCATTGAAGAATTGTTTGGTTTACCACAAATATGACATACGCCATTTTTTTCTATATACGCTTTATCCTCAAATTTTTTCCATTTTTGATAATCCGCTAAACAATAAGGATGTTCGGGGTCTAGTTTTATTCGAGCTCCACAACGAATGCAATAACCATCACTATTTTTATTTAATTCTTCCTTCGAAGCAACTTTTTCGACAGTTACTCTAATTTCATCACTGATTCTGATTAATCTTTTAACCTCGTCATTAATCTCTTCATATAATTTTTGATCCTCTGATTTATACACCACAATTCCCATTTCATTATTGTTCATTTGAGAAAATTCATAAAAATTCATGGAGGTAATTAAAGCTTCTTTTTCGTTTAAATAACATTTTGCATGGAGATTTTTGCATATGCTTGTTCGAACAGATTTTAAAGATTTTAACCAATTACTCTCTTGAGGTTGAAGTTCACTTTTCCCGTATATAATTCTGATATCTAATTTCATTCTATCTTGGTCTTCTAGCATCTCTTTAAATCGGTCACAAATTTGTAAATAAGGGCTTATAAGAATTAATCGTTCTTTTGCACCTTTGATAATTTGTGCCAATTCATTTGAAACCCCAGTTGTATCCAAAAATTTTGCCATAGTAAAATGATATAGAGTCAGATTAATTAACTCTTTCTAAAAACATTCCTTATTTATTTAATATAACACTATAGTGAGAGAATATTTTAATCAAAAAGAAGGGAAAACAACAAAAAATAGGTAAAAGTACTAGTGAAGCAGTGATTTCCGGCCATTTTTTGACTGAAAACAGCAAAGGTCAAATACAACGGGGTTATTCAAAGTTCTCAATTTAAAATAAAAGTTAATTAATGGTCATATTAAATGGTAGAAATAATCGATTTAAATGCCAGAGCAAGATTTAGGGAACATTCTGTAAAATTTTATCAGTCTATTGCACTCCCTAAAGAATTGTTGGATTTAAATTACTCTACAAATTTTGGAAATTATAAATTTATTAACCAATGGAGAATAGATTATCCAAATGAAATTAGAAATGAAGTCCCCAAGGAATTCAAAACTATTTTATCTATCGCTCATAAAATATTTACTAGAGGGGAATATACTAAATTGTCTCCATATTTACAAGATAAGTTTTCTTCCAGATTTATCAGCAAAGGAGAATTCAATCCTTCCGCTTACGAACTAACTAATAATAATCACAATTCAACATTTTGGTTTGATGGTGACACTTATGAAAAGAACTTTTTTGAAAATATTTTACCCAAAATTTTAGGCGATTCATTTAAAAGATTTGTAATTCCTCAGGTTGAATTTCATAGCCTTGTTTATGATTATGATCGATATTCCGAATCTAAAGAATCTAAAGAAAGAGTCGATTTTTTAATAACTACAAACAAATCAAATGTTGTAGTCGAATTAGATGGTTATGAGCACAATAACCAAAAGTCTAAAGATTATTCAAGGACAAGAAGATTAATTGAAAATGGTTTTAAGGAAATAAGGATCAATAATTCAGATTTACAAAATCCTGATTGTGCCGGTATTCAGGAATTAAAAAAGGAATTTGAAAATATCGATGCAATCAAATATAAGAAAACAGAGTATGATAAGTATATTAATTCTTTTAAATTAGCTCATCAGTTTCAGATTGCTTTAATAGAACTACTCTTTGTTGGAGTTATTGATGGTACAGATAGAAATAAAATAAATTACGATTTTGATTTTTTAAACGAATATACTAATAATGAAATTAAATTTATTATTGAAGAAGCACTGATTGACCTAAAACAACTTATCTCTAAATTAAGTGAGCTATACAGTCTTCCTTATAACGTAAACAAGCTACAGATAGCTACCGATAATGAAGCAAGCATAATCTTGACGTATAATGAAAATATAAAAACAAAAAGGCCGTTGTGCATAATACAAGATATTTCTTTCCCCAGAATAATTAAAAAAGAGCTAAAGTCTGCAGAAAATATTAAAATTGTTCAGGAACCAAGCATTGAGCAACTAGAATATTTCATGGAATACATATTTGGTTTTTCATCTTTTAGAGAGGGCCAGTTAGATTCACTAAAAAGAATATTGTTAAATAAGGATACAATCACCCTTCTTCCCACGGGTGCTGGAAAATCCCTTATCTTTCAATTAGCTACCTTTTTGTTACCCGGGGTTTCAATTATCGTTGTTCCAATAAAATCTTTAATGCACGATCAAGTAGAGAACCTAGAACGAAAAGGAATAACTAGAGCCATTGGTTTATCTGGAGATATTGAGAGTAGGGCTGAAAAAGAAAAGGTTCAAAGATTGTTTTACCATGGTCAATATCTATTCATTTATGTTGCCCCAGAAAGATTTTTAATTAATGAATTTAGGTACTGGTTAAGAGAGTTTACAAAAGAGTATTTCATATCACTTGTAGTTATAGATGAATCTCATTGTGTTTCTGAATGGGGGCATGATTTTAGACCTGCTTATCTCACAGTCGGAAAAAATAGTCGAATATATTGTCAAAACAAAGATGGATTTATTCCCCCATTAATTGCATTAACTGGAACCGCATCTGAAAATGTCCTGCTTGACGTAAAGGAAGACTTAGAAATAAAAGACGAAGAAGCAGTTATAAGTTCTGAAACATTTGACAGAAAAGAATTACATTTTAACATTATTAAATGCAAAACAGATGAAAAATATTTATATGTAAAAAATATTCTGGAGAAAGAATTACCCCAAAAGTTAAAAACAAATTCTCTTTTTGAATTGAATGGAAAATCTACAAAAAGTGGAATTATATTTTGTCCATTCACAACCAATAAAGAAACTAACCCAAGAGGGGTTGAATATTTTATTGAAAGAATCAAAGAAGATTTTGGGAACATTTGTGAACCTCATTATTCAAATGAAAAAAATAGAATTATAAATGCTAAGAATTTTCAAGAAAATAATTTTCCACTTCTTATTGCGACAAAAGGATACGGAATGGGTATTGATAAACCAAATATAAGATACATTATTCATATCAATTTACCACCATCGGTAGAAGCCTATTATCAAGAAGCTGGTCGAGCAGGAAGAGACAGAGAACATACTGAATGCTTCATTATTTATTCATGTTCTGAAAATGGAAAAAACAATGTGCTATTGGATCTAAACACTCCTCTTGAAGAAATAAAAAATATTTGCAACCAATTCGGTAGGTGGGATGATATTCGAAGCCTATTTCATTTTCATATAAATTCATTCAAGGGGAAAAAAGATGAATTGGACATAATCAAAGGGATATTAAATGAAATTAACGATCTTAATAAAGAATATCAACCATTTAAATCAAAATTTAATAATATAAATTTAACTACAAATGATGATGACACATTTAAAGCTATTCAAAAAGCAATATTCCGGTTAACCGCAATAGGTGTAGTTACCAACTATGGTATCGATTATGCTTCTAATGAATTTAGTTTAAAAATAAATAAAATTACTAAAGAAAATATAATACATCATTATTTTAATTATGTTAAGAAATACAATCAGTTTAGAGCAAAAATTGAAAGAGAAAAATTAGAAAATAAAATGGATTTGGATATAAAAAACTTCATCATATATTGTTGCGAATTATTTTTAGATTACGTTTATGATTACTACGAAAAAGGAAGACGACAGGCTTTGTTTACAATGCTGTCGATTTTGGAAAAATCATTATCATGCAATGAACCAGATAAGTTATTTAGAGAAGAAATATCTAACTTTCTGAAAAGAACATATTCTAAACAATTGATAGAAATAGCCAATTCGAAAGATCTTTCGAAAATGATAATTCATATAAGAAATCTTCTCGGCGATTCAAATCAATCAGATTCGCTGATTAAACCGGTCTCAGATTTTAAATCACTTTATAGTCAAATATCTAGAACAATGGAAGATTTTCCAGAAAGTATAGGATTATTCCTTTTAAGAGCTTATATCCCAAATAGAATTGGTATGACGGATGAAAGTCTAATAATTAAGGATATTAATCAATTTTTAATGCTTTCAATTGAAAGATATGGATTTGATAAAGAAACGGTTTACCCGCTATTGTCTTGGTTATTATTAGAAATTGTTAAAATTAAAAATCATCAAGGTATTTCAATTTCAAAAGAGATGATAAATAAAATAAGTGACGAAAAATTAACTATTATGCTTGTTAGAGATTTTGAAAAAGAAAAGATATCATTAGATTATGGCAAGGTGGTATTACTGAAAAATATTTATAAGGATTTAGAAAATAATTTTTATGGAGGGGAATAAACTGAGCGAAGATTTTTTGGATATGCATAAAGAAGCAGAAGAGTTAGTTACGAGTTTGAAAAAACTTAATGATGAAGTCAGGCGTTATAAAACATCTAAAGAACAACTGCAAGATCTAAATGACAAATTGTCTGGCTTTATTGAAGAAACAATGAAACTTACTGAAAAGTCCGCTAAAATAATCGAAAATACTGCTAATCTAACACCTACAAAAATAGATAATAAGGTTGAAGAAATAAGTAAAAGATTAGACCGATTTGAAGAATTGATTAATAAAACGATTGACAGAATAGATAGAAATGAAATTTCAATTTCTACTCAAATAAGATTAATGACCAAGGCAATTGAAAACAATAGTGAGGTAGTAAAGAATAAAAAATTCAGTATATTTGGGAAATAATGATAAATTTGAAAATAATTCACTTAGCTAAGATCAAAAGAAATTTACATATCTGAGTAAATGCAAACAAAAAACTAATCATTTTGTATGATTATTCTTTATTTTTTCTCCCGTAAAAATGAAAAACACTCTCATCATGATTTTTTGATGGAAGGAAAAAACCTCCAATCACAATTAAATCCCAACAGGAGAAACCTCTCTTGATTCATGATTAGTTTACCCCTACATTTTACTAAAAATAGAAAAGTTTATTAATTTGTAGGGGTAATACATAGGTATGGTTTCAATAAAGAAAAAGAACATGAATGGCAATACGTACTACTACCTTGAACATAGCTTCAGAAAAAACGGTAAAATCGATAAAAAAGAAAAATACCTGGGCTCAGCACTCCCGAAAAACATCGATCAACTAAAAGAGGAATTCCTCAGAGAATTTTACCAAGAAACATGGTTCATCAGATTTGACACCATCAAAGAACAGTTCATAAAAGAAAAAAGAAACATCCCACCGTCCATAGAAAAAAAAGAAACCGAACAATTCGCGACCGCGTTCACCTATAACACCAACAGAATCGAAGGATCAACAATAACACTCAGAGAAACCGCAGATCTTCTCGAGCGAGGGATATCGCCATCGCAACGACCACTGGAAGATATCAAAGAAACAGAATCACATAAAGTGGTCTTCTATGACATGTTCAGTTACCACAAAGAAATTACCCTATCAACGGTCCTGTATTGGCATAAACAACTCTTTCAATTTACAAAGGAAGATGTCGCTGGAAAAATTCGACAACACCAAGTTGGAATTTCCGGAAGTAAATTTCGCCCACCCTATCCTATTGAACTCGATCTTCTACTAAGAGACTTCTTTGACTGGTATAACCAGAACAAGAAGAAACTCCATCCGGTGCATCTCGCAGGACTTGTTCATCTCAAATTTGTCACTATTCATCCCTTTGGAGATGGCAACGGTCGAATCTCGCGACTCCTCATGAATTATGTGCTGAATAAGAATGGATATCCAATGCTCATCATCCCGTACTCACAAAGAATGAGCTATTATACTGCCCTTGAAAGAAGCCAATTGAAAAAAGATGAGAGCGTTTTTATCCTCTGGTTTTTCAAACGATACCTCAAAGAATGCAAACAATACCTCAAGTAACGCTGGAGTCATCTGGTTCTTATGAAAATCAGATCAATCATGTTTTATGATGATGGAAAGCTGTCTCAGATCATAAATCTCTGTTAACAGGAGAAACCTATCATGATTTCGAGATGAAACTATGACCTATAATCATAATTTCTGATTTGAATCTCATCATCCTATTCACAGGCATTTTCCTAGAAATCAGAGAAATATTTATATACTATTTAATACCATATAGTTATTAGTTAATAACAATTGGTGATGAAAATGTCAAAAAATGTTCAAGAATACAAACTCAGCCATTCTCCCACGTTAAACACGGTTCTCATGGTTGAGCACACACTTCAAAACATGAACGAAAGCGTCATTAAAATTTCAGAGATAAAAAAACGTCTTCCTAAACAAATAAATCACAATACTCTGATGATTATTCTTTCCTATCTCGAAGCAAGCAATAAAATCGCGGTCAGTCTCAAAGGAATCACCTGGATTCACAATACCAATCCACGCCTACGAAAAGCGATTTCTGAGGGCCTTGAACTATGAAAAAAGTAAGAGTGGTTCTTTCACCGGAAGCTGAAGAAGTTTACATACACCTCAATAAAGAAGCACCAACATCAAAGACAGAACGCATGATCCTAAACGCAATCAATAAAAAAGTAGAGTTAATCAAAATGAACTATCATTATGGAGACCCAATCGCAAAAGATCTCATACCACAGGAATACAAAGAGAAATATGACGTAAAAAACCTCTTCCGTGTTGAACTCCCAAACTATTGGAGGATGCTCTATACCTTAACAGATGATGAAACAAAGATAGAAATTATAGCCTTTGTTCTTGATTTCGTTGATCATCCAACCTACAATAAAAAGTTTGGTTATAAAAAAAAGTAGACCATCATTTTTCAGTTACTATCAAGAATTCAAATCATGATTTTCTGATTACATCTGATCGTCTTATCATGTTCCATGATTGTTGTCTTATCTTTCTGCTCTCTCTCATGATGGTTTGACATGTTTAACAGTTTTTACAAGACCAATAAGAAATTGATTAAAGATTGATACGTAGAAGAGGGCAATCGAAAAGGAGAAAATCCAATACAGCTGAAAATAAAACTGACAGATAAGCAGAATTACGGAGATAAGAACCACACTAAATATCGTACAGTAGAAAGGTGCATTTTCGTCACGTATTGCAGTTTCATCTAATTTATGCAGTCTCATGAGTGCAGCTAAATAAAAAGCATAACTAAAATTCCAGATCGGAAAGATGAGAGAGTAGAAATCAGAAGCACGCACCGCATCAAACACAACATAGAAAAATCCAAAGAAACCTGCCATCAAATTCATGAACACGATAAAAAAGAGCATAAAACGTTTCTCGATTGGGGTTTTTTTCCGTGAACTGAGAACATGAAAAACAGAAAAAGCCATTCCAATGCTTATCATTATAAGTAAAAGTATTCCTACAATGTTCGTAAGAAGAATAGAAGAGAATTCACTTCTAAATACATCGTTAATGACGAAAAGAAAGATAACTGAGTAACTCACACAAAAAATCGCTAGCTCGTCAAAACTTGGAACAAAATTTTTTGCTGGTTTTGAATTATTTTCAAATGTATTCATTTAGCCAATTGATGTTATGGCGCAATGTTTTATTAAAATTGTTAAAAAAAATTCATTGGAGATTCGGTGGAATATTCTTATCATTTAAGATACAAAGCGTTCAACCATCATTTTCTATTTTTTTTATAATACCTTTTTCCTAAAAAATAGGTGATAAGTGTAATAACCATTAATCCTATGAAAACTAAATTAATAGGGGCAACGACCATAAGATCATCACTAGTAATTATTTACAGATGTTTTAACATTTTTGGAAATTCAGGTCTCTAAACAGAAAGCATAATGAAAGAAAAAAGTAAATTCTAATCACAACCTTAGTCCAACAGGAGAAACCCATCATGATTCTTTGATTAAATGACTTTCTCTAATCAAAAACACATAACCTGAGTCAAATCATAGATTGATCTTACAGTAATAGTTAATCACGATAGCTATATCAATTTCATTAAAGAAAAAGAAAGAGGAAAAACAGATTTATTCAAGTGGATTTACTATTTTTCCCATGAAAAGAATGTTACCGGTCTCTCTATGCTGGATGATGAACAAGAAGGGATGATCAGCGTTGAATATCGGTTTTATGCTTATTGTTACAATAATAGCGGTAGCAGCTGCCGCCTCGGTACCCTCCTCATTTACTTCAATAAATGCCTTATGAAGCACAGAGTCAATAAATAATCCCTTGTATCCAGTTATTCCTGAAAAATCAGCCATATCTGAGAATGCATCAGTCATCCCCATTTGTTTCAAATAATCATTAAGGGTGTACGACGTCTCAAGGGTAAACCGGGGAAGATAGATATAAACCTCTTTCGGTTGCAACGATTCTTTCCATTCGTTTAACTGCTCAAGGGTGAGGTCCTGCTCAAGACCTGCAAGGCCACTATCCTTCGGAAGAAGAATCAACATAGATACATTCCCACCGGCATACGGTAACTCGATCATCTGGAGCGTATCAGTCTCTGTATAATTATACAACACATCAGATGCATCCATATGCATCATAGGAACCTGGATAGTGATATTAGGACCGATATAGAACTCTCTATCAGCAGTCAAAGAACTATTAAACGGATGTTGCCAGTCTGCGTTAAAATAGATGGCATTTGTAAGAATCAACATGGTTACATCTGTAATCTTTTCAGCAGGAACCAAATCTTTGATTTTTCCATTGGTATGCAACTCAACCCAATCGTTTATAACCTTAGCTGCTTCCACAGGATTCGAAAAGTCAAGCTCGGTCGCATTCCCACCAAAATAATTCATAATCTTTTGGATATAGTCATCAAGAACAATAAAACCATTTCTCAACCATAACGCATTTGCAGTACTCAAATTAAACGCGTTATTATGGTTATATTCCTCCCATAAATAATGAATCGTGGAAAGCATAGTTTCGTTATTTTTTGGATACCCCAGAACAGTACTCATTTCTTCAGCAGTGGCACCATTCGCACCTTCAAATGCCATCGCAAGAGCGATATAGAGACTATACGGTGAAAAAAACACATTATCACTGTTTTCAGCACAGAGCCGCGTGTAGAGTGTCAGGGCAAACTCATTCATAGCAGTATTGAGATTGTAGATATGGCTTGGAGTGGGAGTCAATGGAGGATTCCAAGGAAAATGTATTGAATCAGAATAGACAAGACCCGCGTACACACTTGCTGTCATAATCATACAAACAGCCAACAAACCAATGATGGTTAACGGTTTCATTTCATGACACCTAACAATACAATATACTTAGGAGTATATAAATAGTGAGAAAATGTATGGAAATTTCCGAACAAAAAGATAGAATCCAATGGGGGTATTCTGAAATTTAACTGCTTGGATGAGAATTTTTAATCGAATCATAAACTCAGTCCAATAGGAGTAACCAATCATGATTCGTTGATTGCTATCTCAATCGTAACTAAAACGAAAAAAATAATCAGTGACAACCTCTGAGTATTCATAAGACGATGATCATGCTTTCGCCGTATTATTAAATATTGATTCATCATATCTCTAGTATGTATTTCTCAAAAAAAAAGAAAAATAGGAAATGTTTGTGAAACAGAACACTCGCATCATCCTTCAAAACCGATTACACCAGAAGGATTACCAAAAAATTAACACACTTGACAACCCAGCGATAAATAACTTCATAGCCACCTCTATTGAGATATGTAACCCAGAAAAAATCTTCATCGCCACCGACTCCTCCAAAGACATCCAGTACACACGAGAGGCAGCACTACGAAACCATGAAGAAAAAAAACTTACTATGGAAGGACATACAATTCATTTCGATGGGTATCTTGATCAAGCTAGAGATAAAGCGCACACGAAATTCCTTCTCCCGCGAGACATAACCTTAGGACCTGAATTAAACACGATGGATCGTGATGAAGGACTCAAAGAAATAGTCCAGATAATGACGAACATCATGGCAAGCCATGAACTCTTCATTAAATTCTACTGTCTAGGACCAACAAATTCACCATTTTCAATCCCCTGTATTCAACTTACTGACTCTGCTTATGTCGCCCATAGCGAAGATCTTCTTTACAGACAAGGCTATCAAGAGTTCGTCAAACAAGGAAAAACAGCACGCTTCTTCAAATTCGTTCACTCTCAAGGAGAACTCGAAAAAGCAGGGTTAGGTTTACTCGTGAGTAAAAACGTTGAAAAAAGACGCGTATACATTGATCTTCAAGAGGAAATCATCTATAGCATGAACACGCAATACGGCGGCAACAGTCTTGGCCTGAAGAAACTCGCGATGCGTCTTGCGATTAACCGGTGCTCACAAGAACACTGGCTCGTCGAACATATGCTTTTCATGGGCGTTCATGGACCCCGTGGACGAATCAGTTATTTTACTGGAGCATTTCCTTCTATGTGCGGAAAAACCTCCACGGCGATGATGAACGGAGAAACCATTATTGGTGATGATATCGCGTTTCTACGCAAGATCAACGGAACAGTACGAGCAGTCAATGTCGAATCAGGGATATTCGGCATCATCGAAGGTATTAACGACACCAATGATCCAATACAATGGGACGCACTCACCCATCCTGCAGAACTTATCTTCTCAAATATCCTGGTAACGGAGGAGAACGATGTCTACTGGAATGGAAAACCAGGGATACATCCTGAAACCGGTGTTAATTACTCAGGAAAATGGCGCAAAGGCAATGTTGATACCAACGGAAAAGAAATCCCCCCATCGCATAAGAACGCCAGATTCACGCTTCGTTTAGATATCCTCCCAAACGTTGATCCACTTCTCCATGACCCAAATGGTGTCGAAGTACACGGCATCATCTATGGAGGACGCGACTCAGATACATCAGTACCGGTTGAGGAATCATTCAACTGGACGCATGGCATTATCACAAAAGGAGCATGCCTCGAATCTGAGACCACCGCGGCCACCTTAGGAACGGAAGGTATCCGTGTCTTCAACCCCATGTCCAACATCGATTTCCTCTCCATCCCCATTGGACGGTACATCCAAAACAACCTGGACTTCGGAGGGACGCTTAAACATCCCCCACGAATCTTTGCAGTGAATTACTTCTTAAAAGAGAGAAACGGCTCGTGGTTGAACGAGAAAAACGACAAAGCAATTTGGCTCAAATGGATGGAACTACGAGTGAACAAAGAGGCTGATGCAATAACAACACCAACAGGGTATATTCCGATCTATTCGAACCTCAAAACGCTTTTCACCCAAGTGTTACACAAACACTATTCACAACAAGAATACAACACACAATTTACGATACGAACCAATGAAAACCTTGCAAAAATAACCAGAATGAGGAGCATATTTCAAACACGAATTCTTGATACACCCCCGATTGTTTTTACCGTATTGAATGAACAAGAAAAAAGACTGATCGACGCACAACGATCCTACGGAGAGTATATCACACCAGAACACTTCTAATTGTACAGATTGTTATGTATTTTTTCCCCCTATGAACGCTCGCCAAATTCTTATCATTGTAAAATGTAACCCGAAAAGTAGATTCTAATCATAAATTAAGTCCAACAGGAGAAACCTATCATAATTACCTGATTACATCTGATAGTCTCATCATGTTTTATGATTATCTATTATTTATAAATTAAATTCAATAATACTTTTAGTCATCCCTTATGAACCTTTATGAGGATTGTCGCCTCTACCTGTTATAATCTCAAAAATCTGGGAAAAAAATATAAAGAATAAATGACATAGGAGAAATGTTCATGAAAAAGAAACAAAACCATAAAAAATACGATGACAACTGGGTACTACTCAATAAAAAGAGAAAAGTACTGTATAGTAGCGATAATGTTGCTGATGTTTTTCGAAAAGGACAAGAATATCCTTATGGTACAGTTATAATCGAACAGAGATTCGAACCAGGGACTTGTTTCTTCTGAGATCATGCCGCATTCTCCTCTTTTAAAATTCAATTTTACCTACGATGATCGTTTTGGAGTCCCTCTTATACCTGAATAGCGAAGAAAGTATACACTACAAATAGTTTGAGATCAGTTTCTTT
>JADBLP010000031.1:0-12257 GCA_014894375.1 Actinomycetota bacterium | reverse complement strand
GAAAGGGTAAGACTCTCAAAGTAAGTATGAATTTAGAAAGTCAAAATAAGAAATCAAATAAAAAAAGGTTTATACTTAGAATCATAAATATTGTAGTTGTGGTAGGTTTTGGGGCATTTCTGGTTTATTATCTCCTGGGTAAAATAAGCATCGGGCAGATAAAGGATGCAATTGTAGGGATAGATAAGCCCTCTCTTATAATAGCTCTGGTAGTAATGTTTATAAGCGTTTTCCTCAGGACATACCGTAAAAAGATACTGGTGGGATCGAAAAGAATCAGTATGACAGATATGTTTCTGGTTGTTCTTATCAGGAATGCCTTTAATATGGTGCTTCCGGCAAGGACCGGTGAACTGTCCTATGTGTATGTGCTGCAGAGAAAGTTTAAGTTCCCTCTGGAAATTGGCGTATCCACTTTAATGATAGTACTGGTTTTTGATCTGGTAATTGTTTTTTCGCTTATTGTAATTTCTATTATTGTGGTTCTTATCAATAAATTCTCAAGCTCTTATCTGGCTGTTGTAATTATAGCCCTGGCACTGCTTGTTATTCTTCTTCTGGTTTTATTTTATTTTTCAAAAGTAATTGGATTTTTCCTTATGATTATAGAAAAGATCTTAGCGAGATACAGGATTGGTAAAAATAAAGCTGTACAGGCAATTTATAAAAAAATGATTGATATAAATAAAAATATTGAGATAATACAAAAAAGAAAAATATACTGGAAAGTGTATCTTTCTTCAATTGTCATAAGGATTTTAAAATTTGTTTCTTACTATATGCTAATTTATGCCATACTAAGGTCGGAAGGATACGGTTTTAAAGACCTGAATTTCTGGATTATATTTTTAGCCGTAGCTGCTGCGGAAATATCCGCAGTTCTTCCTACCCATGCTCTTGCAGGCTTCGGGACTTACGAAGGAGCTTTTTTATTGGTTCTTGGGGTACTGGGGTTTACCATAACCGGGATTACCTGGGAGGCAGTTGCTTTCGGTTATCATATAATAACGTTAGCGTTTATTGTAATATTGGGACTTATAGCAATGATTATATTAAGTATGCCGTTCTATAAAGTGAAAGAAAATAACAGCGTGAAGTTATAAGAAATTTAAAGACAGAATATTTCTTTTATGAGAGTGAAAACATTTTTTAAAAAAATCGGAAGCCTGATTGTCACAAAAGAGATTTTTGAAGATAAGAAATCATTAAGAACTCTTTATAAATATTTTTTAATTGGGCTTCTTGTTAGACTTATTTTTATACCGTTTTTTTTCCACGTAGACTTACTCTCTGCTTACCAGAGAGCCGCAGAAACAATTTCTACCGGTAATTTAGGGTTTGATAATGTGCAAATGTTTTCAAATCTGATTCATACCCTTTATCTATTCATTATAAAATCTATATTTCCTGCAATGAATGAGATTTTTTCTGTTCTACTTGAGAAAGATACCGCCTGGATCATTTTAAGCAGTAGTTATAATGTATTTACCGTCCTTACCCTTTTTAAAATACTCTATCTTATATTTGATATAGCCTGTATGTTTTTGATCCTGCGGCTTTCCTTTGATGATAAACCTGAAGACAAACTGCGAGTTTTTAAATTCTGGATATTTAACCCTATAGTAATATTTGTACTATATATCTTTGCCAGGCACGATATTATCGGAGTGTTTGCTACCCTGGTCGCCCTGCTACTGGCAAAGAAAGGTAGAAAGTACTGGGCAATTATAGTACTTGGTTTTGGTATAGCTATAAGGTTTTTCCCTATAATGATCCTTCCTATACTTGTATTTTATCTGGTACGGACCAAGAAGGATTATATTATATTGTCTCTGATAGGAGTTTCCAGCCTGGCAGTGGTAGAATTATTATCTGTTTTTTATCTTGGCAAAAGTGTAATTTTTTCACTGTTGAACAGCGAGCATTTTGATTTTCTTTTATCGCCAAAACTGGACCTTTTTCCTGGATCTCATAGCAGTATTTTTATTTTTGTGGCGGTCTATATATTTATAATCTTAAGCTTCCTGCATATCAAGAAGAAGAATTTTGATATACTTTTAAATTATTGCGCAATAATATATCTGGCTTATGTGGGCATTTGTTATTTTCATCCCCAGTATACGCTGTGGATAGTTCCTTTTCTCGTAATCATATTCGCAAGAAGAAGGCACCTGCTTTATTATCACTGGGTTCAATTTGCCTTGCTTCTGGTGATATTAATATACTGGGTAGATCATACAACCAAACTTCTTTTTATCCCTATAGATCATAAGTATTTTTTGTATCTCACCAGTATCAATTCGATTATCAGACGCTTTTACGACGATGCCAAATTTGTAAATATATTCAGAAGTATTTTCACAGGGGTATCGTTATGGATGATATATTTGATTTATAAGGATAATAAAAAGATACTGTCAGATGAATTAAAAAACAGGGAAAATTAAAGAAGTATGAAAAGAATAAGTCTTACAGCAAAAATAATTATATTGGTTTTTCTAGCGGCTTTGATTTTACCACTGCTTGCGGGATGCAGGGGAATTTTTTATATCCCCGGCGCCAGCTTTGGTTACTATATATGGGAAGAGGATAGTAATATATTTGTTGAGTGGAGCGCGGACCGTAAGGATTCGAAGTTCGACGGCGTTATTTCGACTGATGGAAAAATAACCGGATATAAATTAAAAGAGTGGGAAGAAGAAAATGACGTAATTAAAGTAGAGGAAGATAAAATTGTTTTTTTGGCTACTCTTAGTGACAAGGATTACTCAGACGGATTTAGTTTTAATGTACGGGATTATACTTATCTGGAGTTTGATTTAAGAATAAATGACGGCTACGATCTTAACAGGATAAATGTGGGTGGATTTCTGGAAAGCCCGGAAAGTAATGTATTCAGAATAGAGAAGGATTATTTTAGCCAGCTCAGGATGAAGCACTGGTATCAAAAACATCCCTTCTCTGAATTCTTCAGTAAATTGTTTTCTAATAAATACTTTACATTTGTATTCCTCTTCATACTGGGGATAATTGTCATAGAAATTTTGAGAATAACTGCTCTGGCCGGAAAAAGGAGAAAAATTATTTGGCTGGCGGTTTCATATACGTTACTCATCCTGATTGAAATTTGTATTTATTTTATTTTAAAATTTTTAGTTCGGTAAAAAATTTTAGTCTTAGGGGATTTAATAATGAAAATCGCACTTATTGGGGTAGATGGCCAGCTTGGAACCGATATTAATGGTCACTTCAAAGGAAAAGGAATAGAGATAGTGGGGCTGGTAGGTTTAAAGGATATTGATGTCTGTGACTATAAGATGAGCGACAGTATTTTAAAGAGTATTAATCCAGGCCTTGTTATAAATACAGCTGCTTTTCATGATGTAGACCTGTGCGAAGGTGAAGTCTTATCTGCTTTTAAGGTAAATGTAATGGGAGTCAAGAATCTGGCAATGATATGCAAGGAAATAGATGTTCCTCTTATGCATTTCAGCACTGATTATATATTTGACGGAAAGAAGAAAAAGCCATACATAGAAGATGATTGTGCAAGGCCACTCAGCCTGTACGGCATATCCAAACTGGCAGGGGAACAGGTAATGCAATATATCCTTGATAAATATTACATAATAAGATTGTGCGGACTTTACGGTCATGCAGGGTGTGTAGGTAAGGGAAATATAAATTTTGTAGAGCAGATGATAAAACTGTCAGAGAATAAAAAAGAAATAAAGGTGGTAAATGATCAGGTAGTTACTCCAACAAGTACAATGGATGTTGCAAAAAAACTTTTTGAACTGATACAGACCGGAAAATACGGTATTTATCATATGACCAATACAGGGAGCTGCTCCTGGTATGAATTTACCTGTGAAATACTTAAACTTATGAAATCATCTATCAGAGTGCTGCCTACTACTACTGACCAGTTTGGAGCAAAAGCCAGAAGACCGCAGTATTCGGTTCTGGATAACTCGAATTTAAGGAAAATCGGACTGGCTGATTTGAGAAACTGGAAGGAAGCACTAAAAGATTATATTGAGGGTAGAGATAAGTAGATTAGAGAAAAAACTTCTTATACCACAAACTTAAATTTATCAGGGCCCATAGAATATGGTTATGATTATGTTTTAATTCCAGGTGTTCTTTTATAAGCTCGGATAAATATGAGCTATCGAAATTCTCTTTAATAATAGGTGAATTCTTAAGAAGGTCTACCATATAGTCTTTCAATTCTTCCCTTAGCCAGTTTTTAACCGGCAGACTGTAGCCCTGCTTGCCTCTATTAATGATACTTTCCGGCAGAAAGTTGTATTTTTTTAGAGTTTTTCTCAGGATATATTTGGTTGTCAATTTGTTGAATTTTAAATTAGCCGGAATAGAGGCACAAAGTTCTGCAACTTCATGGTCCAAAAAAGGGACCCTTACTTCCAGGGAAGTGGCCATGCTCATCTTATCAACTTTCATTAAAACACTATCAGCCATAGTAAGTTTTATGTCTACAAAAATATCTCTATCTATAGGAAGCGTGGAGTTACAGGTTCGGGAAAAATAGTATATAGGATCAAAAGGGGTAAAAGATATATTGCCCCGGGAAGCTTCATTGAAAATGTTTTGTTCTATTTTTGGATTCAAAAAGTACTGCCAGCGCATAGCTCCCACTTCTTCAGGGTAAAGAGTTCCTTCTATGAAACGTTTAAGTATATTAATAGCACCCTTTTTTTGCGGCTGATCGGGTAATTTTAAAATAAGTGGTGTTATAACTTTTTTTCTTAAAAAAGAGGGGAAAATATTATAATAACGGTTTATTCTGGCTGCTTTAAATCTATCGTATCCCAGAAACATTTCATCCCCGCCTTCTCCGCTCAAGCATACGGTTACTTTTTCTCTGGCTTTACAACAAATAAGATAAAAAGGAATAGTAGAAAGGTCAGTCATAGGTTCATCCAGATGATAAAGACTTCTTTCAATATCTTCCGGAGAGACCGGGTCAATCATCAGTACATTATGTTCTGTCTTAAAAAAGTCGGAAACTATTTTAGCATAGGGGAGTTCTGAGAAAGTTTTATCTTTGTAGCCGATAGAAAAGGTCTGGACTTTCTTTGGATATAATCTGGAAACAAAGCCCACTACAGTACTGGAATCAAGCCCTCCAGAAAGAAAAACTCCCAAAGGAACATCACTGATTAAACGTCTTTTTACGGACTTTTCCAAAGCGGCAAAAATTCTATCCGCCGCTTCTTCTTCATCTGTAATTTCCGGTTTAAATTTCAGGTCCCAATATTTTTGTATCTGCAAATTGCCATTCTTGAAGATGGCATAATGTCCCTGTCGCAGTTTGTAGATATTCTGGAACATGGTATCCGGAGCCGGAACAAACTCGTAACCTAAGTAATAATACATAGACTGCAGATTGACTTCTTTTTTCACACAATCTGCCTCAAGGATGCTCTTTATTTCTGAGCCGAAGATTAATATACCGTCTTTAAAGTAATAATAGAGGGGTTTAATTCCGATTCTGTCCCTGGCAAGAAAAAGTTCCTTTTTTTCTTCATCCCAGATAGCAATAGCGAACATACCATTAAATTTTTGCAGGCAGCCGGGTCCGTATTCCTCATAGCTTTTTAGGACTACTTCAGTATCGGTATTGCTGTTAAATTGATAGCCTCTGGCAAGGAGTTCTTTTTTTATTTCTGGAAAATTGTATACCTCACCATTGTAAACAATCCACAGTTTCCCTTCTCTGCTGGACATCGGCTGATTGCCTCTATCGGAAAGGTCAAGAATGCTTAAGCGGGCATTACCCAGAGAAAAGGTGGGGAATGTCTTTACACCATTGGAATCCGGTCCTCTATGATGAATTTTTTGAACCATCCTTTGAATAAGTTTTTCATCGTTCCAGTTGAAACCGCAAATTCCACACATAATCTTGTTTCCTAACCTTAAAGCAAGGGTAATACTTATTATTTTTAAAGATAATTATTATCTTTATACCACTTAGCTGTCCTTTTTAATCCTTCCTCAATTCCTATACGGGGATTATAATTTAATTCTTGTCTGGCTTTATCGATTTTAAAAGCCCGGTTTTGTCTGAACCAGTCAACTCGCCGCCTGAATAAAGGAGGAGATTTTTTAAAAGGTTTATAAATAAATTCACATAAGCAGGCTGCAACATATAAAGGGAAAAAAGGCAAATGAATGAATTTTACCTTCATACCCATTGACTGGCCGATTTTTTTGACCAGTTCTTTGATTGTAAAATAATCTTCGTCGGCGATGATGTAAACTTCGGCATTAATTTTATCGCTTTCCCAGGCTGCATAGAAACCGTCACAAAGATTGTCTATGTATACCGGATGGTAGAAAGCTTTTCCGCTGCCGAACATGTAAAATTTTCCTTTTCTGGCAAAACGAAATAGATAGAGAAATCTCTCCGGATCACCTGGGCCATAAATAGCGGTTGGCCTTATAATGACGCTTTTAAGTCCTTTTTCTGCGAATTCTTTTACTACTTTCTCCCCCTCATGTTTGGTAAACTGGTAATAATCAACAGGCACTATAGGAGAATCTTCGTTTCCGGGGGGATTTTTAATATCTCCGTGAATACCCTGGGTTGAACAATAAACAAATTTTTGTAGGGGTTTTTTAAGCGATTCTTCACAGAGAATACGTGTACCTTCTACGTTAACGTCCCAATAGGTTTTTCGGGAAGCATTAATCTGCCTGAAGGCTGCAGCCAGATGAAAAACACCCTGCACATCTTCCAGTGATTTTTTTACTGTCTCGCGGTCGGTAACTGATCCTAAAATAATACTGGCTCCTTTATTTATGAGATGGTCATAGAAAAGACCTTTTTGATTGTCCAGCACTGAAATATGGTATCCTTTATCTATTAAATATTCTACCAGACGGCTGCCTGTGAAGCCTGTTCCGCCAGTTACTAATAATTTCAATTTCCCTTCCTTTCCTTAAAGAATTTAATAACAGCTAATTAGTTCAAATAATACAATAATTTTTAAACTGTTAGAAATTTCATGGAGATTATTTCCGATATTTTATATCATTTAGTATTAATAAAAAAGTTTTTACCAGAAAAACATGTAAAATTATTTCCATTCTTATTGATAAACTAATTCCTCCAAACCTTTTTTGAATTGAATTATAGGAGTATAGTTAAGATCCCCTTTTATTTTCTCAATAGAAGCCAGGCTGTGTTTTACATCTCCCATTCTTTCTTCAGCGTATATAGGTTTTATTTCTTTTTTAAAGTATTTTGAAAGTAGAGAAATAATCTCATTTAAGCTAATATTTTCACCGCCGGCAACATTATAGTAATTTCCATATATATTTTCATTATCTGATAAAACGCATAGGTAATTAGCATAGATTACATTATCTATATAGGTGAAATCTCTGGTCTGGTTTCCATCGCCGTAGATAACAGGGGATTTATTACTGGTTATTTTTTTCAAAAAAATAGGAATAACCGCCGAATAAATTGAATCCGGGTTCTGTCTTTTGCCAAAAACGTTAAAGTAACGCAGGGAAACAGTCTTAAGACCATATAAACTGTAAAACAATCTGCAATAATATTCTGCGGTCAGCTTTGTAACTGCATAAATTGATTTAGGATTAGGGGACATGGATTCATCTTTGGGCAGTTTTTTTGAGTCTCCATAAACAGATGATGATGATGCATATATGAATTTCTTTACCTTATTTTTAAGTGAGGCTTCCAGCAAATTTAAAGTGCCCTCTACATTACTAGAATTAGCATCAAGAGGTTTCTCTATAGATCTCTGTACCGAACCAAGAGCAGCCTGATGCAGGACGATGTCAATGTTTTTGGTGCTCTTAATGCAATCATCATAATTCCTGATATCGCCATTTATAAATTTAAAATTAATATTTTTATTTTCTTTCGAAGCTTCTGATAGCGCACTATCAATATTTTCTTTAAATCCTGTAGATAGATTATCCAGACCTCTTACTGATGCCCCTTTTTTAAGGAAGAATTCAGTAAGATTTGAGCCAATGAATCCTGCGCAACCGGTAATTAAAATTTTTATATTTTTATTTATTGTTAATTGATCCAGATTCAATGCTAGACTCTCCAGTATCCGTATCCCAGTTTTTCAATATCTTCTTTATCAAAGATCCATTTTATATCAAATATAAACGGATTATCCCCGGACATTTTTGATTTTAATTCTATTAGATCTATTTTTTTAAAGTAGTCATGAGCAACACAGAATATAGCAGCATCAATGTTATTTACTTCTTCAAATTTAATAAGTTCGATTCCGTAGTTTTCCTTAACTTCTTTTGAATTTACTACCGGATCAAATATCCGGACATCAATATTATGCTGCATTAGATAATCGTATATATCAATTACTCTGGAGTTTCTTGAATCAGCCACGTTCTCTTTAAAGGATATTCCAAATAAAACAACCTTAAAGTTTATAATTTTATGATGATTTTTCAGCAATGTCTCCAGTATTTGTTCCCCGATGAAAAATCCCATGTTATCATTTATTCTTCTACCAGCATTAATCATATCAGGATAATAATTAACCTCCCTTGCTTTAAAGGATAAATAATAAGGGTCAATTCCGATACAGTGTCCTCCCACCAGGCCAGGTGTGAAGTCCAAAAAATTCCATTTGGTTCTGGCGGCTTCAAGGACTTCTTTTGTATCAATTCCCAGTTTAGAAAATAATATAGCAAGTTCATTTATCAGGGCCACATTTATATCCCTCTGTGTATTTTCAATTACCTTTGCTGCTTCGGCTACTTTTATACTTTTTGCTCTAAAGATTCCGGCTTTTACTACTTTACTATATATCTTACTTATAACTTCCAGGGTATCTTCAGTTTGTGCTGAAACAACCTTAATTATATTTTCTATGGAATGTTCTTTATCCCCGGGGTTAATTCTTTCAGGAGAGTACCCTACATAAAAATCTTTTCTATTCTTAAGCCCTGACTCTTTTTCCAGAAGAGGTATGCAGAATTCTTCGGTTACTCCGGGATATACTGTAGATTCATATACTACTATGGAACCTTCAGGCATATTTTGCCCAACAAGTATGGTTGCTTCTTTTATATGACATAGATCCGGATTTTTATAATTATCTATGGGTGTGGGGACTGCTATAATGAAGAAATTTGCATTTTTTAAATCACTGGCATTGCTGGTTAAAAAACAGTCAAGTGAGGATAATTTTTCAGTTTCTATCTCTTTATTTTCGTCTATGTCGTTTTTTAGATTTTTTATTTTTTCACTGCTTGTATCAAATCCGATAACCTGGAAATGTTTGCTGAACCCTATAAGCAGCGGCAGCCCTACATAGCCAAGGCCGATTACAGCAATTTTTTTCTCTTTGCTCTCTAATTCCTTATACAAGCCTTTAATTTCCATCTCTTTTAAATTATAATAATGTGAATTTAAATATTTGTTGGAAAATATCCGGATTATCATAATTATTTTATGTAAATATACATTAAATTTAATTTAAATTCTATTGTTTTTCATTTAGTAATCATAATGGGTGATATTAATCAATTATTATTTATCAAGAAGAATATAGATTGTGATTGGTAAGAAGAAAAAAATATATTACATTGTTGAATTAATTTCTGAATTACATGAGGAGGCGACTAGGTGAGTGGGTGAGTATATACTACACACTCTATATCTGGTTAATTTCCATGCCTACTCTGATAAAGAGAAGTTTTTATATCTTTGATATAAAAGAACAGAGCTGGTAAGGTAGCAATAATAATTGCAATATGGCCTAACAAACCTATGGTAAAGGCACCTGTTTTGGAAAGACCCAGTAAAGCGAAAAAGTATACCAGAAGTCCTTCATTAACTCCTATTCCTTCAAAGGAAATAGGAATTCTTGAGATAAGCTGCACTAAGGGGATTATAAGCAAAAAATATATAAATGGTATGGAAAGATTTAATGCACGACAGGCCAGATAGTTACCAATTACTGGTGCCAGTTGCTCTAAAATGGATAGGGCTAAAAATAAAACAAGTACACCTTTGTGATTTTTATATTCCGCATAAGATAGATAAAGCTTTTTCAATTTATTAAATAAAAAATTTTTGGATAATTTCTCGTTTTTATCTATTTTCCGAACTATAACTTCACTAAATGAAATTACCATTAATATAGTAAAAAGAAACAGAAATGCTCCTGCTATCCCCAAAAAACGCCATATATTTAATTTAAAGAAAGATATTAAAAATAAAGCTGCAATTGGAGCTAAAATGGCAGAAGCTATAAATCCTAATATCCTTTCCAGTATTACGGAAGACAAGACATCAGTTCCTCTCCGTTTTTCACTACGCAGTTTTAAAACCCGAACCATGTCTCCGCCAACCGTAGTAGGTAGAAAAAAACCTATGAATGTCGCTATATAATAAGTCCTTATAACACTGAAGACCGAAATGCTCATATCTTTTATCCTGAGCAGCAGGTGCCACTTATACGCCATGAAAATTCTGTCGCAGGTAATGAGAGCCAAAAGAAGAATAAAATAGTAAAGATTTACATTTTTAAGAAGGGAGAACATATCAGGAATATTTATCCAACGCAATAATAAAATTATCAGCACAATACTAATTACTAATTGGATAATAATATTAAATCTGCGTTTCCTGCGTTTAATAAGTTTAAGGAGGTTATGGATAATAATATTAAATCTGTGTTTCATAAGTTTAAGGAGGCTAAGATTGAGATACTTTTTTTAATAATTGTAAAGTTTGTTCAGCAGTTTTCGACCAGCTGAAGTTTTTTACATTTTCTAGTCCATCAGCTATAAGCTTTTCTCTTAAACCTCTATTATTTAAAACATCATATATTGCCTGTGCTATTTCTTGGTAGTTATATGGATCTACTAATAATGCTGCTCCGCCAGAGACCTCTGGGGTACATCCTGTTTTCGAAGTAATAACCGGACATCCGCAGGCCTGGGCTTCTAATATAGGTATGCCAAAACCTTCGTATAAAGAAGGGAATATAAGACATTGAGCTGAATTGTAAAGATAAGGAAGATCATCATCCTGGACTAACCCCAGAGTTATAACATCGTTTTGTAAATTAAGTTGATTTATTAAGTTAATGTCTTTATTGTACTTCCACCTTTTGAATCCGGCTACAACTAATTTGACAGGAATTTTCTTCTTTATTATCTTAAAGGCTTTAATAATATTTGATAAATTTTTCAATGGGGTTATTCCACCTATAAAAAATATATATTTCTCAGGGAGATTATATTTTTGCTTTATCGCCAAAAGATTTTCTATGTTTTTTGTAATTTCAAATCTCTTATGATAAGCTCCATATATAACCTCAATTTTATTCCTGCTCACATTGAGGTATTTCATTAAGTCTTTCTTACCTGTGTTTGTCATAACAATAATAGCACTTGCCCGACGGCAATAGAGAGGTGTCATTATACGAAAATACACGTGGTCATACCATCTAAATATATTAGGTAAGGCAAATTGTTCTAATCCAACCAGAGTAAATACTTTTTTAGAAGGAGCAAACAACGGAATAGACAATTTTGAATTAAAGATTATATCAATCTTCTCTGATTTCACCACTTTAGGGACACCAATTTGATCCCAAAGCAGCTTATTTTGTATATTTATAACTACCTCCTTAACGTTTTTATATTTAGAATAAGTGCCCATTAAAGAGCTGGTATTGTATAAAAAAACATATTCATTTTTTTTATCAATCTCCAGTAAATTTTCAATAAGATTTTTTGTGTAAACTGCTATTCCCCCTAATTCGTTTATGTGTCTTAGCATAATGCCTATCTTCATTTTATATTTTCCTTTATGTTCTTTACAATCTTGACAGGAATACTAACCGCAATGCTATATTCAGGTATATTCTGTAAAACTACCGCGCCCCACCAATTATACTGCCTCTTCCTCTCTGATGACAATCCCTTTGTTGCTATCACCTTTAACATCTAAAAAGCATCCATCATTTATTATTACCTTGTTCCCGATTTGTATTTTATGGGCATGTCTGATAGTAATATTTCTGCTAAAAAAACAACTAATTCGTATTTCAATAAATAAGGAGGTTGTATCTGCCTATGCATTATTTATATTTTTTGTAATTACTAAAATATTTTTTTTGTGTATAATTAGTTAAAAATTTTAAACCAATTCTCATTTTTATAATTATTAAAATACAGAAATTTAAAAAATGAATATAGTGATC
>JADBLP010000040.1:0-3591 GCA_014894375.1 Actinomycetota bacterium | reverse complement strand
TTTTGCTCAAATTCACCCTTATTTTGCTCATATTCAACAAAAACCTTCTTTTTTAGCTCTTTTATCTCATCTAATTTGATTCTTTCCAATTCCTCTTCTGTCTTGATTTTCTCTATTCTTCTACGATATTCACTTAATAGGGTGTCGTCCTCACTCATTTTTCTTCCTTTTTCTCATCCAAAACAAGTTTTTCTACCATTTCATCTGATAATAACATACTTGCCATAGTAGAAACCTTCACAATTTCTTTCTTTATGTTTGGAATCTCATTAATTGTGTTTATATTCCTCAATTTCTCTCTATTTTCCTTAAGGACTTTTATAGAATATTCAATCTCACTAAGAACCTTATCTGTATCACTCTTTGCAGTGGATTTTATCTTTGTATATAAACCTTCAAGACTACTCACTAATGCATCAATTGCCTTCATTTCTTCATTATAATAATCAGTAACTTTCTTGTTAATATCTACAACCATCTTCTTTGTTTCCTCCACATTTCTTATGATATCATCTCTTAGTTTGTGTGTCCAAGGTGACTTCCTTCCACCAACCACAGCAACCTGTCCACCTCCACCACCATAAGGTTCCATTTGAGATGAGACTGCAGGCAATTCAGTAATAAATATAGTTTCCATTCCTTGATTATAATTTGTGTTCAATATAGTGTGATTTGCATCAGAATATATCATATAGTTAGCCTTATAGTAGCCGGTATTAGTTGGGACCCAATTATTATCAGTATATTGCCCGGAAAATTTATGAGTTAATGCCATATAAGTTTCTACATTTCCGGTTGTATCCCTAATTGTAACATAAGGATATTGTTGTATATTTCCGTCATCTAATTTGCAGGAGATTTCTGTGTGTTGATTTTTATATCCTATCATGTTTAATAATCTCTAGTTTTCATTCTAACTTCTCCAATTTGAAGAATGCCCGTATCTATATATACATCATTTCCCAGTGCATTTGATGAATCTAATATAATATCACCAAGTTTAGCAGCCTCAACTGCTCCGCCTGCTTCTGTGTAGGTGCAATAAATATTTTCGAGATAAGCAGCACTTATGAGTGTAGGAACCCAAGGGTTTGGAAAAGCACCATACGCTAGATTTTGATAAGATATTCCATATCCTCCAGATGATACACGATAGATAGATGCCCCACCACTTGTTGATTCCGACCAAACTACAATATGATACCATGCATTTGCAACTAAAGTAGGTTTTGTTTCCCCGAAATTAAATGTTATTATTGTCGGAGCTGCTACAGTTACAGTTTTTTCCTCTGTTACGCTATTTGCTAATAATGTTTTATCGGCATTGTATAAAGCACATTTTACTTTGTGTTCTGCTGTGAAAATAGCTAATTTTGCAGTTATTGAAGTTCCAGTTCCACCAATAGCACCCATCTGAAAATAACCACCGTATATAAAACTTTCAATGCCTAGTGCACTAGTTCCCGCGAATGCAGTGTCCCCAAACGTCGTCTGGTCTAACCAATGCATCTCCGTATACTTCTCCTGACCAACACCAAGAGTACCAACCTTAATAAAAAGAGATACAGGGGCATTATACTGACCACTACGAGATTTAACCCAGACAATATAATCTAAATCTTTATCCCATTTAAGATATAATAATTTTCTATTGCTTCCACCTTCTAAACGATAAAGTTGGAATACGGGAGATGGCACTTGATATTCAAAATGATATTCATCATTAGTGTCCCAATCATTATCTACACCATCAGTTAATATTGCTGTTATAGTAGTAGATGTATTTGCAGTAATAATTCCATTACTTCCATCGGTAAGATTATTAATTGTAATTCCAATAAGTTCATTAACTACCCAATTTGCATTAGTATCAGTTAGTATACTAGAACTATCAGAACCATTATGTATTCCAGTAACTCCTTGAGTTTGGGTTATATTAGTATATTTATTATCTAAAGTTTGATTAAGGAGATAAGAAGTATCATCTATTTGTATCTGATTATTTTCTTGGATGTTATTTATCTTTATATCTTTTAATTCCCAACCAAATCCCAATGTGTAAGGAATTGCAATCCCTAAGTTCTTTATATATGGAGTAATAGTTAAATCTTGGTCATTGATTCCAAGATGATAGCGAATAGCGAGTCTGAAGTTATATCCGCCATAAGATAAATCCTTCCAAAGAGTAAGTTCCATGTAATCATCGGTTATACCCTCAAAAATCTTAGTAAATCCAGTAAGTTCATCATTACGATAAATCAGATTCCAAGTAGTGCCCGTGTAATATCCAAGCATCATCACATTACGAGTCCAATATTCCTCATAATGATTAGTGAGTTGAATACCATTATCTGCATCAAAATAATAACTGTCATGTTTATTCCAAGCATGAATTACTGTATTATTCTTAAGATATTCCCATCCAAGATTTGGAGTATTTTCAAATGTCATTAATAAATACTCACTTGTGCAAATGCTGTACAATATTGGACTTGATTTGCTTGACTACCATACTTATGACTACCACTATACATTGCTCGAATTTCAATATTACTATCTATTGCTGATTTGGCTAATGGATACCCCTGTTGTACAATATTTGAAGAAGTTTTGTAAATTGAACCCCAAGTATTTAATTGAGTATTTCCACTTAATATTTCTATTTTTAATCCACTAATACTTGCTCCACCAGAGTTTGCTATAGAACACTGCCATACATATGTTTTCTTTCCAGTTGGACACTTAAACCTAGTTAGATTGATATTTTGCCCAGATAATAACCTAACATTAGCCACATTGAAATTCATTGATGGTAATCTGTTTACCCATTGGGCAGTATCTTGCATATATGTTAATACTTGACCAGATAATGGTGTAGTAATAGTCACGTCAGTTAATGCATCTAAAGTTGTTGCACCACCAGCACCACCAGATGCTTTTGATTTCCATTTGCTAAGAGTATTATCCCATATTAAACCACTATTATGCCAACTACTTCCATTCCAGTTATTTATATCTTTAGCACCAGATATTCTAACTCCAATATATCTACCACCAGATATATTCTGTGAAGATACGAATTTGACACCACTAATGCCATATGTGTAGTCACTTCCGATATTTGCAGTAAATGAACCTCCTGGTGCAGATGGAGTACCAGCATGACTGTGGAGAGTAGTTTGTCCACCATCTGTAAGGTCAACCCATTTAGTTCCCCCAGATTCAATAAACCTGAACCTAACATTTGCAGAGTTTGCATACCAAGATTTGTTGGATGACCAATTCCATAGATTATGCACACTACCAGATGTCGCTTTTCCTGTAGTGGAAGGATAGAACCTATTAATAGAATTAGTGCTTGTTATATAGTTTGCAACATTAAATGAATGTAAACTTGAATTGGCAGAATGTTTGTATGCAGCATACCATTCATTGCCAGAATCTTTAATAGATTGATATACCCAAGTATACTTTACACCAGAATCAGCAATGTCATCCCACTTTGCATGGTCTGTTGTAGTTATGTGTATTGTCAAATCATTTTCATGAGTTGATAATTTAACTCCCGATTCAACAAACCAATTGTAAGAT
>JADBLP010000126.1:0-3624 GCA_014894375.1 Actinomycetota bacterium | reverse complement strand
TTAAAGCCTTAATCAGAGGTTCTACAGCCCTTGCATCTTTTATCTCCCCAAGAGCCACTGCTGCCTGCTCTCGGACATGCCCATTTTCATCCTTTAAAGCTCTTATCAATCCTTTAAAATCTTTATTTGCCTGCATTTTTTCCACATTAATCAACTTATCAGGTATTCCCATTTTTATACCTCCTTGTGCCACCAACTACGTATAATTTTTTTCTATACAATATTTTTCTACAAAATTAAACTTTTATTGCATATTGTACGTAGTTATATTGAACTCTAATTATTATTAAATTATCTTGATTATAACAAATTTCACTTCTTATTTTTAATAATTTTATTACAATATTGCAAATAAGGGTAGTATTTATAAAAATCCTTTAAATGACTTCATGCCGTTTTCTACGTCTATGTTTGCCAGGGTGATGTAGATTGTAGTGGTGCCTGGTTTGATGAGAAAATTTATTATGAACTCAGTCCTATAGAGGCAAAGATTAAATTTTAAAAAGTAACGAATTTTGTCTCCAAACCAGGTAACGGATCCTGGAAGAGATAAGGCTTTAATTTAGACAGTGAAAAATAAAAGGTTACTATAAAAAGTAACTGATTTTGGAAAGTACTGCTTACTTAAACTATAGGAACAGAGCCACTTTGAGTGCTATATACTCTATTTTAGTAAAGGGTGCAAGCAGTAGCTTGATTTTGGTATCGGTATATGGGTTTAGCCCTCCGGAAAACTCGGGGGCAACTCATCACATTGTACAGGGTGTATGGCAGTCAGAGGAACAACCCAAAAAGACCAAGTGTAACTTGAGCTTATGGAGTCATTATCACAGGCAGTTTTACCTTTCCAATTACTACCGGAAGCTCTTACAAAATAATTTATAAATCCAGAGTAAGAAGGATAACCAATGCCTTAAGGTGAAAAGGAAGGTTCCGTGTCATCTGCCAGGTTATTTATAAGGTTTGTCTGCTCTGAGCCATCTATATTCATTGTATAGATCTCATAGTTTCCATCACGGTCGGACTCAAAAGCAATTTTAGACCCATCAGGTGAAAAGGAAGTACCCACGTCAACTGCCGGGTTATTTGTAAGTCTTACCTGCTCCGAGCCATCTATATTCATTATATAGATCTCAGCGTTTCCATCCCGGTCGGAGCTAAAGGCAATTTTAGTCCCATCAGGTGAAAAGGAAGTATACCCGTCAACTGCCGGGTTATTTGTAAGTCTTACCTGCTCCGATCCATCTATATTCATTATATAGATTTCAGTGTTTCCATCCCGGTCGGAATCAAAGGCAATCTTGGACCCGTCAGGTGAAAAAGAAGAAAACCCGTCATTTGTTGGGTTATTTGTAAGTCTTACCTGCTCTGATCCATCTATATTCATTATATAGATCTCAGCGTTTCCATCCCGGTCGGAGTAAAAGGCAATCTTACCTTCTGCAGCTGTTTTAGGAGTAGTGCACGCTGTAAAACTAAAAATAAATATTACGATTAATATCAGATTAAACAATCTTAGTTTGTGTCTCATTTTTTATCCTTTCTAAATATCCTTTTTAATAATGGTGTTGTTACTATTTCCCTTAATTCTTTTATCTCATCTCTTAAAGGCTAAAAACTGCTACCAATGATATGCTCATTACTAACACAGGTACCCATAATAATGGTTTTAATGGTTTTTTCATTTTAACCTCCGATAACTAACATTTTTATTTTATAATAATTATATGATTATATGATATTAATCCAATATTTTCTATTTAACGTATTATTTTATCCTTAATTATTTTTTTTATTTACCCTATGCGGGAAAATTTTAACACTAAAGAGCAATTTATAAAAATCCTTTAAAGGATTTAATGCCGTTTTCTACGTCTATGTTGGCCAAGGTGATGTAAATAGTTGTTGTGCTAATATCTGAATGGTCCAGAATTCACCTTAAGGTTTCGATGTCTTTGGTTTGGCGGTAATACTGGGTTGTGTATATTAAGGCTATTCTTTCAGCTGATAGTAGGTTGCTCTCCCCCTTCCCTTTCTTTTGATAAGACCCATATCTATGAGTTTCTTAAAATCAAGGCTTCTGGTTGCTTTAGCACGTTTTGTTAGTTTTGCATAATCACGATCCGAAATGTAACCCTTTTCTCTTATAAACTCCAAAATCTTTTTATGGTAAGGCATAATTTCTGTTTTAGGACTATTAGATACTTTCAGTAGAAGTTTTTTTACTCTAAAAAGTTCGTCAATTATGCCATCGGAAAAGTATTCCAGCCAATTAGTGAAATCAATTGAATTTACAATATCGTAGTAGTTGCCCAAAATGCCCACATTGTTGAAATAGTTGGTAACGTTTCTGTTGTAGTAATTTTCAAAACTGAAAAGATTAAAGGTGTTAAGGCCCATGTCTGCTAAAAGAACCTTTGTAGAAAGTCTAGCTGTTCTGCCATTACCATCCATAAACGGATGAATAATCACAAATTGCTTATGAAAGATACCGGCAATAATGAGTGAATCAATGACGCCTTTGCTACTGGTAGCAAAACTCACCAAATCATTCATTAGCCGTAGTACATCTTTGGCATCCGGTGGCCAATATGCTGTATTACCTGTCTTTGGATTATTTACAAATACCGGTTCTACTCTTAATTTTCCGATCTGATATTTGGGCACTAGTTTATCAACCGCTTGCTTTTGAATAGACAAAATTAGATCAAGGCTAAAAGGCACAGAACCAGTTTTTAGATTTTTATTTAACTCTTCTAAAGCTTTATTATAATTTATTACCTCTTGTTCGCTACTTCTTAGGTTTTGGGGCTGGGTTTTAAGAATCTGTTTGACATCCGTGAGTGGCAAAGGGTTGCCTTCTATACTGGTTGAGGTATAGGTTGAAATTTCCCGTGCGCTTCTTTCAAGTTCATAGAGCACAACTTTAGAAAATCTTCTGTTGTTAAGATCCAAAACAATAGAGTTTATTTGTTTAATATTTGAAAGTAGCTTGTTGGTGATAGTATAAATAGGTTTAAACATTATAGACGAATTATAGTCGATTATTAGACGATTTGCAACTGTTTCCAATGGAGATTATGCTCAAGCAGAATAGATGTAATGATTGGTGGTAGGTCCTAAATTAATAACCTCAGAAAGCCTTAGTCCGCAGTGAAGCATAAGTGACATCATGGCCTTATTTCTTAACCCGGTGGGATATCTTTTATTGGGCTGTTTTAATAAATTTTGGACTTCTTCCGGCTCTAAAATTACCGGAAGTTTATTTTTTCTCATTTATGGCCTTTTTTAGTAAATACTACGTATAATCTAAATTATACATAGTATATAGCAGGGTTTTCAAGAGGTGATGTAATATGCGAACTATATCACAAAAATTGAATAGATTTTTGATTGGCAGAATTTTAACAGTTTTAAATATTTTAGTATAATTATAATTAACAGATCCCAGGACGCCTCTTAACAATGCGGATCACCCTGGGACAATTTATTTAAGAATAAAGATGTCCGTTAACTTGGGATTCATATCAATCTGCAATTTAATTATTATACTTATAAGTTATATAGTGTTAAAGTATAGTAGAGGAAAAATTAATTTATAATTTGCTTTATTGTTAATAAATT
>JADBLP010000027.1:1096-3644 GCA_014894375.1 Actinomycetota bacterium | reverse complement strand
GCATAAGGGGCAAACAGGTGATGAGAGGAATCGTGTTGGATAAGTTCTCCCGGGTAATTAGTTATTACCTCTCTATCATGAGCTTTTCTCTTTGGTTTTAAAAAATAAAAATTATTTCTCTTGGCTCGGTCGATGATGGTAGGCAGAGATACCTTCTGGTTATATTTTTGTTCTAAAAGATCTTTGATGTAACTGTAGTTATACCACTTAATCGGTATGTCTTTATTCTTAATTAAATCTTTTTCTATCTTTAGTTCTTTTATAATATTTTTCTCGATATCTGGATTTATTTTTCGATTAATTGTTTTTCTTTCATACTGGATAGAAAAGCTATCTGGATCTTTACGATATCTTTCTAGTAATTTAAAGAATCTCCTTCTTTTGATTCTAAGCATTTGCAAGATATAATTAAATTTGATTTCTTTTTTCGAATATTTTTCTAAAAGTGATTTAACCTGATCATCGGTAAAGTTTTTGTGTAATTGTTTAGACATAATTTAGAACCTCTTTTCTTTTTAAGATTTAGTTCTAAATTATACCTTTTTACTGTTTTTGGGTAGTGCACTTTTGAATTTTAAATCATTAAAAAACAGTGCACTTTTGATTCTTAAATGACAAAGAAAAATTATAAATTGACAATTTGTCTTAATTACGGTATCATAACTTCAGTATTTTGAAAAAAGAATATTGAGCTCTTATCCAGAGTGGTGGAGGGAACGGACCCTGTGAAGCCCGGCAACCTGTAATGTCATAACCAAAGACATTATGTTGGTGCCAATTTCCGCGGAATGAAAATTCATATCCGAGAGATGAGACATGGTAATTACCTCTTCGGCTTTGAAGAGGTTTTTTTATTTTTAGGTTAAAAAACAAAAAAATAAAGGAGGAATTTAATATGGATAATAGATACTTATTCACTTCAGAATCAGTTACCGAGGGACACCCGGACAAAATTGCCGACCAGATAACTGATGCGATTTTAGATTCGGTCTTAGAGAAAGACCCAAACGGAAGAGTAGGAATAGAAGCTTTGGTGAGTGCGGAAAACATCACCATTGCCGGCCAGATAAAATCATCCTATCATCCCGATATCCCAAAAATAGTGCGTCAGACCATTAAAGATATAGGATATAACGAAAACTGTTACGGCCTTAATCCCAACTGCACAATTTCGGTCTTTATTAACGGACAGGCCAAGGACATATCAATGGGAGTGGATAAATCACAAGAGGCGAGAGCAGGGGAAGAAAACGCTTCTCTTACCGGTGCAGGTGACCAGGGGATGATGTTCGGCTATGCCTGTAATGAAACACCGGAGCTGATGCCCCTTCCGATAATGTTGGCTCACAAATTAGTTTATCGCCTAACCCGCCTAAGAAAAGAAAAGATACTTCCCTATCTTTGGCCTGATGGAAAATCTCAGGTTACAGTTGAATACGAAGACGGAATTCCTAAAAAAGTTGTAGCAGTAGTAATCGCTGCCCAGCACAGCCCGGATGTTTCCAATGACACTTTACAAAAAGATATCCGAGAAAAAGTAATTGACTATGTGATACCTGATAAATATCTTGATGATGATACCAAATATTTTATCAATAGCACCGGAAGGTTTGTGGAAGGCGGCCCCCGAGCAGATGTGGGGCTTAACGGCAGAAAGATAATTGTAGATACTTATGGCGGAATAGGAAGGCACGGCGGGGGATGTTTCTCCGGAAAAGACCCCACCAAAGTAGACAGGTCAGGCAGTTATGCCGCCCGCTATGTGGCTAAAAATCTTGTAGCTGCCGGACTGGCGGATAAATGCGAGATACAAATTGCCTATGCCATAGGGGTAGCCCGTCCTGTATCCATCATGTTGGACACTTTTGGTACAGAAAAAATTTCTCACTCGAAAATATTGGAATTAGTCAAAGAGAATTTTGATTTACGTCCCGGGGAAATCATTGATTATCTAAAGCTAAGAAGACCGATTTATAAGAAAACTGCGGCCTACGGACATTTCGGACGGAAAGATGAAGATTTTACCTGGGAAAAGACCGACAAGGCAGAGATACTAAAATGTAAAAAGGTAATAAAAGAAAATCCTAACGACGCTGACGCCTATAAAAATTTAGGTTTTACTTATTACAATTTACATAATTATACTAAAGCCATAGAATCTTATAAACAGGCAATCCGTATTAATCCTAACTATGTTGGCGCCTATTACCGTTATTTAGATGTCGCATATAGTCAGCTTAATCTTTATAAAGAGGTTGTAAAAACTTACAAACAAGCAATTCGTATTAATCCTAACGATGCTGACGCCTATTACAATTTAGGTGTTGCCTATGATAAGCTTAGTCTTTATAAAGATGCCATAGATGCTTATAAACAAACAATCCGCATTAATCCTAACCATGCTGACGCCTATAATGATTTAGGTGTCGCCTATGGTAAGCTTGGCCTTTATAAAGATGCTATAGAGGCTTGTAAACAAACAATCCGCATTCGTCCTAACCATGCTGACGCCTATAATGATTTAGGTGTCGCCTATGGTAAGCTTGGC
>JADBLP010000027.1:0-996 GCA_014894375.1 Actinomycetota bacterium | reverse complement strand
CTTTATAAAGATGCTATAGAGGCTTGTAAACAAACAATCCGCATTCGTCCTAACCGTTCTAGCCCTTATTATAATTTAGGTGTTGCCTATGCTAAGCTTGGCCTTTATAAAGATGCCACAGAGGCTTGTAAACAAGCAATCCGCTTCTCGCCATCTAATCCCCACAATGACGCTTATAAAATATTATCTGTTGCCTGTGCTAAGCTTAGTATTTATAAAGATGCCATAGAGGCTTGCAAACAAGGTATCCGCATTGATCCTAACTATGCTGACGCCTATAACGATTTAGGTGTCGCCTATGGTAAGCTTCGCCTTTATAAAGATGCTATAGAATCTTATAAACAAGCAACCCGCATTGATCCTAACTATGCTGACGCCTATAATGATTTAGGTGTCGCCTATGGTGACCTTGACCTTTATAAAGATGCTATAGAATCTTATAAACAAGCAACCCGCATTAATCCTAACCATATTAGCGCCTATTTTAATTTAGGTGTCGCCTATGATGAGCTTAGTCTTTATAAAGATGCTATAGAGGCTTATAAACAAACAATCCGCATTGGCCCTAACCATGTTTTCCTCTATTTTAATTTAGGTGTTGCTTATTATAAAAGTGGAGATAAAAATTCAGCCTTAAATGAATATAAAATTCTTAAAAAATTAGATATTAATTTAGCGAATGAGTTACTTGATTTAATAAATAAATAGGGGCAAGAAGATAATCGCTAAAAAAATAAGACAAGAATTATTTTTGTTTTCTCTCGATATTTCTTTTTTTAATGTTATAATTATAAGTACAAAAGGGAGTGCGATTTGCCAAAATTACACTCCCTTTTTTTTGACTATACCGAAAGATTTAACCTGCGTTTTCCTTTCGGTTTTTTTATTTTATTAGATTTAAATGTTTTTTCAGAAGTTATAAAAATACTGCAAAAATTAACAGATCATACTCAGTTTAAAACTATTCAGGCCTGGGGGTGATTATAAGCTAAACCC
>JADBLP010000062.1:10047-12840 GCA_014894375.1 Actinomycetota bacterium | reverse complement strand
AAATTTATTACACAGGCTGGAGGGCTGTAGAGATTGAGAAGTGATATTGTTTTTGCAGAATTGATATTAAAGGAGTTCATTTATTAGCATTGAAGGTGAGGATACAAAACCGGGAGCTCTTACAAATCTGATCTTCCAGCTTAAAATTTATCTTATCTCCAAATTCCTTTGCCCATACACTGTATTCGGTATTGCAAATGCTGCTGCCTACTTTTTCTGAAAGCCCGGACCGGCTGGAATTAACAATTATGTTGTGCCAGGGGCAACTATTAATTGTTATTTTTATCTTATTATCATTAATTTTTTCTGTTTTAAATTCAAAACCGTCTAATTTCAGTTTTACAGAAAAGCATTCAAGTAAAGCATCCAGGCCACGGTCTTTTCTTAATTTATTTTTTAAAAACCTTGACTGGATTTTTGGCATAATTTTCCACACTTCTTTGTCTATATCCAGGGCAATATCAAATCCGTATTTTTCTTCAACTTTTACGAACCATAATCCGTCTGCTGCCGTATAGCAGCGGTGAAGATATTCTGCTATTTCTTTGTCTGTGAGTTCCATAATCTTTAAGGTAGTTTAAAATCTGTTGTTTCTCAGCTCCAGAAAGTATCTTTTACGGTATTGTTATGAAATATAATAAACGATTATCTGAAAAAATGGAATAAAAAAGAGACTACAAAGTATAATTTTGTATAAATTTAAAAAAGATATAATTTTTATATGAATACCTTGCATTGTATAATACCTTGTGATAAAATACAGCAATAAAAATGATAGAGAGGATGTGAGATTATGAATATACAGTTTAAAAAAGGAGTCCTGGAATTATGTGCCCTGGCGCTTCTGGCTAAGAAAAACCGGTATGGCTATGAGCTTGTAAATGAAATCTCTAAAAATATTTCTATTTCAGAAGGGACTATTTACCCGCTGCTGAGGCGCCTGAAGAATGATGGTTATGTTACCACTTACCTTGAGGAATCAAAAGAAGGAGCTCCCAGAAAGTATTACCAGTTGACAGAAACTGGGAAGAAGATGGGAAAGGAGCTTAAGGAAGAGTGGTTAACATTTGTTAAAAAAGTAAATAGTTTTTTAAAAGGTGGTGTAAAAGATGAATAAAAAAGATTTTATGTACAAGTTGTCATTATATCTGGGTGGAATTCCTGAAGAAGACAGGCAGGATGTGATAAGTGACTTTGAAGAACATTTTAAAGAGGGATTGTCGGAAGGGAGAACTGAAGAAGAAATTGCCGGTTCCCTCGGTGACCCAAAAAGTTTGGCCAATCAGTTTAAAGCAAGCATACTGGTAAGCGAGGCAGAAAAAACAACATCGGCAGTAAATATAATCAGGGCAGTTTTTGCTACACTCGGACTGGGGTTTTTAAATCTTGTATTTATACTGGGCCCATTTATTGCCATAGCTGTAATACCGGTAGCTTTATTTGCTATAGCAATTGCTATCACTGCAGCAGGGATTACCACATTTTTCGCTGCAATTTTCGGACCATTGTTTCTCCAGTACTTCACAGTCTTGATTAATCCTGCTGTAGCAATATTTGGTTCAATCGGAGTAACATGTTTTGGTATTTTATTCTTTGTGGGCGGTATATATCTGGCAAAACTACTATACAGATTGTTTGTGAGATATATAAAGTTTAATTTGAGAATCATAACTGGAAAGGAGTAAAAAGATGAAGTTCAATGTAAAAAAATTTGTTATGTGGCTTGCTATCATTATGTTCGCATCTTTTGCTACTGCTGGTATTATCTTGGCAATAACCGGAAACTTGTCTATAGCAGTAGAGCAAATTGATGAATCAAAGACTTTTAATACAGATGAGATAAGTGAAATTTATATAGATATGGTAAGTACGGATATCAATATTATTTCCACAAATGAAGAAGAGATTAGAGTGCATTTTTATGGCGAAGTTTCCACAAATAAAAAAATGGAGTTGCCGTCTCTAGTAGCTTACCAGTCCGGCGATGAACTGCGTATAGAAATTATTCAGCCAAAAACGATTTTAATAGGAATTAGCATATTTAGAACAAAGCTGGATATATATATTCCGGAAGATTCTATAGAAGTTCTAAAAGCAGATACAATATCATCGGATACAAGCGTAAACAATCTGAAAGTCGATGAATTTGACCTCGGCACTGTATCCGGGGATTTTAAAGGCGAATCGCTATTTGCCAATGAATTAAAATTGGGTTTGACCTCAGGAGATGTTAACCTGAAAGATTATACAGGAAATATAGATGTCAAAACTATATCAGGGGATGTAGTACTGGAGGACGGAAGCCAGAATGATAATATTGAAGTAGTTACAGTTTCTGGTGATATTTATGTAGAGCAAGAAGATTCTAGCAATATGAATATTAGAACCACCTCTGGTGATATTGAAATCAATCTTTCTGAAGATGCACAGTTTTATCTCAAAGCCACAACTGTATCAGGCGATATCGAAACTAGATTTCCAATTAAGGTAATATCTTCCAGTAGAAGGGATCTTGAAGGTATAGTAGGAAGTGACGAGAAAGAAATTATTGTTAGTACTACTTCCGGGCATATCGACGTAGGTTATTGAAAATTTCATAAGATTAATAAAATATTTAAAAAAGGAGAAAAATGAACAGTGTAAATAAAAAAAATCAGATTAAAAAAATAATCAAGGCGGCACTAATAATTGCTGTGATAAGTATTTTGGCTATCTTTACTGCCTCATGTAAATGGACTATAGGTTTTGTCAGGGGATCTGGAGACATTGAGACGGAAGAAAGAGATGTATCAG
>JADBLP010000062.1:0-9947 GCA_014894375.1 Actinomycetota bacterium | reverse complement strand
ATAGGTTTTGTCAGGGGATCTGGAGACATTGAGACGGAAGAAAGAGATGTATCAGGTTTTGATGAGGTATATCTTTCAGGAGTGGGGAATTTAATTATCACTCAGGGGGATGAGGAATCACTTACAATAGAAGCTGACGATAATATAATTCCACTGATTAAGACAGATGTTTTTGGAAACAGGTTAAATATTAGTTTCAGGAGAGGCTATAATTTCATACCTACAGTAAAAATAAAGTATTACCTGACAGTAATAGACCTGGACAAGATTTCCTTAAGCGGAGCCGGAGATATTGAATGCGAAGGTTTCAGCACCGACAAGTTAGAACTTGAGATCAGCGGTGCTGGAGATATAGATTTTAATATTAATGCTGAAAGTGTTGAAACCACTTCAGCAGGAGTTGGAGATATTAATTTAGCCGGGAAAGTTGATAGCCAGGAGATAGATATAAGTGGAGTGGGAAAATACGATGCCGAGGAGCTTGAAAGCAGAGAGTGCAGTATCAGCCTTTCAGGAGCAGGAAGTGTCACAGTAAATGCTAGCGAGGAACTTGACGTTAGCATTAGCGGAGTGGGGAATGTTTATTATGCTGGAAGCCCACATGTAAAAAAGGATATTTCCGGCCTTGGCAGGATTAAAAGCATTGATTGAAAGAAAGTAGTTTGATGAGAATAGACAGTGAAGATATTTAGTTAATTAATATTAAATTTGGTAGAAGGAGTAAAAAATGGCAGAACTTGATGAAAAAGAATTAAAAGAAGGGAAGAAACAACTGGAAGGGGTATTAATACTATGCTGGGTAATGGCTATTCTGACTGGAATAGGCATCTTGTCTGGATTTGGTTGGGGTCATTTAGGGATTCTCAATAATTATTTAGATGGTTCATTTACCCTGCATGTTGCGACAGATGTTATTAGAAACCTGATAAGTTTTCCTTTCAGAATGGTGTATTCTTTAATTGTTCCGGCATTATATGTAGTAGAGTTGATCGGTATTTACCAGAGAAAAGCTTTTGCAGTTCCTCTTGGAAGGGCGGTTTTAGTAATAACTATGGTTTTCTTTTTCCCTGTTGGTACTATAATAGGGGCAATTTTGTGGAAGAGATTCAATCACCCGCTTTCAAAGAGGTATTTGAATTATGAGGATTGATTCTAGCAAGTGGTGAAATTTAATTATCTATATTATTTAAAGGAATGATATTTATTTTATTTAAGATATTATAGTTGTAATATATTATATTGTAGATAATAAAATTTTTATAAATTTGGGAGATGTACCAGGACAGACGGCTTAGATTTCATGAGCCGTTTGGTAGGAGACTTAATTTTTATAAGTTCACTTTTTAAGTCCAAGGAGGGATTTTATGGAAATTCAAGAAAAATATAAATTTGGGGGCTGGAAGAACTGTATCCGTATGACCAATGGGGAAGTAGAAATAGTAGTTACCACTGACGTGGGACCAAGAATTGTCCGTTTTGGATTTGTGGGAGACCAGAATCTATTTAGAGAGTTTAAGCAGCAGCAGGGAAAAACAGGCGGAGATAAGTGGCTGATATACGGGGGGCACAGGCTCTGGCATGCGCCTGAAGTAAAACCCCGCACATATTTTCCCGATAATAATCCTGTGAATTATAACTGGAATGGGAAAACTCTCAGGCTTATTCAAAGTATCGAGGCCACAACTGGCATTCAAAAAGAAATGGAAATAAATCTGGGGTCAAGCAATAATAACGTCAGGATTTTACATAGGCTGATTAATAAAAATCTATGGGGGATAGAAATAGCGCCGTGGGCACTTTCAGTAATGGCACAGGGTGGAAGGGCGATAATACCCCAGGAGCCTTATCAATCCGGGGAAGAAAATCTTCTTCCAGTGCGGCTCCTGGTACTCTGGTCTTATACGGAAATGAAAGATCCCAGATTTATCTGGGGAACAAAGTTTATCCAGGTAAAGCAGAATCCTAATGCAAAAACTTACCAGAAAATTGGCATTTTAAATACACTCGGATGGGCAGCATATTACCTTAACAGGCAACTTTTTGTAAAAAGGTATAATTACAATCCGGAAGCCAGGTATCCTGATTTTGGAGTAAATACGGAAATTTATACCAATCCAGAAATACTTGAGGTTGAAACACTTGGAGGTATGAAAAAAGTGTCTCCCGGGGAATCTGTTGAACATGTTGAAAACTGGTTTTTATTCAAAGCCACACTGAATGAGGATGAAGAATTTCTGGAAAGCGAGTTAACCCCCATAATACGGAAGACGGACTCAAAATTTTAAAGGATCGTCGGTTTTTTATAGTTTAGACTGCTAAAAAAGGGTATAAATTATTATTACGGATTGTTATGACTTCTTACTACCTTTATAATTTCTCTTATATGCTCAGGTGTACTGCCACAACATGCTCCGATTATTGACGGCTTATAAGGAAGAAATTTCTCTATATTGGAAGCCATGATTTCCGGGGTCTCATTATATATAGTTTTACCATCTACCAGTGAAGGTAGTCCGGCATTGGGCTGAAAGATAAGCCTGGCTTCCGGGTTTGTTTCTCTCATCTTTTTAACCACATTTAACATTGTGCTTGAGCCAACGCTGCAGTTTGCTCCTACAATATCACTGCCGGCATTAATTAAAATTTCTACCACATCTCCTGCTTTGTTGCCCATCAGGGTTACGCCATTTTCACCAAAGGTAAGGCTGCAGGCAATGGGTATGTCTTTTGATATTTTTCTGGTTGCTTCAATTGCGGCTAAAGCTTCATTTAAGTCCATTATGGTTTCGATTATTATCAAATCTACTTTTTTACCTATCAGTATTTCTGCCTGCTTTGAAAATGCGCTAACGGCATCTTCATATTTTAAGGTACCTGCGGGCTCCAGTAGTTTACCCAGGGGCCCTATATCTCCGGCAATAAAAATAGGTTTATTATCAACGGATCTGACTCTGTAAAGGTTTATCGCTTCCTTTACGGCACTTACTGCATTCTCATTTATCTTTTTTATTTCATGTTGAAGTCCATAAGATTCAAGTTTAATTGGAGTGGAATTTAAAGTATTGGTAATAATAATATCAGAACCGGCTTCAAGATAGCCTAAATGGATATCTATTATTTTTTTTATCTGGCTGCTGTCCAGATTCAGTGAATCGGGCAACACAGAAATGCCGGCTGCAATCAGGGTTGCTCCCATAGCACCGTCACAGACAAGAATTTTTTTATCGATAATATCTAACAGTTTTATTTTGTTGATATTGTTGTCTTTTATCATTTATTTCTTCTTTGCCATCTTGTTTTTTTAAGCATTTTTTTATGCTTTTTCTTTCTCATTTTTTTTCTTCTCTTTTTAATAACAGAACTCATAATACTTCCTTAAAGGTTAGTGTCTTTATAAAATAAAAATTTTTTTTATAGATTTTTTAAAATGTTATTCTTATAACAAGTAAGCTATTATAACAGAAATAATTCTGTTATTACATTAATAACTTAAAATAATTTAATGCAAAACTGGAATATTTGTAGCCAATGCCCTGGTTGATTTACCAAAATGGCCTTTAATATTTATCAGAAATATAATTAAAAAATGAATTTCTATTGACATACAATATATAGTGTATTAGTATATAAAAGTACACAATATAATGAGCTAATTAGCTTAATTTATTGAATTGTTTAATTATAAATTTGGAAGTATTAATTAATGGGAAACATTAAAAAATCCGATAATAAAAAAATTCAGGATAATTATTACTTAAATAAAAAAACCAATCTATCAGAAAATGCCATAAAAGTTCTGGAAAGAAGATATTTAAAAAGAGATGAAAATGGAGTCCTGCTGGAAAAACCCATAGATATGTTTGTAAGAGTTGCCAGAAACATAGCCTCTGCGGAAAAGAAGTATGGTAAAAAAGAAGAAGAAGTAAAAGGGATTGAAAAGCAGTTTTTTAATATTATGACAGACCTTGATTTTCTTCCAAATTCTCCGACGCTTATGAATGCCGGGAAAGAACTTCAGCAATTGGCTGCCTGCTTCGTTCTTCCAATAGGTGACTCTATGAATGATATTTTTGAAGCACTGAAGGAAACTGCACTAATCCAGAAATCGGGCGGCGGGGTCGGGTATTCATTTTCCAATATAAGACCAAGAAATGATGTAGTTCTTTCCACCAAAGGGGTTTCAAGCGGTCCCATATCTTTTATGACTGTTTTTAATGCTGCAACTGATACTATAAAGCAGGGTGGAACAAGGAGAGGCGCAAATATGGGGATACTGAGAGTAGACCATCCTGATATTTTGGATTTTATTACATCAAAAGACAATAATGAAAAATTGACTAATTTTAATATCTCTGTTGGAGTGACTGAAACATTTATGAGAGCAGTTGAGAATGATGACGAATATGAGATTATAAACCCGAGAACTAAAGTGGTGGTGGATAGGTATAGAGCAAAGGAAGTGTTCGGTAAGATTGTTGAACATGCGTGGAAGAATGGTGATCCTGGTATTATATTTCTGGATAGGTTAAATAAAGACAACCCTACCCCAAATTTAGGACAGATTGAAAGCACCAATCCGTGCGTTTCGGGTGAAACTTTAATTTCTACCGACAGAGGTTTTATTAAGGCCAGGGATTTATATGAGAGAATCGAAACTGGCGAACATGTAAAAATACTTTTTGATAGGAGAGCTCTAGAGTACAAGGTTTCAAAGAAGTTTGCAGATAAAAATTTAGATATTTTTGAAAGCGAAAATATAAAATCCTGGAACAGGGGTAAAAAGGATACATATAAATTGATCACATATTCAGGTTATGAACTTGAAGCTACCGCTGAACATAAAGTATTAACTACTAATGGATATAAAAGTCTTATAGAACTTATAAAAGATGATGAGGTCTTAATTCAGCCCATGGGTAGATTTTCGTTAGATAAAAAAATATTTAGTAATGGAAAAGTTAAGAAATTAAACAATTTTACAAAAAGAAAGACTCTCAACTTGCCTGAATGTTGGTCTGGTGAGCTTGGGGAGATTTTAGGATGGTTAATTGGTGATGGCTGGCTCAGGGAAGACAGGGTTGGATTTACTTTTGGGCATGAAGATAGGAAACTTTCTTCATATTTTAACCAGATTATAAGTAGTTGGTATAACTATAATGTAAGGGAGATGATAAGAGAAAATGGAGTAATTCATCTCTCTTATCATTCAAAAGGATTTATTGAGTTCTTTAAAGAATTAGGAGTAAAAGTGTGTACTTCCTGCGACAAGGAAGTTCCTGTGAGTTTACTCAGTGCTACAAAAGAAGCTGCAGCCGGATTTTTAAAAGGAATTTTTAGTTCAGATGGCAATATTGATGATACAGATGGAACTATAAAGATTACCTCGTCTTCTGAAAAATTATTGAAGGGCGTTCAAATGCTGTTACTGAGCTTGGGAATTAAATCCAATATTTTAACCAGGAGATATTCTTTCTCAAAAAATTTCTCTTATGTTAACAAAAATGGAGAATATAAAAGCTATAAAGCTAGAAATGATAATTACTTCGAATTATTCATATCGGGAGGTATATCCAAAAGAAGATTTCAAAAGGAAATAGGTTTCCTACTGGAAAGAAAAGAGAACTTACTGCGTTCCTTTAAATTTGAAAAGCTTTCTTCTGATAATTACTATAATAAATTTATTGATCGGGTAGAAGAGGTAAAGTATACAGGCGAAAAGGAAGTTTTTGATTTTAATGAACCTATAAGCAATTCTTATATTGCCAATGGAATTGTAGTTAGAAATTGCGGCGAGCAGCCCCTGCTGCCCTATGAAGCATGCAATCTGGGATCCATAAATCTGGCACATATTGTAAAAGAGGAAGAGGGCATAAAAAAAGTAGATTATGATAAATTAAAAAAGATTGTCCACATAGCAGTGAGGTTCCTGGATGATGTCATTGATATGAGCAGGTACCCGCTGGAAAAAATAAGGGAAATGGCACATGGGAACAGAAAAATAGGCCTGGGGGTAATGGGATACGCCGATCTGCTTATAATCCTTGGTATCCCCTATAATAGTGAAGAAGCTCTGGAACTTGCACAGAAAGTTATGAGTTTTATTCAGGATGAATCCAAAAACGCATCAAAGAAACTGGCAAAAGAAAAAGGAGTATTTCCAAACTTTAAAGGAAGTATATATGATAGTCCTGATGGTTATGAAATTAGAAATGCAACTACTACTACAATTGCTCCTACCGGGACCTTAAGTATTATTGCTGACTGTTCAAGCGGGGTGGAACCACTGTTCGCAATATCATTTGTTAAAAATGTTATGGATAATGACAGACTGGTGGAAGTTAATAAATACTTCAGAGAAGTGGCAATTAATGAAGGATTTTATAGTGAAGAGGTGATGGAAAAGATAGCTGAAAAGGGCAATTTAAAAGATATTGACGAAGTTCCTTCAGAATTTAAGAGAATATTTGTTACAGCGCATGAGATATCTCCAAAATGGCATGTGCGGACTCAAGCTGCTTTTCAAAAATTTGTAGATAATGCGGTCTCAAAGACGGTTAATTTTCCTAACAGTGCTACGGTTCAGGATGTAGAAGATGTATATATGCTGGCTTACAGGTTAGACTGTAAAGGCATAACTATATTCAGGGATAAGAGCAGGAATGCTCAGGTACTCCAGGTGGAAGGAAAGAAAAAAGGTAAAGAAAAAAAGGTAAAAGCTGGTGCTGACGGGGAAGAAACAAAAAAAAGAGTAAAAAGTTATCCGGAGGAAGAATCAAAAGAGGAGGGAAAAGAAAAAGAGGTAAAATTAAAACCCCGGCCGAGGCCGGAGGTTACCAGCGGTATGACCAAAAAATATAAAATAGGGGGCTGCGGGAAACTTTATGTGACCGTGAATTCAGATGAAAACGGCATCTGTGAAATATTTATAAATACCGGTGAAGAGGGTTGTACTGCCTTAACCGAGGCTGTGGGCAGGCTTATAAGTATTGCCATCAGGTCGGGTATTGATATTGAGTCAGTAAAGAAACAGGTAGAAGGAATAAGATGTATTACCTGCATTGCTGATGATGAAACCCATGTCCTTTCCTGTCCCGATGCGATGGGTAAGGCCATAGACTTTTACTTAAACGGATCCAATAAATTTGATTTTGGAATAACCAATGGCCCCAGGTCTATTATGATATGTCCTGAGGATGGCTGCGGAGGAATAATGGAACCTGAGGGAGGTTGCTATGTTTGCAGAAACTGCGGTTTTTCCAAGTGTTCTTAATTTATTCTTTTAGTCTTTCAGAATATTTTCAAGAGATGACTTGTATATATTATAATCACCTTTAGAAAATAAGACCATTCGTACAAGTTCAATCTCAGTATGTTCTTTTAAAAAATCAATGATGGTTTTAAGGGCAATCATTGAGGCATCTTTTACAGGGTAGCCAAAAATCCCGGTGCTTATTGAAGGAAAGGAAATACTTTTAATTTTATTTCGGGAAGCTAGAAGTAAGCAGTTTTTATAGCAGTCTTTAAGATCTTCCGGGTCACTTATGCTGCTGCTGTAAACAGGACCAACAGTATGAATGACATATTTCGCTTTAAGATTATATCCACTTGTTAATTTAGCTTCACCGGTATTGCAGCCTCCAAGTTTTTTACACTCTTCCCACAACTGCGGTCCCGCTGCCCTATGGATGGCGCCTGACACGCCTCCTCCGGGAGAGAGCCTTCTATTTGCTGCGTTGGCTATTGCTTCTGTACCATAAACGGTTATATCTCCGTTGAATAGTTCCAGAATTGAATTTCCAATTTTGTATTTAGTAGTCATAGGTATTTTTTTTTATAGGTCTAATTATTCCCATTTGAAGGTTAGAGTGGATATAATTGCTCCTGCTACTAGAAGGCCAAGAATTACAATTAAATTCAACCAGTGTCCTGCCCAGCTATTGCCTACCCATAAACCTTTCATAAGACGAACCACATAGGTGAGAGGAAGGTACTTACTTATATTAGTCACTTTATCACCCAAAACCTCAATAGGCATAGCTGCTCCGGAAAGAAACATCATAGGAAAAGCTATAACCATCCCAATTATCTGCGCAGTTCGGGCAGTTGGCGCCAGGCTTGCAATCATATATCCAAAGGAAAAAAAAGATAAAGCACATATAGTAAATCCAGCCAAAATACTGAAAATGTTTCCTTCAAATTGGGCATGGTAGATAAATCTTCCTACTAAAAAGAGCAGAGTTACACCCATAAGAGACATAATATAATAGGTGAAAATATTGGCAAAAAGGTAAATTGCTGGAGATGCCGGTGTTGAATGAAACCTCTTTAAGATGCCCCTCTCTCTATCCTCAGCAGTAGAAATCGGTACGCTCATCAGGCCGACGGTAACTATAATCAGTGCCATATATGCAGGAAGTTGAGAATCAATAAAACCACGGTTTCCAAAAAAAGGAGTGGGCTCATTGCCGTAGATGAATCCGAATAAAAATAGTAGCATAGGAGCATAAAGCAGTGTAAAGAAAGCTGCCATTGGTTCCCTAAGGTATAATTTTAATTCAACTGCTGTAAGTCTGAAAAGAGATTTCAAAAAGCCTCCTTAATTTCTTATTTCTTTCCCGGTCAGGGTCAGGAATACATCTTCCAGTGTTGCCTGCTCGGTTTTAAGGTCATGAAAGTCGATATTATTGTTGACCAGAAAATTAACTGTGTCTTTTACCATTCTTTTATCGTGGCCATGTACAATTATGTTATCTCCGGATTTTTCATATTTACTTATACTTTCAATAGTTTTTAAAGTATCTAATTCAAAGCTGCCGGTTATATTGAATATAAGACGGGTTTCCATACTTATATTTCTAATTAAATTCTGGGGTGTATCCAAGGCCATTATTTTGCCGTGATCCATGATTGCAACTCTATCGCATAGTCTTTCAGCCTCTTCCATGAAATGAGTCGTAAGGAATATAGTTTTCCCCCTTTTGCGGATATCGATTATAAGGTTCCAGGTTACTCTTCTTGCTTGAGGGTCAAGGCCGGTAGTCAGTTCGTCAAGGAAGATAAGGTCAGGATCATTTAAAAGTGCAAGAGCAATAAAAAGTCTTTGCTTTTGGCCTCCTGATATCTTATCAAAGTAAGAGCTTTTTTTTTCTTCCAGGCCAAGTTCCTTAAGAAGAGGTGTACTTTCTATATTTTTTTTATAAAAAGAGGAAAAAAGAGATATCGCCTCCCATACTTTTAATCTTGCAGGAAGCTGGGATTCCTGGAGCTGGATACCGATAGAATTCCTTAAAGTACGTCCATTGGAAGTTGGATTTAAATCCATTACTTTTAGACTGCCCGAATCCGGTTTTCTTAAGCCCTCTATACATTCTATTGCGGTAGTCTTTCCCGCACCATTAGGGCCAACAAGACCAAATATTTCTCCTTTATAGATTTTAAAGGAAATATCATCTACTGCCTTTATCTTTCTATAAGATTTACATAAGTTTTTTACTTCAACTATAGCTTCACTCATAAAATTATATTAGCGATTTTTAATGCTTAATTTTTCGAATTATAATGATATTTTTATCATTAATCAAGGAAATGTTTAATTAAATTTTGTAAGATTTTAAATACTGAATTGACAAAATTTAAAGACAATTAAAAAATAATCGTTATTAGTTTTAAAAATTCTTTATGAATTAGGCTAGAGACAGTCATTCTTAAAGAATATTAATTACTAGTGAAAGATTTGAATACTATAATTTTACTATTGAAAATAATAAGTGATTACAATATAATTAAAGTGTAATCATAATGTAAACTAATGATATATTTATAAAACAAGGAAAATGATCAGAACACAAATACAATTAACTGAAAAACAATATAAAATGTTAAAAGAGATTTCAGCAAATAATAATACTTCTATTGCTGAAGTTGTACGAGAGTGTATAGCTTATTAC
>JADBLP010000069.1:0-3678 GCA_014894375.1 Actinomycetota bacterium | reverse complement strand
TAGAAGATGGAGATATTCCTATCTTTGCAGTTACAACTACTGTACGTTTTCCCGCGGAGTATTTACCTTCTTTTACAGTTCCCACAGAAGTTATTTCAATCCTATCAGTTGCATGAGTTGGAGGAGTAGCTTCAGAATCTTCAACACCAATATCTATAATAGTAAATTGGTAATATTCTGTATTTGAAGCTGGATTAATAAGAGGATAATTAGTGGGACGCCATTCGAACTTATCCTCCCCTCCATACTCTACTGGTGTGTTCAAATACCATAAAGCCTTTTCAATGCCTGTTTCAGCTAAATAAAAAGCTCGAGTAGAGTCTCTCTGTAAGGTTGATAACTTTGAGTCATTACTAGTCATCGTCAGTAAAGCTACACTTAAAGATACTAATATAAAAACAAAGATTAAAGTAGCTAAAAGTGCCATTCCCCTTTGATTTGATAATATATTTTTTATTTTTTTGTTTCTAATGTTTCGCTTTCTCATGGTTATCACTCCTTCAAATTGGCAAATTAATTAATTCACCAATTTACCAATTAAATTAAATACTTCTTTGAGTAACCAATTCGTTAATTTTATCCTTTGTTTACCTGCCCCGTAGGACAGGCGTCTCGCCTGTCTATTTTTTTATAAGCCATAATTTCTTAATGGTTAATTTTGTAATTTATCGATTATTTTGGCAAACCATAATTTCTCAAATTTACATCGGTATTTAAAGTTATATCCGGATTACTATCTTTATCAATATCTACTTTTAAATCAATATTTACTTTAGATATTTTAGATGCAGTTTCACTAGTTAAAAGAGGAATAATCTCCACAGGTGGCTCTGAATTATCAAAGTATTTAAAATTTAAGCTTTGAATGTTGTTAATTAAAGTATTAGTTCCTTTTAAAATTGACTCCCATTTAATTCCCGACCACGAATATTTTAAATTAGCATTCCAAGGAGTATTAAAGTTAATTTCTATAGATGTAGTAGAATTAGCAATTATATTAGATGCTTCTCTTATTTCCCGTACCATTGTATCTATAGCTTGACGAGCCTCTCTTTGTGCTTTTAATTGAGATTGACCAGCTACCCAGGATTTAGCCCCTCCGGTAAAAAAAGTAACTAATCCTAAAGTAATTAATCCTAATATAACGACTACTACCATCATTTCAATTAAACTAAATCCTTTTTGGTTTTTCGTGTAATAAATTTTAATCATGCTTTCACCCTATTTGTTTAAATAAAATATTTTTTATGTTTATTATGGTATTAAATTAACTGTATAATCCCCTGAATTTGGATTGAATGTTGCATCTAAAATATCTTTACCAGACATATCTGCACTAAAATACATTGTTACATTAGATATCCCGGTTGATAAAGTGCTATCAATAATATCTATAAGTTCTCCGCTTGAAACAGGATTAGTTGAACCATCAAATACCTTAACGGCTGGATCAGCTGTATAAGGAGATCTAATTTTAATTATATTTAAAGTTTCACTACTAGCATCCCACGAAACTTGCATTTCTTCTAAAAGAAGTTCTGCTCCCTGAATATCGATATCAAAACTTACAACATTTTCTGAGCTATAAATTACACTATCTAGCACTAAATCTAAAGTAATACCCACTGGAATATTTAAATATCCCACAATCTCTTTTAAATTACCATATTGATCTATAAATGATGAGGTAACTTTTAATTTTGCTGTACCAGCATTAGATTGCGAGGTAAAACCTATTTCAGCTTCTCCCCCCATTACACTCTTGATAACGCTCGATTTACTGGTAGTACTAAATTTTAAAGTTTTTGGGTGACCATCAATTATTTCAAATAGAATTGACCCAGTATATCCACTAACTGGGATTTCACCATCATATATGGTAGCAGTAACAATGCAAGTTTTTCCTCCTACAGATATATTTTGGGGTTCTGCAGCTAATTTAATGTGATCTGCTTCAACATAAAATCCAACCTCTATACTTCCAGTGATTGAACAATTTACGTCAGAAGGAGAGCAAACAGTTATTGTAGTTGTGTTGGCGATGTCGGGTGGATATAATATAACTGTAGCAACTCCATCATTATAATTTACATCACCATTGGATAAAGTTACTTCCTTTAAACTAGGATCATTAGAAGAAAAGCTTCCGGTTATAGTTTTAAATGTAATAGGATCAACATAACTAGTTACTGTAACACCCTCTAAAGTTTTTATTCGAGCAGTTATAGTTGAAGTCTCTGTACTATCTGCTTTGATATTAGCTGGACTAGCAGATACTTGAATATGATCAGGAATAAGAGCAGTAGTTATAGTTAAAGTAATAGGATCTGCTGAAGTTAATATCCCTTGTTGATCTTCCGCATTTATATTTACTATACCTTCAGAAGTGCCAGTAAAGGTGACTACCATTGAAGAAGTAGAACCATCAAAAGTAACGGTATCAGGCGATAAAGCTCCAGTACCAGTAGATGTTCCAACTATATTTAATTTAATAGTAGTTCCTAAATAATTTATATAATTTATTGGAACACCATTAACATCCTTAGTGGTTACAGTAATCTCGGATTTTTCATTAACTGGTACATTTATAGAAGATGCAGAAAGATAAATCTTGCCACCTGTAATTATATTTATAAACCCCGATTCTAACTCTGTAGCTCTAGCGATCACAGTTATTGTCCCTGGAGTACTATCGGAAGAAGTTAAATTTATTTCTACGACACCATCGGTCAAAGGTTGTTGATCAGATAAAGTACCTGGACCTGAATAAACACTAAAAGTTATTTCATTGTTAGCCCCGGTAACTGTTTTTCCACCTGCATCCACTATAGTTGCGATAATTGTACATTCGCTTCCTGGGGTCATAAATAATTTATTTGTATCTGTAGTTAGATTTATTTTTACTGCTTCTCCTGGATCGGTAATCTTAATAGTAACTGAATCATCCGCTAATCCGTTAGCAGATGCTGTTATTATAACTTCTCCTTTACCAGACGCAGTAAAAGTAGTAGTCGCAATGCCCTTATTAGTACTAACAGAGGATGTTGAAAAGATACCACTGCCACTACTATTTGGGACGTCAATTAAAAAAGTAACTTCACCACTATAAGTAGTGACTGTATTTCCTTTGGCATCTTTTATTACTGCAGTGATAATTGATCTGTTTTCATAAACACCATTAGTGTCATCATAATCTTCAGTCAAAATATTAGAAGGGTTGGCGATGAGCATTATTTTGGTAGGATCACCTGCGGTTGTTTCTATAAAATAAACTAACATATCGGTCTCTAGAATTTCGGGTTTGCCATTTTTTCTATTTTTCCAAGTAACTGTAGTAATAACCGTTTTTATATTTGGAATTTCCTGAGGTGGTACATCTACTAGTCTTTCATATATTATTCCATTTATAGTAACAGTACTATGTGGTTGAGTTTCAATTTTTCCAAAATCCATATTTTTAATATATTCCATTGCCTCTTGGGCATAGTTTGTGGCAACCGTTCTGTTTCGGGCATCAGCCATTCCCATAAATCCGACACTATAGGCCTGGAAGATTCCTAATATGGCCAAAGCTAAAACTGCTACTGCTACCATTAGTTCGATTAAAGAAAAGCCGCTGTAGCTGAGATTGCTTCGGTCGCTTCGCTCCCTCGCAATGACATGGGGGAAGGCTCCTCG
>JADBLP010000111.1:0-3692 GCA_014894375.1 Actinomycetota bacterium | reverse complement strand
GGTCACTAACCGTAGCTCTTTTAGTTTTAACTCTTCCTGCCAAAAAAGGTGCTCCCAAGAATAATCCCCAATGGTATGACTTAATATTAGCAGTTTGTGCTTTAATCGTAGGATTTTGGACATTTTTATATATCCCTGAAGTATTGTTAACTATAGGAGTCATTCAACCCATTCAAGTAATTTTGGGAATATTGACTTTCTTTATTGTAATGGAAAGTGTAAGAAGAAGTACTGGGATGTCAGTTGTAATTGTGATATTAATATTTTTTATTTATGCAAAATGGGGTTATTTACTTCCGGGATTGTTGGGAGCTTCCACCTTAAGTTGGTCAAGAATGTTTCAACAAATTTTATTCGGATCTGATTTTTTAGTCGGCCTGCCTCTTGGTGTCGGTTCTGGAGTAGTTTTTGGTTTTATTTTTTTTGGAGCAGTATTGATAAAATTGGGAGCAGCCGATTTTTTAATGGATATAGCGTTTGCTCTAATGGGAAAAGTGCGGGGAGGACCTGCTAAAGTTTCTGTATTGTCAAGCGCTCTCTTTGGAACTATCTCAGGGAGTGCGGTTGCCAATGTAATAGCTACCGGAACGATAACCATACCTCTGATGAAAAAAACAGGTTATCCGGACTATTATGCTGGAGCGGTAGAAGCAGTAGCCTCTACAGGAGGTCAGATTATGCCTCCGGTGATGGGTGCAGCTGCCTTTGTTATGGCAGACTATTTAGGAATACCCTATGCTAAAGTATGTATTGTAGCAGCCATACCAGCCATTCTTTATTATTTTGGTCTTTTTGTACAAGTGGATAGTCAAGCCATAAAACTTAATCTTGGAAGTACACCTAAGGAATACATAAAACCGCTTAAAAACACGATAAAAAAAGGGTGGATATTTCTCATACCGGTATTTGTTTTGTTTTATACCCTTTTTATTATGTACCTAAGTGCTCCACTTGCTGCCCTATGTGCCGTAGCAGCAGCATTCATAGTATCCCTTTTCATCACACACATTAGACGGACTTTTTGGTCTTTAAGAGAGCTAGCAGATTTAGCACAAAAAGTTAGTCGTCAAATGTTTAGTATCATCTCTCTATGTGGAGCTGCTGGAATTATCGTTGGACTTATTGCCTATACCGGTTTAGGAATAAGTTTTTCTGAATTATTAACTGAGGCTTCTGGAGGAAATATGCTTATATTAGCTCTTCTGATCGCACTGGCAAGTACTATTTTAGGTATGGGTATGCCCACGACTCCTGCTTATATCATGCTGGCTGTACTCGCTGTGCCTGCCATGGTTAATTTGGGAGTACTCCCAATTACTGCACATTTATTTTGTTTTTATTTTGGTACTTTATCCATGATTACACCTCCCATTTGTCTTGCAGTTTTTGCTGCCTCTACACTCTCAGGTGCAGCTCATTTACCAATTGCTTTCCAAGCCATGAAATTAGCGATTGCGGCTTACATTATACCTTTTGTTATTTTGTATAATCCGAGCTTAGCCTTGATTGGAGGAAGTGTTATACAAAAATTAACGGTTATTGCATTTACTACCATTGCCATCTATTTAATTGGAATATCTTTTGAGGGCTATGCCATCAATAATAAGTTAAAAATGATAGAAAGATTATTTTTAATGGTCATTGCTCTTGTATTAATCATTCCAAATCCTCAATTTAGAAGTTATGAATTGCTGATTCTAAAGATTGCTGGCTCAATATTAACTTTATTTTTTATATTATTTCTAATAAGAAAGAACAAAAGATTATTATTAAAGACGCAAAAAATCTAGAAATAAAGTAGAATTTATTTAATTTTCTTAATAATAAAAATTAATTAATCAGAGGAGGAAGATATTAAAATGAAAGAGAACGCAGTAAAACTAGTTATAGAAAGTTTAAAAGAAGCAGGAGTAAATACCATTGTTACATTGCCAGATTCAAAATTTAAAGAGTTGTATCCTGCTTTAGCCAGTGATCCTTATTTTAGGTATATTCCAGTTACTAATGAAGGAGAAGGGGTTGCTATTGCTGCTGGAGTGATGTTAGGAGGGAGAGGGGCAGTGATGCTTATGGAAAACTCAGGTTTAAGAGTTGCAATAGAGAATTTATCGCGATTAGGGCATACTCATGAAATACCAGTTTTCATGATTATGAGCTATATAGGAGATATTGGTGAAAAAAATTGGTGGGGTATAACTCATGGACTTAACATGGTATCTCTTCTGCAAGCGATGCATATACCCTATATTATTGTTAGAAAAAATGATGAGGTAAAAGATGCCATTGTACGGGCAAAACGTCATACTGCAGTTTCCAAATATCATGTGGCTGTAGTTTTGAGTGGTGAAGTAACTGAATAAAAAACATTAAAATGACTTTAATATTAAAAAGGGGGTAAATTAAAAATGAAAAGGTTTGATTGTTTAAAAAGTTTAGTACCAATATTATCAGATGAAATAGCAGTCATTTCACTAGGAGGCCAAATAGATGAATGGTATCATCTAAGACCATCTCCTAAAAATATGTATATAAAAGGAATGGGAGCTGTCATTCCTTTTGCCTTTGGTTTAAGTGTGGCCTTGCCTCATCGTAAAATTATTTGTAGTGATACTGATGGCAGCTTACTTTTAAATATGGGAATTTTAGCGACGCTAGGCAATGAAAGGCCTAAGAATCTAATAGTAATGATATTGGATAATGAGTGTTATGAGACTATCGCTAAGCATCCTACTCATACTAGTAAAAACGTAGATTTTACCGAGATGGCCAAGGGTGCCGGGATAAAAAATGCTTTCACAGTTAAGACTGTATCCGAGTTTATGGACAGAATGAAAAGAGCATTAACACTAAATGAACTTTCATTTATAGTACTAAAACTGGAACCTGGTTCACAAGCCTTTCCCGAGGAAGAAAGGAAAAGAAGCGATGGCATTGAAGACAAATATAATTTTGTCCGCTATCTGGAAGATTCCGAAGGTATTACTATTTTCCCGCGCGAAGTAAAAAGCATTCGAAAAATTGAAACTGAGCATAATTGGGATAATACTAAATTATAATTTAAAAAGAGGCGATATTTTTGTCAGATAAATTGACGATTATAAATAAAAACAACTGTACCGGTTGTAAAATGTGTGAATTAGCTTGTGCATTTTTTCATGACAGAATTTTCAATCCTTCAGCAGCAAGAATTTATGTAAAAAAGGTAGAGGATAAGGGTATAGATATACCAATAATATGTCGTGACTGTAATAATAAAGCATGTAAATTAGTTTGTCCAGAAGATGCTTTCTATCTTTCTGATTTGGGTATTTTAAAAATCGATGAAAAAAAGTGTACCGGTTGTAAAGCCTGTATAAGTGCTTGTCCATTTAATGTAATTAAATTATCTCCCTATTCGGGAAAAGCGATAAAATGTGACCTTTGTGATGGATCGCCCCAATGTGTTAATTGGTGTCCCAATAATGTATTAGATTATAAGGAAAAAGCAAAGAATTCTTTAAAAGAAAGATTTGTAAAATTTTAATATAATGAGGTATTAAAATGGCTTATGGATGGAATAGAAAAGTTTTAAAAGTTAATTTAACCACCGGAAATATTATTATTGAACCCATAAATGAGGAAGTTTTAAAAAATTATCTTGGTGGCAGAGGTATAAATATTAAAGCTTTATATGACACTACTAATATAAATAC
>JADBLP010000053.1:1711-3729 GCA_014894375.1 Actinomycetota bacterium | reverse complement strand
GAACAACTTGAAGATTTAGGATTAGCGAGGGCAAAGACAGCAAGAGAATGTGTAGAAATAATGGGTGCCCTGGCCGAAAAATATGGATATGGAGATGGCGGTGAGTGCCTTACGGTAGCTGACCCCAATGAAGTGTGGCAGTTTGAGATTATGGGTCCTGGGCCACTTTGGGCACCTGACAGCGGTAAGCCAGGTGCAGTCTGGGTAGCTCAACGAATCCCGGACGGAGAAGTGGGGGTAAGTGCTAACCGTGCCAGAATCGGGGAAATTGATCTAAGCAATAAGGATTACTTTATGGCCTCAAGTAATATTTTTACTCTGGGAGAAGAATATGGCTTTTATGATTCTAAAGGCAGCAAACCTTTCAGTTTTTATGAAGTATATGCTCCGAAAGATTCTTTCTACAATCGACGCAGGGAATGGAGAGTACTTAGTTTGGTAGCCCCCTCTCTTAATCTTGACCCAAATACAGAAAGGTATCCTTTCTCGGTGAAACCTGATAAAAAACTTTCTGTACAGGATTTGATGGTCATAAAAAGAGATCATTTAGAAGGAACTGAATTTGATCTAACCAAAGGAATGGCAGCAGGTCCCTTTGGTAATCCAAACCGTTATCCTACTTCCAGTTCAGTTAGACCAGAAGACCGCAAGAGTGCAGATTGGGAGCGGGCCATTTCTATGTTCAGATGTTCATACAGCTTTATATCTCAAGCCAGAAGCTGGCTTCCTGACCCCATAGGTGGAGTTCTCTGGTTTGGAGAAGATGCCCCTCATTCTACCTGCTATATTCCTTTCTATTGTCAGATAACCGAAGTTCCGGAATCGTTTAGTACCGGAAGCAGATTAATATTCGATAAGGACTTTGCCTGGTGGGCCTTTAATTTTGTATCGAATTGGGCAGATCTTAAATATTCTTATATGATTGAAGATATAAAAGCTGCACAAAAGGAAGTAGAAGGTGATTTCTTTGCCATGCAATCAACCATAGAAATGGCTGCTGCAGACCTGTATAAGAAAAACCCGGCTTTAGCAATAAAGTTCTTAACCAATTATTCTAATGATTGTGCTAACAGGGCTGTAAATAGATGGTGGAAATTAGCTGATGAATTAGTTGCCAAATATGATGATGGTTATGTCAATGCTTTAGATTCAGTAGGTTACCCGACCTGGTGGCTGGAAGAGGTAGGTTTTGGCGACACGACGATGATTAAATAAAAATAAAGAGAGCATTAGAGCAAAGAAGAATTAATTAAACAGAGGAGGAAGTTACTTTTCGTAAGTAACTTCCTCCTCTGTTTTGTAAAATATTTCTCATAACTCTTTAAAAAAGTAATAAAATTAAACGAACTAGAATTGATACTATTGCCAAAGAATAAATCGTAGGGAAGATCCCCTGCCTTCTCATTTCATTGGCTATTAAACCCGGGATTATATAACCTATACTTCGAAGTTCCATGCCAGGGATGGGCATTTTAATAATAATCTCTTCGATTAACCATTTTAATAAGAAACTAACCAGCACCATAGTTAAAAATCTGCGCCGGCCATATAGAATGATATAATTGGAAAGTATCTTTACTGAAAAATAAGTTAGCAAGGCCACCAGCAAGGTTACCAATATTCTGATCGGTTGATCTAAAAATAAAGCGACATAACCGGGAACTACTATCCCCCCGGGAGAGAAACCAACCATTTCATAAAAGGCAAAACTAACCATTACTCCTATTCCAATAGCTTGATAGATCATTTTTCTTCTCCAAATTCATTAAAATATTCTATAAATCTTTGCCCCATACCCTTAGTATTTCCGAAGCCAATAAGCAAAACTTTATTTTCAGTAAATTGTAAGACAAGCTGTAATATTTTTCCTATATCAGGTATTCTGGATAGGTTTATTATCTTATCAGGGGATACTTTTAATTTTAAAAGAGTCCTTTCCACTAATTTGCTCAAAGGTCCCACCAATATTATTTTAGAAAGTATAATTTCCTTAGCCAATAGATGAGCAAATTGAATAT
>JADBLP010000053.1:0-1611 GCA_014894375.1 Actinomycetota bacterium | reverse complement strand
AATATTATTTTAGAAAGTATAATTTCCTTAGCCAATAGATGAGCAAATTGAATATCACGCAGGACCCGGTCTTCTCGGCTATTCATTATGCCTATTGACGGTAAATTTTTTAAGTAGGTTTTCTTGTTTATATTTTCCCAGATTAATAAAGTAGATGTTCTTTCATTAGCAGCAAAAGCATTGACAAAAAATATAATTTTATCTCCTTTGGGTAATTCATAGATCTTTAGAGCCCCAGGGTCGGGGCATGTTTTTAACATCCCCCTTAAAGCTACTTCTTCATCTATTCCAAGAAGCTTATTGACCCGAAGGGCGACAGAAACATTTTCTTTAAAACTCATATAGTTAAATTTTTCAAGTATATTGCTGGAAACATAGTTAGGATCAGCAAAAATAATTTTGGTTTTTAATTGATCTGCTTGTTTCTTAAAAATAGAGAAGTAATCTTTTTCTGCAGTTACCAATATTCCCTGCCGGGGAACGGTAGATTTTAGTGCTTCCGCCATATCATCAAGTTCAGGCCCAATTTCCTCTAAGTGATCTTGTCTTACATTGGTAATTACTCCGATAGTAGATTTTACCATCTTATGTTCTGAAACCCATTGTAGTTCGGGGCTAACAGCCATACATTCTACTACTAAAACATTCACTTTTCTTTTTACTGCTTCAGTAAAAATCTTCAGTTGTTCAATAATATTTGCATTTCCTCTTCGCTTGATGGACACTTCGGTTCCGTCTTCCAAGATTAACCGGGGAAGTGTTCCGGTGGTTTTAGCGAGCACTTTAAATCCAGCTTCTCTTAGACCGGCTGCGATTAAACGGGTAGTGGTTGATTTTCCTCTTGTTCCATTAACATGAATACGAATAGGAATTTTTTTTAATCTTTTATCATGATTGCTCTGTTCAATAATTCCGGATATTAAAAATATTATACTAAATATAAAAATAATAAACATACTGCTCCTTCTTTTTCAACTAAATTTTATCATTTTGTTTTAACAATTTCAAAATATTACTTTATGATTGTCTAATCGGGTATAATTTCTATCGACCTCACAGGAGCCTAAATCTTTTGACTCCTATTGAGTATTGTAGTACGTTATTCAATAACAAAGATCTTTCAATGGAGCAAATGTATTGGACTCAAACACTTATGATAATTTTGACAAAATGTAAAAATTAATTAGAATAGATATAGCAGTTTTAACTAAAATATTTATTTTTAATTGAAAGAAAGGATATTAATGAATAGCTGGATAAAGGGAAAATTATCACTGATTTACCTTTTTTGGGCGTTAATTATTTTGCTTGTTGGATTACTTCTGATAGAACGAACTAAATTTGTTCAGCCAACTGCTTATTATACTGAACAGATTCAAGCTGCACAGCTTATGAAAAGCTCTTTGGAAGCGATTAAAGAAGAGCGTTTAAAAAGGGCTATTCGGTTAGATCTAAGCTTAGATCCTAACCAAACTGGTATTATCGGAGAGGAATATACGGAACTTACTACTACTTTAGGAAATCTTGAGGCGAAAAGAACGAGTAGTAATCCAGCTTTTGCTGCTCTATTGGTAAAATATTTTAAAGAAGCCAATTTAAAAAAAGGAGATG
>JADBLP010000114.1:0-3753 GCA_014894375.1 Actinomycetota bacterium | reverse complement strand
TGATAGACCTTATTGTGTTAGCGTGTTCAACACGCTAAGGAGGGTCTATTATGCGAAAAAAACGTTGTATTTTCTGTGGTAGTCTTAATACCAAAAAGTACGGAACCAGGTCTAAGAAGAGAAACACATCTTTTGGCAAAAGGAACCTGTATTATCAACGGTGGTACTGTAATGATTGCAAACGAGCCTTTAAGCCTAACCAGGATCAACCGGTCAATTTCTCTATGCAAATTAGGGCCTGTGAACTGTACTATGATTCTGAAGCAAGCTTCCGAGCAGTAAGCCGGCAATTAGGAATCGCCCCTTACCGAATCTTTAAGATCATCAACACTTTAGGTGCTAATTGTAAGTCTACAGTAGATGTTGCCTTTGAACTTAAACCACGATGGTCTGGCTATCTTTTCATAGATGAAAAGAGGATCTTCATCAAAGGTGTGGAGTGGTTCTTGCTTTTAGCTGTAGACCTAAAGACCCAGGATATCGTCCACTGGGAGTTAGTCTCAAGAGAAGATGAGACCAATGTCGCCTGGTTTCTCATTATTATTAAGATGGTAATAAAATATCCTTTTAAAGGGGTTATTAGTGATCTCCTGCCCGAGTTCTTCGGAACTGTCCGCTGGCTTTTACCAGGAATACCTCATCAGTTTTGTACCTACCATGCCTATCGGGCAACAGAGTTCTATCTTAAGTATCACTATACCGGCGGTAATAAGCTTTGGGCTGAAAAATTCCTTCTTATTACCAGGATCATCTGTAGGTGTAAGGTTTTGTCTACCGCCTTAAGGGCAATAGATTATCTAGAGCGTCATCAAGATGAGCTGAGGCAGGCCAAGCTCATTAAAAGAATGAATATCTTAAGAATCAGATTCCCTAATCTTATTAAACGTTTCAAAGATCATAATTTACGGCCAGATAATAATATTGTGGAAAATGTCGTCAAACAGCTCAATCAAAAATTCAAGAAAGTTGCTGGATTCGAATTCTATGAGACGGCTTGCAACTCTGTTAAACTTTTAGTGATGCGTTACCGTTTTCACGTCTTTAACTGTTCTAGGATACCCAGTAACAATGGAAAATCTCCCCTTGAACTGGCTGGAATAGACACCAGTAATATCAACTGGGTACGTTTTTCGCAAAAGTGCTGATTGTGGATAGTGACGTAATGTGGATAACTCCTAAAGAGTTACCCCCATTACTTGGACAACCCTTCAGGTTGCCCACACTCTCCACAATACTACTACTATTTTTTAATTTTAAATAGAACTAAAAGAGTAAATAGCAACCAAAATCGTATACGCTGCCCAAAGTTTTAAAAATATTAAAATACCGTATAAAAACTAATTTATCATACAATGCAACACAATACATAATCTTCTAATTTTTTTTATATTTTCCTCATTTTTGAGACGTAATAAAGAATTTTTTTAAACTCAAAAATTTAAAAAAATGAGATTTTGACTTTAAGGAATATTATCCTTTCTTTCACTTGAAATCATACACACGGCTTTCTTAAATATTTCAGTGCTCCTTGACCCCGGGACATCAGTATGTACTACCTCTCGGTCTGCAATATTTAATGCTTTGTCCAAAACTTCTATACCTTCATCTACCTGCTCTTCAGTAATAATCAGCGGTGGTGCGATAGTAAGAGTATCATACCAATGAGCTATATATAAATCAAGTTTCATTACCTCATTTGCTATTTTGTCCGTTATAAGAAGCCTATGAAATTTATCAGCTTTAGTATCAAACGGTTCTTTTGTTCTTCTATTTTTCGCTAACTGAACTGCCCAACAATGCCCAATGCCTCTCATGATAGCTTGAGAATTACCTTCCTAACGCAGAAAACGCGTAATCTAATACTCCCAAAGCTTTCTCCAATTGATTTTCGTCTATAACTAAAGGTGGCTGGATTCTTATCACATTACCGTAAACTCCTCCCACACCAATTAGTAAACCATTCTCTCTACAGATTTCTTTAATCTGATCTGCTTCTTCAAATGCAGGAGTTTTATCTTTATTTTTTATTAATTCAATTCCTATCATTAAGCCTTTGCCTCTTACATCACCAATTAATTTATATTTACTCATTAGTTCATCCCTTAATCTTGGCATAAATTTTTCGCCTTTTTGCAAGGCTTTTTCAGGAATTTTCTCATCTAATAAAAATTCTATATTTGCTATAGCTGCCGCACAAGATACGGGATTTCCCCCAAAGGTGGATAAGTGGTCCCCGGGTTTAAAAGACTTGGCAATTTCATCTCGAGTAATAAAAGCACTTAAGGGAAATCCTCCGGCGATACCTTTCGCCATAGCCATGATATCAGGCTCTACCTTATAATGTTCAATTGCAAATAATTTCCCAGTTCGCCCAAAACCAGATTGAACTTCGTCAGCAATAAATAATATGTTAAATTCATCAAGAATTTCTTTAACTTTTTTAAAATATCCCTCTGGTGGAACAATTATTCCACCTTCACCCATCACCGGTTCTGCAATGAAGGCAGCTACTGAACCGCTGGTTTGAAAATCAATAACGTCTCTTAAATATCTGGCACATTTTAAATTACATTTTCCCTTTTCTAACTCAAAAGGACACCTATAACAATTAGGTGTTGGCGCAAAAGAAATACCAGATAAATACGGTCCACCTTTATACTTTCTCTTTCTATTTCCAGTTACGCTTAAGGTTGCGCTTGTTCTACCATGAAAAGAGCCTTGCAAAGCAATAAATTCATATTTATTAGTAAATTGCTTGGCTATTCTTAAGGCTCCCTCAATGGCTTCGGCTCCACTATTTGAAAAGAAAGTTTTTTCTAACCTTCCGGGAGTAATTTGGGCTAATTTTTCAGCCAGTAGAGCAGGAGGTTCAGAATAATATACGTAGGTACAACAATGAACCAATTTATCCATTTGATCTTTAGCAGCCTGAATTACTTTTGGATTTCTATGACCTGCATTGTTAACTGCGATACCCGCAAAACAATCAATATATTCCTTACCCTCTATATCGTAAACCGAAGCCCCTTCAGCCCAGTCTATAACTACGTTTTCCATTTTTTTAACACTATAAGTATTAACATATTTTTCATACTTTTGCTTAATATTCATACTCTTAATATCCATACTATTTACTTATCCCCCCTTTTAATTTTTTATTCAGTCTTTAAGCCTTTTTGAAATAAATTTCTAATCCTCCCTGTCATAAATCATCTCGCAATTTGTTCTCGATTTATAATAAATTGATTCCAGCTGTATCTTATGATTATTTCTTTTTTGGGCTATCCTTTCAAAAAGTCGGGGAATATCTGCCAAGAGAGATTTAGACATTTCAGCTGAATCTGAATAATATTTCTGGATTTTCTCTTCTATTTTTATTGCTTTTATCAAAACATCCACATAACTTACATCTTTAGGTAATTCTATACCAAAACTATAATTATCTGTATCTAAACCTTCAAAAGAAAAACAGCCCTCTATTGCATCAGCACTCATTTCATAATAAGTCCTTTTGACTAAAATTATACATTTTTTATTTCTTTAATGAAAGCTAAAAAGTTTCCTTATTCTGAGCATATTTTTGAATTAAATTTTCATAATATCTTGTAGAATTTTCTTCTAATAATTCTTTGGAAAAACTAACTACAATAGTCTTTTCTTTCGTAAAAGGAATTTACTCTTCCGTAAAATATCTTTCGGTAATTATTTTATCTTCGGTGAAGAAGTTTACTATAGCCTTTCCTTGGGCTTTAA
>JADBLP010000121.1:0-13065 GCA_014894375.1 Actinomycetota bacterium | reverse complement strand
GATTTCATATGATCCTCTTACCTTTTATACTGTTCTATATTATAAAAATATATTCCACTTTCAACTTGCAAATATATTAATTATACTACATACTTTTAAAAAAATCCTTCTTTTTTAAAAAATAGGCAGCGTATACGATTTTGCTATTTATTTACTCTTTTAGTTCTTTTTTTTAAAAAAATTAAATTTATATTTTACCTTCATTTCTATAAATATCGGCAGCTGCAATTATTCCTCTTTCATTAATTTTATACCCTAAATAGGTTAATATATCTTCTAAAGCAGAAAGAAAGAGCATTACATTTGCTTTTTTACTGCTATAACCCATCAAGCCAATCCTCCAAATCTTTCCTTTGAATTTTCCTAATCCACCTCCAATTTCAATTCCATAATCATTTAACAAAGCTCTTCTAACCGTTAAATCATCAATTTCTTTTGGGATGTAAACTGCATTGAGTTCGGGTAAACGAAAATCTTCTGAAACTAACATTTTTAAACCCATAGCTTCCAAACCGGAAATAAGAGCGTTAGAATTAAGTTTATGTCGGATAAAACAATTTTCTAATCCCTCCTCCAAAACTAATCGCAATGCTTCTCTCAAAGCATAAACCATACTAATTGGAGCAGTGTGATGATAGAATCGCTCTTTACCCCAGTAATCTCTCAATAACTTTACATCTAAATACCAACTTTGAATTTTGTGTTTACGATTATTAATAATGGAAAAGGCATTTTCACTAAATGAAACTGGTGAAAGACCTGGAGGACAACTTAAACATTTCTGAGTTCCACTATAGGTAGCATCAATCTGCCATTCATCTACTTTTACAGGGATACCCCCAAGAGAAGTTACGGTATCCACCACAAATAAAGCTTCTGCTTCTTTAGCTAAAAGGCTAATTTCCTCTAAGGGTTGGCATACTCCAGTTGAAGTTTCAGCGTGAACAATAGCAATTAGCTTTACTTTTTTAGCCCTTTTTAATACTTCTTCTACTTGTTCTGGTTTAACAATAGTACCCCACTCCGACTCAACGATTATAGGTTCTGCTTGACATCTTTTTACAATCTCAACCATACGTTCACCAAAAAGGCCACTTACACAGACGATTGCTCTATCTCCTGGTTCTAATAGATTCACTAGACAAGCCTCCATTCCGGCACTACCAGTTCCTGAAAGAGCGATAGTGAATTCATTTTCTGTTTGAAAAACTTCCTTTAGCATAACTTTAGTTTCATTCATAATAGTTAAAAAATCAGGATCTAAATGGCCTACCAGTGGAGTTGCCATTGCTTTTAGAACACGAGGATGAACATCACTGGGTCCAGGTCCCATTAAAACCCGTTTACCTGGATCAAGATCTTTATAATACATTTTATACTCCTCCTTTAATAGAACTAACCAAAAATATTAATTCGATTTATTTTTAAAAATAAAAGCAAAGAATAGTACTATTAAATAACTTTGCTTTTATACTCCACAGTCTCCACATTTATTCTTTAAAGCTCTTAGTAACTTATCTGGTGTTATGGGTAAATCTTTAATTCTAATACCTACTGCATCACAAATAGCATTAGCTATCGCTGGAGCAGTAGGAACAGCAACCATTTCACCAAGTCCCTTTGCTCCATATGGTCCTTCCCTATGAGCTTCCTCTACTAATATAGCTTTTATTTCAGGCATATCTAAAGCTGAAGGAATTTTATAATCAAGTAAAGATGAATTAAGAATTTTCCCTTTTTCATTGAAAAGTAATTCTTCAAACATTGCATTACTTAAAGCCATCAATACCCCACCTTCAATTTGCCCCTCACAAGTTATAGGATTAATAGCTTTCCCCACATCATGAACTGCTACAACTTTAAGAATTTTAACTCTCCCAGTTTCAGTATCTACCTCTACTTCTACTCCTTGAGATGCATACATCCAAACTTCTGTGGTAGGTATTTCTACTTTTACATGAGAGGGAAAACTCCCCAGTTTATATTGATAGTAGGTTCCTCGACCTAAAATGCTAATTCCTCCAGGATAAGTTTTTTTCATAATTTCCATTATTTTTACTTTTCTTTTAGGTTCTTTCTTTACAAAAAATAACCCTTGTTCTAAAGCTAAATCTTCTTTATCTGCTTGTAAAATATCCTTTGCTATTTTAAAAAGTTGTTCTTTGATATCTTGAGCAGCTTTTTTTACTGCATTCCCTAAATAAAAAGTAACTCTACTAGCATTACTTGCGGGGAAAAAGGGGGTAATATTTGTATCTGCTGGTAAAACTCTAATATTATTAAAAGGTATGCTTAATTCTTCCGCTACAATTTGAGCAAAAATCGTATTAACTCCTTGCCCCATTTCTACAGAACTAACAAATATGTCCGCGCCAGCATCTGAGTTTAGTTTTACAAAAGCATTAGCTCCTGAAGGAGTTTTAGCTGTTTTATAACCACACGCAACTCCTTTACCTCTTTTTCTATTTTCTATAATTTTTCCTTCTCCTTTTTGAGACATATTTTCCCTTACTTTTATAAGGCATTTGCCTAATCCTACGGCGTGGGCTTCTTGTTTTTCTGTGGGAGTTATGTAACCCTCCTCTACTATATTTTTTAATCTAATGTCTATTGAGTTGATTCCCAATTTATCTGCAATAATATCCATTTGTGATTCATAAGCCCAACATACTTGAGGAATACCAAAACCACGATAAGCTCCTGCAATAGCTTTATTTGTATACACACAATATCCTTCTACTTTAATATGCGGAATTTTATAAGGACCTAATGATCCAGTAGCAGCTTTTCCTAAAACTATTGGACCTATGTCAGCATAAGCTCCGGTATCAAACATTAGTTTTGCATATCGAGAAATAATCGTTCCATCTTTTTTAACTCCACTTTTTAATTTAATTATACTAGAATGTCTTATCGTAGTAGAAACGAACTCTTCTTCTCTCGTAAGTACTATCTTAACTGGTCGATAGTTTGTTTTCCAAGCTATCGCTACAATGGGCATCAATCCACTTAAGTTAAGCTTGCCTCCAAAACCACCTCCTATATAAGGAGGAGTGATAATCCTTACTCTACTTTCAGGAATCTTTAAAGCAGCGGAAATAAGATTTTGTCCCCCATATGGAGATTGATCCGGAGCCCAAATTGTTATACTATCATCTGGATTAAATTGTGCAATTGCGACATGACATTCCATTGGTACATGTTGAGTACTATGAGTGGTAAATATATCTTCAAATATAAAATCTGCTTCTCTAAATCCTTGTTCAATATTCCCATTTGTTATTTCTATATAGCAACATATATTGCTATTTTCCACCGGTTTAAAACCAGGGGAACATCTAAAATTATTAAAACTTTCATGAACTAAAGGCCTATCATTTTTAAGGGCATCTTCTACATTTAATACAGCAGGTAATTGTTCATATTCTACCCTTATCAAGTCTAATGCATCTTCCGCTATTTCTTGGTTAATTGCAGCTACCACAGCTATTGGTTCACCTATATAACGCACCTTTTCAACAGCTAAGAAGGGTTGATCTGCTAAAGGACTACCAACTAAAGGATTATCAAAATTAGTAGCAAATTCTTTACCAGTAACTACTGCTTTAACTCCAGGAAATTTTTCTGCCTTAGAGGTATCTAGATGTAAAATCTTAGCATGGGCAAATTTACTCCTTAAAACTTTTCCATAAAGTAGATTTGGAAACATTAAATCATCAATATATATTGCTTTTCCTGTAACTTTTTCTATAGCATCTACACGTGGAATAGGTTTCCCTACAACAAAATAATTTAACATTGTTCTCTCCTTTTTATCTTCTCTGCCGCAGAAATGATTGCTTTTATAATTTTAGTATAACCAGTACATCTGCATAGATTCCCAGCTATTGCTTTTTTTATCTCTTCTTCTTGGGGATTAGAATTCGCATCTAATAATGCTTTGGCAGAAAGGAGCATACCTGGGGTGCAAAAGCCGCATTGGACAGCACCTTTTTCAATAAAAGCCTCTTGCAGAGGATGAAGCTTACCATCCTTAGCCATTCCTTCAATGGTGAGTATATTTTTCTCATTAGCTTCTACTGCTAACATAAGACAAGAGTTAATAGGCCTACCTTCTAAAAGAACCGTACAAGCTCCACACTCCCCAGTATCGCACCCTCGTTTTGTCCCAGTAAGACCGATATCATACCTAAGTAAATCCAACAGAAGAAGGTTGGGTTTTACATTAAGTTGGTAAGATTCTCCGTTTATCTTTAAATTTATCAAACAATTCATAAATTTTTCCTTATTTATTTACTTAATTTTACCTAAAGCCTTACCTAATGCCCGTTTTACCAAAACTTTAACCATCTCTCTGCGATACTCTGCTCGAGAACGAGGTGAAACCTCATTAGCTGCTATTTCTGCTGCTTGTCTAAAAATAACATCTTCGACCCTTTTTCCTTTTAGGAACTCCTCTGTCATTTTAGCTCTTATAGGTGTAGGAGCAACGGAACCTAAGCCTATTCTTGCCATAATGCAAGTTTTATGTATTAAATCATCCACTGCAATCAAAACCCCTACCCCAACAAGAGTTTCATCTACTGCGGTTATCTTAGGAAGCCATAAATAAGACCCTCCATTATGAACTGGTAAGTTTGGTATCTGAATTTCAGCAACTAGCTCATTTTCCAAAAGTATATTCTTAAATGGGCTTATAAAAAAGTCTTTAATCTTTACAATTCTTTCTCCTATGGTACTTATTAATTTAAGCCTTGAATCTAATGCAATCAATACGGGAGGTGTATCTGCGGAAGGTGATGCATTACAAATATTACCAACTACTGTACCTTTATTCCGAGTCTGAACTGAACCTACTGCCAGAGAAGCCTCCATAAGAAGATCAAATTTTTCTTGAATAATAGTAGAATTCACTATAGAACTATGTGTAACTAAGGCACCTATTTTTAAGCTTTCCTCTTCATCGTGTTTAATGTAGTCCAATTCAGAAATGTTTTTAATATCAATCAAGTATTCAGGAGTTAAATTTTTCTGCTTCATCTGAATTAAAAGATCAGTCCCTCCTGCAAGTATTTTAGCTCTTCCTCTATGTTGGGCTAAAAGAGAAATTGCTTCTGATAAAGTAGAAGGTTTAAAATATTCAAAATCTTTTATTTTTCTCAACATTTTTAACTACCTTTATAAGTTTACTTCTTCAGTAAAAAACTTATTCCAAATCATGCCATTGTTTAACCCTTCAGGTATATCTTATGTCCTTATCTCTATACTTAACTTAAACTAATATGCTCTCTTTTATCTCTCCAAACATGGTAAGCTTATTTAAAGCGATAAAAATTTTAACTTTTCCGGTCTTCTCCATTAATTTCCATAACCGTAGCTGATAAACAAGAAGGGAGACTCTCTATTAAATTTAAACTATAGGATCTATTTTCCTCCCTTGAGGTTTACCCATAATTTTTCCATCTTTCATTACAACATTACCTCTAACAATAGTATACACGGGTAAACCCTTTACTTTATATCCATCAAATGGAGTAATCTTAGTTTTACTATGTAATTTATCTTTATCTATTACACTCTCTTTTTCCATATCTACTATAGTAAAATCAGCATCAGTTCCAATATTAAAACTACCTTTCTGAGGATACATGTTAAATAACCTTGCAGGATTTTCTGAAGCAAGTTTGACATATTGGTTTAGAGATATCCTGCCTTCATTAACTTGCGTTAACATCAAAGGAATGTTAGTTTCCACTCCTGGAAAACCTGAAAGTGCCTCCCAAATATTCTCTTTAATTTTCTCTTCTTCAGTATGCGGAGAATGATCAGTAGCAATAACCTCCACTGTTCCATCTTTCAATCCTTCCCACAATGCTTCACCATTTTCCGCAGATCTTACCGGTGGATTAATCTTGAGAATAGACCCCAGCTTTTTATAGTTTTCAGAATTAAGAAGAAGATAATGAGGTCCAGTTTCTGCAGAGACATCAATTCCCTTCGCCTTACCTTCTCTAATTAATTCAACTCCCTCTTTAGAACTCACATGACAGATATGAAGTTTACAACATGTTTCCTTCGTAAAAAGGATGGCTCTTTTAATCGCCTCGGCTTCTGCAACGCTTGGATGAGCTTCCAAATGAGCCAAAGCATCAGTTCTACCATCTTCTTTAAGTTTTGCAGTAAAGAAATCTATAATTGACTTATTTTCCGCATGAATCCCTATTCGCCTTCCTGTTTCTGCTACTAACCTAAAAGCCTCCAGCATTCCTCCATCATCTAGGGCAGGTATTCCTCCTACAGTAGTATCCATAAATATTTTAAAAACATTTATTCCTGCGTCTGCTAATTTAGGTATCTCTGATATGCTATTGCTAACAATTAAAGCAATAAACCCATAATCAACATACGATTTATTTTTCATAATTTCCAATTTTTGTTGATAAGCTTCTAAAGTACAGGTAAAGGGAACACAATTAGGCATATCACATACTGTGGTGATACCCCCCATTGCCGCAGCTGTTGAACCTGTGGTAAAATCTTCTTTATACGTAAGTCCAGGCTCTCTAAAATGTACATGTACATCAATAAGTCCAGGTAAAATATATTTTCCTTGCATATCGATAACTTCCTTAGCTCCTGTAAAACTTCCTTGCTTATCTATTGCAATAATTTTACCATCTTTTACTGCTATATCATCTCCCTCATAAGTTGCCTGTGAAGTTACAATTTTTCCATTTTTAATAACCAAATCTACAAACATTTAATTCTTTCCTATTTTGTTATTTATTTTTTCGAGATGTATTATATATAATTACTTTATAATCTTTCTTATAATCTTCTTTATTTTCCTTCTCTTTAAGCAATTTCTTTGCTTCTAATCTACTTCCAAATTAATAAAATAAACTATTTTTTAGCTAATGAAGCATTTTCCACCACTATATTTCCACCAACAATAGTATATTCTATTCTCCCTTTCATTTTTTTCCCCTCATAAGGGTCATTTCTACTTTTAGAATAACTTTTAGATATATCATTGATCCATTCTTTATTAGTATCAACTATGATTATATCTGCATCCATTCCTATTCCAAGGCTTCCTTTCTTTTTTAAACTTAAGATATAAGCAGGATTGCTAGACATTTTTTTGATTACTGCACTGAGATCCAAAACATTTTTTTCTACTATTTCTTCTAAAACTAGAGAGAAGGCCACTTCTAAACCAAGCATACCTGGAGGATTATTATAATTAAATGCACCTAACTTACTGGTAAGATTATGTGGATCGTGGCTGGTAACAATAACATCTATGGTTCCATCTTTAAGCCCTTTTAAAAGAGCTAGTCTATCTTCTTCCGAGCCTAAAGGAGGAGAAATCCTTCCATTGGTATTATAATCCAGGACTTTTTGTTCATTCATACAAAGATGATGAATAGACACTCCTACAGTTAAATTAATCCTCCTACTTTTAGCAAAGCGAATATAATCTAAAGATAATTTCCGGCTTACTTCATTGAAATGTAATCTACCTCCAACTTCCTCGGCAAGAATAAGATCTCTTGCCACCATCACTGCTTCCGCAGAACCAGGGACTCCCACCAGCCCCATTTTCGAGGATAAAAAACCCTCTACCATCACTCCTTTGCCACTTAATTCTATTTCATCCTCATGTACGCTAAGAGGGACATCCATAATCTTACTATATTGTAAAGCTATTCTCATTAAATCAGCATCGTGAATAGATTGATTATCATCTGAAAATAACCGAACACCAGAATTATACAAACCATACATATTGGATAATTCTTTTCCAGCTTCACCTTTACTTATCGCTCCAATCGGCATAATATTCACTAAACTTACTCGGTTTGCTTTCGAAATTATATATTCCACTACAACTGTATTATCTATGATAGGATTGGTATCCGGCATTACTGCTACCGTAGTAAACCCACCTATGGCAGCACATTTTGAACCACTTTCTAAATCCTCATCGTCAGTATATCCGGGGTCTCTAAAATGAGCATGCATATCTACTAATCCCGGGGTAACTATCCTTCCCGAAGCATTAATAACCTTATCATCATCTTCAATCTCACTATCAATACTTTCCTCTATCTTTCCTATCTTCCCATCCTCGATTAATAAATCAAGAACCTTATCTATCTTATTTACTGGATCAATTAATCTTCCATTTTTTATCAAGATTTTAGGCATTATTAATCTCTCCTTTTAACAATAATTGGAGCAAAGCCATCCTTACTGCTACTCCACTGGTTACTTGATCTAAAGCTAAACATCTTTTACTGTCATAGATCGCCGTAGAAACTTCTGAATCTCGAATAGCCGGACCGGGGTGCATTATCAAAACATCTTTTTTTGCTTTCTCAATTCTTGGTTCATTTACCTGATATAATTTAGCAAAATCACCTATGGAAGGAATGGCCGGTCTTAACAATTCTGCCCTTTCTTTTTGTATTCTATAAATATAGATTATATCTAATTCGCTGATAATATCATCTAACTTATAATAAATATTGACTCCCCAATCTTTAAAATATTCGGGTAAAAGAGTAGGAGGACCAATTAGGCTAACTTTCGTTCCTAAAGTTTTTAATCCAATGATTAAAGAGCGAGCCACTCGACTGTAAAGAATATCACCAACTATTCCAACATGTATATCTTCAAAACATTTAATATGTTCCCACATACTTAATAAATCAAGTAAGGTTTGGGTAGGATGCTCATGGGTTCCATCTCCCGCATTCAATACCGAACCACTAAAATATTTCTTGGTCAGTTGAGGTATGCCACAGTCAGAATGACGAATGACAATGGCATCTACCTGCATAGCATTTATGGTCTTTATGGTGTCAACAAATGTCTCCCCCTTTTTTACACTACTCATTTCTACATCAAAATTAATAGTAAAGGCGCCCATTCTTTTTTCTGCTACTTCAAAGGAAACTCTGGTACGAGTACTGGCTTCAAAAAACATATTGACAATGGTATAGCCTTGAAGTAGGGTAAAACTCTTGGCAGGTTTTGACTTCATTGAATCCTGGTAATATTTGCTTAGTTTAAGAATAGTAAATAATTCTTCTTTAGTTAGCCCTTCTATCCCAAAAATATCTTTCCTATCCCATCCCATTAATAAATTCCCCTCCCTAAATTTTAATTTTATAAAGGTTATAAAAATAAAAAAATATGATAGCCTATCAAAATTTTTCTTTAATTATTATATTTTTAAAAGTTTTCGAGTAAATTCCTAAATTAAGAATAAATTATTGGATAGGTTTATTTAAAGAATTTATAAGATCTTCAATTTCGGTTTTTATATTCATGACAGATATATTATCATCTTTTAATTAGAATAATACTTTGATTAATTCTTAGACCTATTTAAAAGCCAATCCAATTATTTCTTCTATTGAACTATACCCCTGTTGAACAAGATATTGCTCTATCCCTTGAATAATTTCTAACATTACCGAAGGATTAATCAAAGCTGCTGTGCCTACTTCAATTGCACTTGCTCCGGCAAGTAAAAACTCTATCGCATCTTCGCTATTAGAAATCCCACCTATACCAATAATAGGTAAATCTACCGTATGAGCCACATCCCAGACCATCTTTAAGGCAATCGGTTTGATGGCTGGACCTGATAAACCTCCTATCTTATTACCCAGTACCGGTTTTTTGGTTTTAATATCAATAGCCATAGCAGAAAGAGTGTTAATTAAGGAAAGAATATCTGCTCCTCCTCTTTGGGCAGCTTTAGCTATTTTAGTAATGTCATTGACATTCGGAGAAAGCTTGATAATAATAGGCTTAGTAAAGGCTTCTTTTACCTTAGCAACGGTCTGTTCAGTTAAAAATTCATCTTTGGCAATAATAATATTATCTTCATTATTAGGACAGGAAAGATCCAACTCCAAAGCAGCTATTCCTTCCACCTTATCTAATCGTTCTGCCAATAATTTAAACTCTTTTGCTCCATCGCCACCAATACTCACGATTACCGTCTGATTAGCCTTTTGGAAAACCGGCAATTTTTTCTTAATTAAATATTCTACTCCCTCCCCAGGAGTGCCCAATGCATTAATTAAACCGGAGGTACTTTCACAAATTCGAGGAGGGGGATTTCCTAATCGTTTTTCTAAAAAAATAGTTTTTGTTATCACTGCCCCTAAAATTTTTGTATCATACGGCAGATGGTTGTCCTCGTATAAATCAAAAGTTCCTGAAGCTGGCATAACTGGATTTTTTAATCGTAAATCCCCTAAATTTATAGACATATTAACTTTTTCTATCATACTTCTACCTCATCAACCGGAAATACTGGTCCATCTTTACAGACCAATAGATATCTATCTTGATGATTATTAGCTTTTTTAGCCCTGCAGATACATCCTTTACATGCACCTATGCCACAAGCCATATGTTCTTCTAATATAACCCAGGCCTTAAAGCCATAGGTCTCTTTTAAAGATTCTATATGATTCTTTAAACGCTTAGAACCACAAGTATACACTGCATCCATCTTAGTATCTATTAAGGTTTGTGCTAAAAAATCGGTGACCTTTCCACCGGCACCCAAAGAAGCATCATCAGTAGTAATATAGATTAATTTAGCTTTTTCTTTTATTTCTTCTTTCCTAAGAAGCAAATTTTCGGTGGCAGCAGATAAATAAGCGTAAACCTCGATTCCCTTTTCCTTGGCGCTATCTACAATGGCTAACATCGGGGCTACTCCAATACCTCGGCTAACGATGGCAATTCTCTTCATATTTTGCGTAAATTTTATACCATTACCCAATGGTCCTAATAGACTTACTTGATCACTGGTTTTAAGATTGCTCATAATTTCTGTCCCTTTACCAACTTTTTTATACAATAGTTCAAAAGATCCTTCTTTGCAAAAAATACGATTAAAAGTAAAGGGTCTTCTTAAAAGTGGATCCCTTTGGCTCCAGGCAGATAACATAACAAATTGCCCTGGAATTGCCTTTTTTACAATTTCTGGAGCAAATATTTTAAGGATAAAATGGTTTTCTATTACTTCTGTCTGATTGATCACTTTAGCATCAACTTGATACAATTTATCTCCTCTCCAATCTTTCTCCTTGCCCTAAACACAATCTATTTTTCATAACCTATTTATAATTGAATACTTTCGAGTTAAATTTATCCATATATAATATATATTTTAGTTTGATGGATATTTATTCTAATATATTTTTAGAAAGGCCTAATTCATCTAATTTTTTACTTGAAGGAATTCCTTTTTCATTCCAACCTCTCAATTGGTAATACTCCGGCAACATTTTATCCAAATCAAGAGTTTCCCCTTTTGAATTCCCTTCTGGTACTGGTTCTAACCTATAGCGATCCGGAATTCTATCGTCTTTACTCTTTAAGCCCATCTTTAAATTATAGATTCTCTCTAAATTAATTATTCTTTCGCCTATTTTAAATAAGTCCGCTTCACCAAATGCAATACCAGTCAAAGCAGAAGTTATTTCTGCAAAACTTGACATACTTAATTTAAGAGGCATGGCTACAATTTTGCACATTTCCAGACAATCTGTAATAGCACTAAATTCTTCTGTCCATTTCACTAGTTTAGCTTTACCTTTATAGGCAAAACGATTTGCTGCATCTTTAGTCCCAAAAACTTCTTCCGCATCTTTTTCACTCCACAAGGATTCCGCTATGGGAAATGCTCTTAAATGATCAGCCCCCCTAGATGATACAGCCCAACCCAGTCCCATAGCTTTAATCCCTCTTACGCCTTGAGCTGCCACCTCCATACCCTTAATCTCCAGCGCATAAGGCTTAGAATTAGGAATATATTCAGAGGCTTTTTTTACTCCTTCAGCTAATATAGAACCAAGATTCTGAAGTAATTTTTGAGGTATCTCTTTACCTATTTGGGCTATTTGTTCATGAATAGAAATTTTCTCTACCAGATCAATGATGGATTGGTAATTGCCCCAGGATAAATCCAGATCATTGGCATTTTCTTTCTTAATAAGCCCTTTTTCATAACATTCCATTGCAAAGGAAATAACACCTCCGGTGGAAATAGTATCTAATCCATACTGGTTGCATAAATTGTTTAAATAAAGGATTGATTCTAAATTGCTGTTATCACATCCTGAACCAAAAGAAACTAAGGTTTCATATTCTGGACCTTCTCCTTGCGTTCCTGCAAAAGGACCAGATTTTACTTTATAATATCTACTACAATGGACCGGACATGAGAAACATGCTTTTGATTTGGTAACATGTTTGTCATATAATAACTCTCCGCCTATTTTCTCTGCGTCTTTATAATAGGAGCCTTGTGAATTTCTAAAAGGAAGATTGCCCAATCTATTGTTTAAATTAACAAGCATCGTAGTGCCGTAACTAGAGCGAGCTTCATAATAGGGAGAAGAATAAATATTTTTTATCATTTCTTCTACACTTTCGGAGAATCTTTTTAAATCATATACACCAATTCCTTGGTTTCCCCTTACTACTACTGCCTTTAATTTTTTTGAACCCATTACTGCTCCCATTCCTGTTCTTCCCGCCGCCCTACTCAGATTATTCATTATTCCAGAAATTTTTACTAAATTTTCACCAGCTTGACCTATACTTGCAATTTGAACATCATTATCTCCTAATTCTTCTTTTATTAATTTTTCTGTTTCCCAAACATTTTTTCCCCATAAGTGTTCAGCATTACATATTTCCACTTTCTCATTAATTATTTTCAAATATACCGGCCGTTCTGCTTTACCGTTAATAATTATTTGATCGTAGCCAGCTTGTTTTAACTCCGCTCCCCAAAAACCACCAGAATTAGAATCACCTAAAATACCAGTTAATGGTGACCTTGCTGTAATATTGTGCCTTCCGCTACTGGGTACAATGGTTCCAGTTAGTGGTCCAGTTCCAAAAATTAAGGGATTATCAGGACCTAAAGGATTAGTATTTTTATTAGTAGTATCATATAAAGCTTTAATATTTATACCTCTGCCACCAAGATAATTTTTTAAAATTTCCTCACTTATGGGT
>JADBLP010000087.1:0-3781 GCA_014894375.1 Actinomycetota bacterium | reverse complement strand
GTTAAAAACAAACAATTACAAATATAAAAAATTTTTAAAATCAAACCCGGAGGTCGGCCTGCTTAAATAACTATTACCAGATATTAAAATCTATATACAAAAATATTTTTTTTATCTATAATTCAGCAATAATAAATAAGAAGCGAATTATATGAAAAAGCACAGGATTTCACTATCCATTTTACCAACATTAATCAATATTCCAGATAATGTAATAAATAAAACCAGAATCTTCCTAATTTTCAATCCTTAATATTTTTTTAAATCAAGCGGAGATTTAAGACTATGAAAAAAAATCAAATTTTAAGAATATTATCAATCTCTATAATACTGGTATGTTTACTGTTTTTCTTCTCCTGTAACAAGACGGGGCAAGTTCAAAGCGAAACTGCGGAAGAAACCACAGAAAAAAATGAAGAATTAAAAGAAGAAATAGTGGAAGAAGAAACAGCAGAAGAAACTGCGGCAGAAATTGAAGATGAATCTTTCTTAAAAGATAAAATTGCCTTTGCATCAGGCCGTGATGGTAACTTTGAAATTTATATAATGAATACAGACGGGTCAATGCAAATTCGTCTTACCAATAATACTTCACTTGATTCTTATCCTGCATTTTCACCTGATGGTTTAAAAATAGCTTTCTATTCTGATCGTGATGGAAATAAAGAGATTTATATTATGAATACAGATGGTTCAAATGTAAGAAGGCTCACAGAAGATCCCGCAGATGATTTAAATCCAGTATTCTCACCAGACGGTTCAAAAATAATCTTTGAATCAAACCGTGATGGAAATTTTGATATCTTCCTGATGAATATAGACGGGACAGGAGTTACCAATCTGACCAATAGTCAGGAAATAGAAGCTTTTCCTCATTTTTCTCCAGACGGTTCCAGAATTGCCTTCACATCGGATCGTGATGGAAACAATGAAATTTATATAATTAATATAGATGGAACAGAAGCTACCAGGATTACAGATAATCCGGCAGATGATAGCCACCCGGTCTTTTCACCTGATGGAACTAAAATTGCATTTAATTCAGATCGTGACGAGAACTGGGAGATTTATCTGATGAACATAGATGGGACAGAAGAGGTCAACCTTACAAATAGTTACAATGCTGACAATTGTCCTATGTTCTCTCCGGACGGAACTAAAATTGCATTTCATTCATATCGTGATGTGAACTGGGAGATTTATATGATGAACATAGATGGCTCAGGGCAGACTGTTCTTTCAAACAGTTCTAATACTGACAGTTATCCTGTATTTCAACAATAAAATTTAATTTGATTATAGCTGGAGGTCTGCATTTATGGAAAAAAATAAAATTATAAGTTTTCTGTTAATTCTTTTAGTAATAATTTTATCATTTAGTTTTCCGGCATGTAAGAGCACCGAACAGGTTGGGGATACTAATGAAAGTCAAGCAGCTGAAGAGCCTGCTGCAGAAGAAATTTTCGAAGATACCACAGTTGAGAATAAGATTATCTTTACATCAAATCGTGATGGAAACTTTAATATTTATATAATGAATATTGATGGAGCCAATCAGGTCTCCCTAACAGATAGCCCTGCAAATGACCGGCGCTCTTCTATTTCTCCCGATGGTTCCAAAGTTACCTTTGAATCAAACCGTGATGGAAATTTTGATATCTTCCTGATGAATATAGACGGGACAGGAGTTACCAATCTGACCAATAACACGGCAGTGGAAGTTTTGCCTTCCTTTTCCCCTGATGGGTCTAAAATTGCCTTCACATCGGATCGTGATGGAAACAATGAAATTTATATAATGAACATAGATGGGACAGAAGTTACCAGGATTACAGATAATCCGGCAGATGATAGCCGCCCGGTCTTTTCACCTGATGGAACTAAAATTGCATTTCATTCAGATCGTGACGGGAACTGGGAGATTTACCTGATGAACATAGATGGGACAGAAGAGGTCAACCTTACAAATAGCTTCAATACTGACACCTTTCCTATGTTCTCTCCGGACGGAACTAAAATTGCATTTCATTCATATCGTGATGAAAACTGGGAGATTTATATAATGAATTCAGACGGATCAAAACAAATTCGTCTGACAAATAACTCTATAAACGATCAAAGCCCTTATTTTTCTAGAGATGGATTAAAAATTGCATTTAATTCATATCGTGATGGGAACTGGGAGATTTACACAATGAATACAGATGGTACAGAACAGACCCGAATTACATATAACCGGGCAAACGATAGTAATGCTGTTTTTTTACCATAATAGAAAAAATATAATTTATGATTTTAAGATTACTTTGAATAAGAAGAAGATATAATTTAGACTTACATATATTTAAAATTATCCGGAGGTTTGTACTAATGATTAAAAATAAAATTATAGTTATTTCACTTCTTTTTATAATAGCCATATTTATATTTAGTCTTTTATCCTGTGATCTGTCCATGGAAACTCAGGAAGAGGAAGCAAACACTATTGATGAGGAAGCTGAAACAGAAGCTTTAGAGGAAGATATGGGGGAGACTATAGAAACAGATACTGAAGAAAATTTAGAAGAAACTGCAGCAGAAATTGAAGATGAATCTTTCTTAAAAAATAAAATCGCCTTTACATCGGACCGTGATGGCAATAGTGAGATTTATATTATGAATATAGATGGATCGGAACAAACAAACATTACAAATAATCCTGCGCATGATGCCAATCCTGATTTCTCACCGGATGGCACTAAAATTGCTTTTCATTCAGATCTTGACGGAAATTTTGATATCTTCCTGATGAATATAGACGGGACAGGAGTTACCAATCTGACCAATAACACGGCAGTGGAAGTTTTGCCTTCCTTTTCCCCTGATGGGTCTAAAATTGCCTTCACATCGGATCGTGATGGAAACAATGAAATCTATATAATGAATATGGATGGATCAGAGGTTACCAGACTTACAGATGAACCTGCAGATGACTTAAGTCCTGTTTTCTCACCGGATGGCACTAAAATTGCCTTTCAATCCAATAGGGATGGAAACGATGAGATTTATATCATGAATATAAATGGTTCAGAGCAGACAAGACTTACAGACAATCCAGCATATGACTATGGGCCTTACTTTTCACCTGACGGCTCTAAAATTGCCTTTCAGTCCAATCGAGATGGAAACGATGAGATTTACACAATGAATACTGATGGCTCAGCGCAAACCAATCTTACAAATAGTAATGCGGGAGAAGGTGCACCAACCTTTTCCAGGGATGGAGCAAAAATAGCTTTTCTCTCAAACAATGATAACAATTATGAAATCTACATAATGAACGCAGATGGTTCGGGCCAATTTAATCTTACCAATAACATTGGAGAAGATAATGAACCTACGTTTTCTCCATATGAAAGGATTCCGGATGATGGAGAGATAAGCAAAGTTATCCCGGAAGATAAAATTGTTTTTGCATCGGACCGCGATGAAAATTATGAAATTTATATCATGAACCCGGACGGTACGGGCCAGATAAGACTTACAAGAAGCGGTGGAGGTGAGGCAAATCCCGTACTCTCACCGGATGGCTTAAAAATCATTTTTTTGTCATCTCGCGACGGTAATTATGAAATTTACATGATGAATTCAGATGGCTCAGGGCAGACCCGAATCACAAATAACTCTGCAGAAGATTATTATCTTTCCTTTTCCCCTGATGGCTCTAAAATTGTTTTTACATCAAACCGCGATGGCAATTATGAAATTTATATGATGAACTCAGATGGTTCGGAGCAAACCC
>JADBLP010000089.1:0-3787 GCA_014894375.1 Actinomycetota bacterium | reverse complement strand
ATCAATTACTATCTGATACTAAACATTTTGATGGTATATATAATGGTGTTAAAGCACTTTATAATAGAGTTGGTAATATTGAAATATCCATACCAGAATTAAAATTTAATGGAAGTTCTGCAGATTTTTTAGGTGAAGAACCAGCGTTTAAAAAAATTAGATTAAATTCTCCACAAGATGTTATTAATAGATTATCTAGTGTTACATCTATAACGGATATAGAAGATACTATATTAGGTTACAAGGGTATCGTAAGTTCAAAACGTTATGATGGTAAGATATGGTTAAAAGCACAGAATGAGACATCAAAGTTTGATCACGCTGTTCTGGCGCAACAAATGATAGATGAAGTCAATTCTATTTATCCTAGTTTGCTATCTTTAACTTATCAACCGGTAGCTTCTTTAAAAGCTGGTAGGGGTGTATATATTGTTGATGTGAGTGAATATTCATGGAATAAATATTTTAATCCAGACAACGATGCTTACTATCAGCAGGGTATGTTATTTAAAAGAGATATAAAGAAAATAATAGCAGATATAACTAGCTCAACCAGGGAGAATATATTAGATATATTTGCTAGGTCTCAGGGTATAGATAATGCATATGATTATATGAATAATATTGCAGAACTTATTCCAGATTTATCTACTGAACATAAAGATTTAATAAAAGAGTTTAACCTTTTACGTGAGACATATCCTGATCTACAGGTTATACAAATTAATAGGGAAGATATACCAAAATATAAGGATGTTTTGCCGAAAGATCCAACAATGTATAAAGATGTTTTTGCTGTATACGTTGGTGGTAAGATATTTATACTTAAAGATAATTTATTAAAAGAGAGTAAAAGTATGTTGGTAGGTTCTCTCTTACATGAAATGGTGCATGCTCCAACTATAAATCTTGTTAGGAGATATGAGAGATTGGAAAAATTAACAGATCATCAAAAGTCTAAATTAGAAGAAGAAGGACTAACAATTGTTGATCCTTTTACTGATAAAGAAAGAGAGTTTTTAACAGAGATAGATGAATTATTTAAGAAAGCTGGGAAACTAACCAAATATTCAGGTCATAATGCTTATAGTAATTTAGAGGAGTTTGTTGCAGATGGTATTACAGATCAATCTATTATAGATGAGCTTAAGATAATGTATGATAAGGCTGATAAAGGCCCTGTAAAATTATCATTGTGGGAAAGAATTAAACTGAGTATTCGTAGATTATTTGGTTGGGATGAATCAGAAAAAAGTTATCATGCCAAATTACTTACTTCTATCATGGATTATGTTTATCAACCTAGAAGACCAAGTACTGGTGTAGAGAATATAGAGGTTGCTAAGATAAGAGATAATATTAGTGTCAAAGCAGGAAATCTTAATCCTAAACATGAGGAGATGATTAAGGCTCTTGAGATGATGGAAGAGTCATATGATAAATTGGGTGTAAGGTTTGAAACAGCTGGCCCTATGATGGACAGATTAAAAATTGGTGGCCTGCCATATGAATTACGTGATGAAGTTTTTCAAAAAGAATATGATAAATATATTGGGATTGATTTAAATACAGCACATCACATTGATAAGTCTTTTAAGACTGTAGTGGAAAGGATACAAACTAAGTATGGTATATCTGATCAAGCAGCTAAGGACTTAGAAAAGTACTTCAATCAATTTAAAAAAGAAGGCTCAACTATTATCTCTAATTTAACGTTGGTAGACTATGAGCAGAAATTAGCCATCAAAGCTGACCTAATTGTTATGGATAAAGATAATAAGGTACATATTTTTAAATTTAAAACTAGGCAGAATAGTTATGATAACTACGATAATGATCGCTCCTTTTCTAAAAAAGGTCAAGAGAGATATGCACCGTTTTCTGAATACAAAAGAGATCAAATAGAACTAACTGCATTAAAACACATATTTGAAAAAGTAACTAACACAACTATTGGTGGTTCTTTTAGGGAAGATTCAACTGTTCCAGAACGAAGTGGTATGCATATTGTGCCTTTAGTTGCTGTGTTTAATGAGGCTACTAATACTGTAGAGAGATATACTATAGATAAATCATTTAACGGTAAGGATATAATTGATGTAGACGTTAATGGTTTAGCAGCCTTATTATATATCAATAAAACCAAAACAATGGACCCAGCGGATCATCAAGACATTACCACAGATGATGAAACTGCAGAGATGATAAAGGATAATAAGGCTAGGTTTGATAAAGCTCTTGGCGAGGCTACTAAGATGACTCCAGAGAAAGAGCATTTATTAAAGTTAATTAAAGCTCTAGATCATAGATTATCTGTAACAGCTAAAAGTGGTGGGTTTATTTCTGTTAGACTTCAAACTGCTTTTATTAATAAAATATTACGTGAAGAGGATGTCCAAAAAGCTTTGTCTTATTCTATTGATGAAGCTCATAAAATAACTAAAGATGCTTACGATACTTTGCAAACTTTAAAAGCAGCTGGTACTACAATAAGTATTAATCAGTTGTATAGATTTAAAGATGCTGTTTCTGCTTTTGATATATTAGAGTCATATCAAGATTTACTTACAAGAAAGTACAATATACCTATTTCTTTATCACAAGAAGAATTGGCTGCATTAAAGTTAAAAGATATAGCTAGTTACAATTTGGCGGTACTTAGGTCTAAATTGGCCAACGCTATTCAATGGAAAAACGCTGTCAAAACAGAATATGAGGTTACTGGTTTGCAGGCTTTGGCAGAGGTTATATTCCCATATTGGACTAGGACAAGAGCCGAATATAAATTAAGGTATACTAAAGAGTATAGAGTGGCTAAGGTTGATGGAAAATTAACTGACCCAACTATGACTGAGAAAGAATATGTAGATTCTAAATTAAATCAAGATGGGAAAACTATAGATGATATAGCAAAAGATACAATAGTTAAGGAACTAAAGAAAGCTGGAGGAGATATATCTCTAATAGCTAGATGGTTAGATAATGTATTGGACAGCCCTGATGCAGTAGTTGGCTCATTGGTCAAAGCTTTTGTAACATATGACGATACCGCTAGGATTGAGATAGAAGATGAACGACTTGCCGCTTTAGCAACAGTTAATGAATTTACTGAATATACTAAAAAGTTTGGTCATAACTATATAAAGGCCTATGAGTTTATGCTGGAAAAGGATTTAAAGACTGGTAAATATACTGGTAACATTGTATCCAAAATCCATTCTTCACTTATCCATGAATACAGAAGTATACAACAAGTTTTAGACACTACGCTGGATGAAGATTCTAACGACTGGGGTGAGAAGTATATGACCCTATGGAAAAATACTAATGTACCCTTAGACAAAGTTAGTTATGGTCAAGCCTATTTAAATTATCTAGACGAATTAGTTAAAGCTAATAGAATAACCAATAAGGAATACGAAAGACTTAGGTATGAACAATTAAAATCTGGCAAGAGATCTAAGGTTGAAGAAATACGTAAAGAAGTTGGTAGTCCTCTTACAGATAATACGGTTGTTATTTTAAGCAAATGGTTTCAAAAAAACGTATGGAAATATCGTAATCCATCACCTGAATGGGTTAACCCGCAGTATGAAAAACTGAAAGATATTCTTGCTGATAAGAATGATCCCAGGACAAAAATGTATAACATGATTGTTGATATGGCTGATCGGGCGGATGAGTTGGTTCCTTCTGGTATAAAATTAGGTACGAGACTTCCTGGGATTATTAAAGATAAATTTGAAAGATTGTCGTCTGGGCAAAGTTTAACAACTTTGGTTAAAGG
>JADBLP010000059.1:0-3788 GCA_014894375.1 Actinomycetota bacterium | reverse complement strand
CAATCGTACGTATTACTCCTGTTGAAAAAATGTATAGAACGTCATGTCAAGGGGTGCGGAATGTAGGATAAAAAAGAAAAAAAGAGTCTCTTCCGTGACCTATGAATTATCATAGAAGAGAGAGACTAAAATAGTTGTATTAAATTTTTTAGAGTTCGTATTTGTTTTTTTATGGTACTTGTAGGTGTTCACTGGTTTCCACGTTTGAATCTGGGTTGTAGGTCCAACCTGTTTTTACAACGTTGGTTACTGTTGACGTATATGTTCCTGTTTGTTTGGTTGAGCCGTACATAAAGGTTACTGTGCCGTCGCTACCAGTTATGCCGTTGTATAATACATCCCCGCCGTATGGTAGTGTCGTCTTGATGTATACCGTAGCTCCATTTACTGGGTTGCTGCTACTGTCTACTATTTTGACTTTTGTATAGATGTTATAGTTTTTACCGGTTTTTTGGTACCACATATCAATGCTGTAGACATGCATAACATTACTTGGAGCAGAAGCTGTGGTGAAGGTATAGTATGCGCTGTTGTTGTTATCTATGGCTGTGTTGCCTTTTATGTCAGTGGATTGTACTTCGTAATAGTATGTGGTTTCTGGTAGGAGATCTGTGAGTGTTATAGTATGAGATGTTACCATGGAGGAATCAGATTTTGTACTGGTGGGTGGTGTTGTTGTACCATATTTTACATTGCTGTTGCTTGGTTCGTCAGTATCCCAGATGATCCTTGCACTATTGTATGTTATATCGCTGCTGGCAACATTACTGATAACGGGTGGTGTCGTATCTTGTTCTGAAATAGCCTTTATGTACATTTGATCAATATAAATCGTGTCTAATAATCTATTACCCTTTGTTCGATCCCCATCTTTTACTCGAATGTAGACTGTACCTGAGAGTGTGTCAGGTAATGTGAATGTCTGACAGATATTATTATCGGTTGTTTTAGTAACTGTTATCATGTCTGTGTAAGTTGTGTCATCTGTGGAGTAAGCAAATATAAAATCATCTCCCTCAGAATTAGCCGTATGATAGGCTTCTAGATGGAGGACATATGATTCGTAGCCACCTGTGACATCAATAGTCCATTTATGCTCCAAGTAGCTATAACGGTTAGATGGTTTTCCACTGCTCTCCATCTCCGTGACACCCTCATAGACATTATCTGAATCCATTGTGGCGGTGTAATCATTTATGATACCATTGTTTGTCACAGGAATATCCTGATTTGCATAGAAATCCTCATGTAGATAATAATCAATTAGAAATTCATCCCAAGAGGTGTTCTGTGAAAAATCTAATCCGTAGCCAGGATCATCATATCTTGAATTATAGCCAGGGTTACGTTGAGGAAAATAAATAGTTAATCCATGGGCACCACCCTGTTCTGATCCGTGCCACTCAGCTATAACACTGCTATTGATACATTCTTTGATATTTTGAAGATCATACAGGATTGTCATATTTGTTTCCAGGAGAGAATATTGGTAAACAAAATCATAAATATCACAAGAATTAAGAAAGGACTTATTCTGATTTTGCCAATCCCCAAATTTTTTAGTCAGTTCCCAAGCCTTTTGAACAGTACTATAATCAATTGTATACTGAAAAATGTCCGTACAAAGAATGTCTATTGCATTTACCAGATCCATAATTCTATCAGTTCGTATAGCACTGAAAGTAGGATATTTTTCATAATATTCATATTTAGGCTTTGTCTCATTTAGTATTTGAACTATGTTTTGGCCAATTTCAATAGTAGAAAGTTCGCTTTGATCATTTAAAAGGCAGCAAATATCCCATATTCCATATTGCCAAAGAGAAGTTGCTTCTTCACATCCAATATACACATCAGCACAGTCTTTTAGTTCATATACAGATTCTACTGCACCCATGAGACAGGCTTGGAATCCAATAACATCTATTCCTCCTGTTTCGATCAATGCTTGCTTAATTTCATCCATAGTGAGCGCATCAGCGTTAGTAACATCAGAACATGCACCTTTCCATCCTCCACCATGATCAAATATGATAAGCATATATCGTTCAGCACTGAAATTCTGCTTGCCATAAGTTATGAAGTTTTTCAATGTGGCGGAATCACCCATGTCTACTTCACCTAGCTCCTCCAGTAGTACAGTATTGTTATTTTCATCAAAATACCATATCTTCCCCGGCCCATCAATGTTATCTTCAAGTGCTATTACATTGAGATTGCTACCTGAAAAAAAATCAAAATAGTTTAATGCACCTGAAAGATCGTTGTCAGCACAGCAATAAAACATCAATGTCCAATTTTTACCCGTAGATATTGGGGGCATATCTGCGGTAGCAGCATAGCTGTTATCTTTTGCATCCAGCTGATTAATTTGATAGTTCAATTCTGCGTCCATATAGGTATTACAAATTGACATTACACTTGCTCCAATAAATAGGGCTATAATTCCTATTACCAACTGTTTTCTAAAATTTTTCTTTTCCATGTATTTTTTCCTCCTCCAATTTTATTACTACTCCACAGAACAGGCTGTTCTTTCCTTAACTGTTCCGCATAAAAACCTGTTCCTCATTAGCATATGTTATCCTGTAGATTCATTTAAATGTATTGTAAAAATAATTTTCATAACAAATGTAACAAAAAATAACAAGACTGACTTTATTTCAACATTCCAATTGATTTTGTTTCTTTAAAAACATATCCTTAAAATTGATGAGGAGGGTCAAAAGAGCTTTCTGTATAGGGGTGAAAGCAATGATGATACCCAGCTCAACGTATACAGGAAACATGATCAGATTTAAAAGAATTTCTTTAAAAACATATCCTTAAAACAAAGAAGCATTAACACGGTTTTAACTCAAATCATAAAAAGAAGTAAAAATAGTTGATTCCTAGCCAAAGACTTTTAATTGCAGGATTAAATATCCAGTTCATCTGTGATAATTAATTGAATATCTATATTATGATCCTTTGATTTGTCTGAGTTTTTCAATCGCTATTCTTCGTAGTTTTTCAACGCCAGCGTCATTCAGTTTCCGCAGAGGTTCTAGTGCTTGAGGATCGCCAATTTCACCAAGAGCATAGATTACATTTGCAACGACATTACCATCTCCATCTTGCAGAGCTTCTATCAATGCGTTTACCGCTCTCTTTTCTTTCTTGATCCCTAAAAAAAATGCAGCATGAAACCTATTAGTAGCATTAGGACTACCCAATTCCTCAATTAAAGTTCCAACATCTTTTTTCATCCAGATTTCGGATGTTCTACCCCATTCTTCTTGTTCTCTTCTAGTTTTTGCATCTGCTTCTGATTGCTCTCTTCTGGTTCTTTTTTCTGCTTCTACTTTATCTCTTTTAGCTTTTTCTTCCGCTTCTGCCTGCTCTCTTCTGGTTCTTTCTTCCGCTTCTGCTTGTTCTTTTTTAGCTTTTTCTTCCGCTATTACTCTATCCAATTCTTGTCTCTTTATCATTTCCTTTCTATCGTTTGCTAATTTCAAAACTATAACAATAACAACCACTGATATTATAATTAATATAATAAAAAAGATTGCGAGCCATTCATTATTTTCAAAAGTAAAAATTAAACCATAAACACCACCAATACAAACACATATTAAGAAAATAATAAGATATTTATAGCCTCCTAATGCATTCCAAAATTCGTGTTTCATTGTCACCTAATACACCGATATATGCTAATATAATTTTTACTTTTCTCTATTTATTTCTCATATTTTTCTTTTTCAAGCTGTTCAATTCGCTTAATGAGTAATTTTTTTTCTTTAAAA
>JADBLP010000065.1:22996-68581 GCA_014894375.1 Actinomycetota bacterium | reverse complement strand
GCTGGTGCTGGAAAACGTCTTTTACCACTTACCAAGAAAATTCCCAAATGCTTGATAAAAGTCTTAGGAAAACCAATTATCCAATGGCAAGTGGATATTCTCGATAAGTTAGGTATAACTAATATTCATATCGTAACTGGGTATAAAGGAGAAATGGTAAAAGATTATTTTATAAATCACCCACAAAGAGAAGTAACGTATATTCATCAAGAAGAACAAACTGGAACTGCAGACGCAATCTATCTTGCAAAAAGTTTCGTAGATGGGGATTTTATAGTTCTTGCTGGGGATACTATTTTCCAAGAGAATGACTTGAAACGATTAATTGGCAAGAAGAATTCACTTCTTTATACTAAACAGACAGAAAGACTTTACGAATATGGCACAATTGAGTTTGATGGAGAAAAGATAGTTAAGATATGGGAGAAATCAACAATACCAGTTTCAGAACTTGTGAATTGTTCGGCATATCATTTTGATAAGAGGATTTTTGATTATATTCCAAAAACATCCATAGATGAAAGATTTGGTGAAAGGATTATTACGAATACGATTAATTTGATGCTTGAGAAGAAGATTCGATTTTATGGGATTTATACAGATGACCTTTATGAGATAACTTATCCAAAAGACATACAAGAAGTGGAGAGGAAGTTAAATGAGAAGTAAAATAATTCTTAGTGGTGACAGAGGATTCATAGGTGGAAACTTAATGGATATGTTAAGTAAAGCGTATCCAAAGAAAGATTTTATTGGAATTGATAGAAGAGGAGATATAGAAATTCATAATAAGAATGTTCAATTGTTTAAAACGGACATAAATAATTGGCTTCCAACAATTCATAACGTAGAAACAGTTATTCATCTGGCAGCACTTCCAAGTGTAAGAGATAGTGAAGCAAGAGCAAGTGATGTGATATTTGATAATATCCTTGCAACTCAAAAGATAATTCATCAATGCATTAATGTGTGGAAACCCAAGAAAATGATACTCACAAGTTCAAGTTCAGTATATGACGGCAGAAACGATGAGTTTATGAATGAAACAGATGTGTTTCTTAGACCACTTTCAGCATATGCCAATTCAAAACTTACCTGTGAACAGATGGTGAAAATGTATATAGATAATGGTAGATTAAATGGGATACAATCAATTATAATTCGTCCCTTTACTGTGTTTGGACCTCACCAAAGGGATGAACTTGCAATCCAAGCAATTATTGATTCTTGTTTGAATGATAAACCATTTACACTTTATGGAGATGGAACACAGAAGAGAGATTTTACATATATAGATGATACCTGTAGAGCAATAGATGCATTAAGAACAAATTATGATTTAAAACACACTATTTATAACATAGGAACAGGGAAGAACATATCTATTAATGAAGTGATTGGAAAGGTTTCTAGAATGATTGAAAAACCTGTTACAATTAACTATCAACCAGCAACTATTTATGACAGTCAATATACTAAAGCAAATATCGAGAGAATAAAACGAGATACCAATTGGAAACCAGAAGTAGAGTTTAATGATGGTCTAATTGAACAAATAAAATGGCAATCAGGAAAGAGTGAATTGAAATAAAAAGAGGTGGATAAATGGTAAAAAAAAGAATTGGAGAAGAAGAAAGTTATAGAATAGCAGATGAGTTATACAGTAAAACTGTGAGAAAAATACACGATATTGGAGATGCATATTATTGGACAGATGATAGTGTTTGTTCAAGTGTAATCCATATTTATAGAAATAGATGGGGAGAACGTGGAACACCAGGATTTTTCAGTAGAAGTGGTAAACGAGTATCACAATTTAATACATATTATTCTACAGTTAAAGTTTATGATGAAAATGAATACAAAAAAATGATGAAAATAGCAAAAGAATTAGGGTATGATTATATAGAAAAAAGTTGGTGAAATAAATGAAGGAATTTCATGCAGATAAGGAATCATTACATAGAAGAAGAGAACTAATAAAACAAAAGCACGAAAGAATGGATAAACTATTTGAGGAAAAACAAATATGGACGACCAAGAATGGTGGGAAAGAGAAGAATTCGGCATAACTTTTAATGATATAATAAACCAATTTAAAAAATTTGTTAAAGTTGATTGGTTTATGTTAGTGGCTATTCTATCTTTCTGGATTGGGATAGGAATTCATATATTTGTAAGATATTCTGGACATCCTCTTTGGGAAAATCTTATTGCTTTATTATTTCTTTCACTTTTTTGTGGTGGAATATTAACTATGTTTCTTGGATTAGTAAGTTTTAGACCAAATAGACCAAATTATGATTCATATAAGAGATGTAAAAATAGTTGTGATAAATGTAAACTCAATGGTATGGTGTGTTCTTATTTAAAATGAAACTAAAGAATAGTTTAATTGTCTCATTGGTTTTAGCAATTATACTTGCAACTCTAACAAGTTCATGTATGATTCCGATAGAACATCTAATGATTTATCTTTTCTTTTTTGCTCTGTATTTTATTGGAAGTATGGTTCTTTTATGGTTTATTAGTGATGCTTGGAAAAAGAAATGAGTTTATTTAAAGGAAAAGAGAAATATTACATTTGCGAGAATTGTGGGACTCTAAGAACAGAGGCAGAGTTCGCTAAAGATAGGATTGATAGATTGGCATATGATAAGAGAATATGCAACTGTGAATATGCGTATATACGTTGGGATGATAATGCAAAACAGTTTCTGCCACAGTATGGAAAAGCATTTGTTCCCTATGAGGAAATTCCAAAGGATATATATTATATCTTAAAGGCAGAACAGAATGAAATTCTCCGATTAAAGATGTTTCTTGATTGGAAGTTAAAAACAAGTAATAAGATAGAATGAAACTTGATATTTCTATCGCACTAGACGATTCTACATATCTCACTCCACAAGCATATCTACAGATAGCAAGTCTTAAAGATAAGATTCCAGAAGAAACAACTCTTCATCTTACAACAACTGGGAATCGAAAGGAATTAACTAAGTACATTTCAAAAGCAATTAATACAAAACTTTATACCAAACCACCAATTGAGAATCTTAAATCAAGATGCTCTTATCTCCTGAGAACAATTGAAATTGAATCTGATGCAGATTATGTGCTTAAAACAGATTTAGATGTTCTTTTCCTTAAGGACTTTCAAGAAGTCTTGGATTTGATTAAAACTGATGCAGATATCTATATCCAATCAGAAAACAGAAGGATTATTTCAGATGGGAAGATTGAAACAAGACTTTGGAAAGCAGTTTATAAAGAAATGGGATTTGAGTTACCAGATTTAAGAATTCCTTATGTTGAGAATCATGAGATTGGTAGACCATTGCTTAATTCTGGTGCATTCATTATAAAGGTAGATAGATTACAAGATTTACAAGAAAAATGGATAAATCTTACTAAGAAAGCAGAGAAGTTCATACAATACAATTTGCATCCCAATGAAACTGCTCTTACAGCAATGATTTTATGTGATAACTGGAAATGGATGGGATTGCATCAATGGTTACATTTTAATCCAATAAGTCATTATAGAAAAGGAAGTTTCCCATCTCAGGAATTGATTGAAGATTGTAAACTTCCAGAAGAAATATTTATGTTGCATTATCACAAAGGCAATTGGCTTTCTCATCTTGCTCGATATAATAAAAATGTACAACAAATCATTGATTCGGTTAATCATATGATACCAAGTGAATGGTGGAATTTACCTTTAGAAATGTATATGGAGAAATAAATATGAATGATTTAACAGTAGAAGAGTATCTTGGATATCTATACAAAAAGTATCAGGGGGAGAAAAGCAAGAATATCTGCAAGATGCTTGATGAATTGCGAGAAAAATTCAATACCGATATTCGAGATGTTGTGATGGGTTTTAGTTGTGGGGAGATTCATGATTTACATATGTGTCTTTCAGAATGTATTTCTTATCATGAAAATGACAAGGCTCATAAGAAAGAACATCCAGATGGTAAATGTCCTCATTGCGACTGCTATAAGAAGTTATATGATAGAATTGTAAGGCAATGTGATTGTGTGGATAATCCAGATTCTAAGATATAATGGAAACTATAGAGATAGAAGGACATCCAATCATACCAGAATTATTGAATGAATCATCAATTATTTTTGATTGTGGTGCATGTGTTGGAGAATTCACTTCAAAACTATATGATAAATACAAATGCAGATTCTATCTTTATGAAGCAGATTCAAGGAATTATCGTAGAATGAAACATAGATTTCAAAATAATCAAAATATATACACTTTCAATAAAGCAATTGATAAGGATATCTGCATTAAAGAATTTTATTTAGGAGATTTCATAACTGCATCCAGTCTTTACAGAAGTCATAGAGGATTGGGGCATTTGATGGAGAATGTCCAAACAACAACAATAGATAATGAATTGTTCAACTTTGATGGGATTGATTTGCTTAAGTTGGATTTGGAAGGTTCAGAGATAGATGTTATTCCTAATATTCTTCCCAAGACCCTCCAGAAGATAAAACAGATAACAGTTGAATTCCATCCTCAATCTAAGATAGAAGGATATACACAAGAGAAGATTGATATCTGCAGAAATTATTTGAAGAAGTCATTTGATGAGATTATGTATGTTGATAGAGGGAATGATGGTCATCAAGGATTATATTTGAATAAGTTATGAATGGAAACAAGAAAGATATAGAGAGTAAATCAAGGTCAGTTGTTAAATCTATTATATTCATTTTTTTATGTATCTTGTTAGAGATATTTGCAATATCAATCATATTCGGGCAACCATATCTAGTCAGTGGAATCATCATTGGATTAGAGATTATAGAATTAATAGGATATTACCTATATGAAAGATTTTGGTGTAAGATTAAATGGGGCATAGAAGTTAAATGAAGATTGGGATTTTCAATACACAAGGGATTAATAAGACTGAACACTTTATCCCTCTAGAGATAGAAGAATTAAAGAAAAGAGGGCATGAAGTAGAACTTTATTGGGTTAAAGGAAGACATCCAACTAAAGACGAAGCAGAAAGTATGTCATTTGCAATATTCCATTTTGTACCTACAGCATATCATTTTTGTAATATAGGAGTTCCATTTTGCATTCTGCCGACTGCTCACGATATATTCTTAGATAATGGAAGAATGTTATTAGCAATTGAAAAACATCCTAATTACAAATTTATAGGTTATCAGTCATTCTATCATAAAAGGAAATATGAAGAATGGGGAGTCACAAAACCAATGGTGCATATTCCTCATGCAGTAAGGACTTCTTTATTTAAACGTGATACTCCATACAATCCTCTGGGTAAAATAATAGCTGGTGGGAGATTGATTCCCAAGAAAGGGTTAGATAGACTCAAAAGTGTGGAGAACTTGACCATATTTGGTGATGGTCCATTAAAAGAAAGCTTAAAAAGCCAAATGGCGGGGGTGAACCTCACTGGGTACTTAACTGGGTCTCAATTGAAGGATTTATTTGAGGAATCTAGTATCTACCTTTTCCCAGCTATTATAACTCCAGATAATGACAGTGAAGGGATTTCTAATACAATCAAGGAAGCAATGTTAATGGAATTACAAGTGATTTGTACTCCTATTGCAGGAAATGTTGAATTTGAGGGTGTAGCATTCCTTTCAGACTGGTCTAAAGAAGGAATTGAAAATGCAATTTCCTGTATGCCTAGAGAAGCAAATACAAAGGGAAGAATAGAAATCTTAAAGAATTTCTCTCCAGAAGTATGTGTTAATAAATTAATAAATGCAATAAATGAATATGGAAACGTTCCTTAAAGAATTTAAAAAAACACATCCAAAAGAAGAGTTATTAAGTTATCTTGATAAGATAAAAGATTTAGATGTCATAATAATAGGTGAAACTATACAAGATGTGTATCAGTATGGTACAACATTGGGAAAATCTGGAAAGTCTCCAATTATAGCGTTTGAAAATAAAAGAAAGGAAAGATATGATGGAGGTATTTTAGCCATAAGAAATCATCTGAAGGAATTTACACATAAAGTTGATTACTATACAGATGAGATTATGGTAGTAAAGAAGCGGTACATCCAAGAAGGACAGAAACTCTTTGAAACGTACACTACCCAGAAGAATAAATATAAAAGCAATTATACTGATATTAATAATTATGATTTGGTTGTAATTGCTGATTTTGGTCATGGATTCTTAACTAAAGAAAGAAGAAACGATATATCAGATAAAGCAAATTATCTTGCTCTGAATACTCAACTTAATGCTGGAAACATGGGGATGAACACAATCAATAAGTATTCCAAATGGAATTACATATCCATAGGTGGAAATGAATTAAGATTAGCAACAAGTAATCAATTTGATGATTTAAATACGATATTATTAGATAATTTCAATAAGGGGACGATATCTATAACTGAAGGAAAGCATGGATGCATTGTATTTAAAGATAGAATTATAAAGTATATACCAATTGTACCTGTAATAAAAGAAGTTATAGACCCAATTGGAGCAGGTGATGCATTCTTTGCAATAAGTTCACCAATTGCCTTTTTAAATGCACCTCCAGAAATAATTGGATTTATGGGAAATTTAGCAGGAAATATGACTTGTAATTATCAAGGTAATAAATATCATGTCACAAAAAATAAATTATTAGATAATATAGAGAATATATATGATTAATGGATTGATGCTGATAGATAAACCACCAATAGGTGCATGGACAACGTATTTACAAAATGAATATGAAAAGTATTATTATTTGATGGATATTAATTCAACATTTGATGATATTGTTGGTATTATAAAAGAAAAGGAATTAAAGTATATAATTCTAACCATAAAATATGATAATGATAAACTTGAATCTCTTAAGAAATTAGGCATTAAAATCATTTCATTCATAGGCAGTCCAATGAGAAGATTTGGATTTCAAGATGAAAAGGATTATTTTATCAATAATAAGATAGATGGATTAATCTTACAAAATCATTGCACCATAGGATTATATAAAGATTGGATAGATTCTAATGATATAGATTTTTTCTATTGTAAATGGGGAATTCCATTGGATGTATTCAAAAATTATGGATTAAAGAAAGATATTGATATATTGCACACTGGCAAGTTTTCCAATTATCTTTTTAGAAAAGACTTACATAACATATTCTGTAATATCAATGGATTAACATATGAAAGATTTCGCCAACAATCATCTGAACAAACATACCCAAATTATACATATGCAAAGAAGTTGAATAGTAGTTGGATATCCATAGGTGGTTGTTGTCAATTACCTCATAGAGCATTTTATAAAGATACACTTGTGAATGATAACTTTCCTAAAAACTTTGAAATTGCTGGTAGTTATTCTTGTTTATTAACATTTGATTGGGGAGATAGGGAATATCTTGATTTTAAGGATAATGAGAATTGCATATTGTTTAAAACTCCTAAAGATGCATTAAGAAAAGTATTGTATTACTTAGATGATAAAGAATTATTGTTGAAAGTCACTAAGAATGGATATGATTTAGTTCATAAGAATCATAATATTATAAATATAACTAAAGATTTATTTAATGATATAGAAGAGAAATATGCCAAATAAGAAGATACTTTTTAGATTTGGAAGCAAGAACCAACCAATAACAAGATTTGGTGAGATAGATATCTTATCAAGAGCATGTTATTTCAGAGGAATAGAATTAGGATATAAACAAGGAGATATTTTCTTTGAATGGCCATTAAACATACAATATCTATTGGTTTGTCCACAAAATACCATACTTCCCATCAAGTTCATAAATTCCAATGATATCAATCTGTCAGAGTATCATAGGATAATTAATTTAACTGATTCGGATATTTTCTATAAAGATTCCTCACCATTATTCAATGAAAAAAGTGTAATAGAAAGAAATCATGGAGCATTCTTAAATTATCTGAATAAGTATTATATGGAATACAAAAAAAGACCAGTATATCATATAAAGATGGATAAGATAAAAGAGAAATATATATTGGTTCATACTAGAAAATTAGAATATTCAACTACAAGAAATTCTAATATAAATAACTATGAGTTTATACTTAAATTACTAAAAGAAAGATATAATGATTATGAGATATATAGATGTGGTGAAAGAGATATACATGAGAAAAAGTTTAATAAGTTGTTTGATAGATATTTTAATCATTTCCTAGATTTCAATAGTTTTTTAAAATTAATGAATAATTCCTCTTTATTTGTTGGATGTAGTTCTGGGCCAATTCAGTATGCGTATAGTTTTGAAAAGCCAATAATAGAGATAAACATACCAAAAACTATTAATTGGTCGCCAATTCAGGATAGATATGTTGGAATGGGGAATTACTTCTCAAAGAAATTCTGGAAAGATGGTTTAAATGGTAAGTATGGAGATACAATAGATTATTATATAAATAAAGAGACGTATCTTAAATTGTTTACTGGAGATAAGATAAATAAAAAGAAGATATTGGAGTTCATGGACAAATGGTTAATGTAACTAAAAAAGAATTAATTGCATTTGAGAAAGAAATATCTGAATTGTTCTTAGATAAGAAAATAGGTGTTCCAATACATTTATCTGGAAGTAAAGATTTTACACAAGAATTGCAATTGATAAGGATATTCAAAAATATAGAAAAAAAAGATTGGGTATTTTCCACACATCGTAATCATTTTCATGCATTATTAAAAGGAATACCAAAAGAAAAACTAAAGAAGATTATTACTGATGGAGAGAGTATGCATATTTATGATAAAAAAAGGAAATTCTTTTCGTCTTCCATTGTTGGAGGTATTTTACCAATTGCTCTAGGAGTTGCTATAAGTATAAAGAAATCTGGAGAAAATAGTAATGTATGGGTATTTGTGGGTGATATGTGCAATTTTATGGGAATGTTTCATGAAGTAACTACATATGCAAGTAGGAATGATTTACCTATCACATTTGTAGTGGAAGATAATGGAGTAAGTTGTGATTCCCCAACTCAAATAGTATGGGGAGAAAGCAAATCAAAACCACATATTATTAGATATAATTATACTCGTGTTTGGCCACACACTGGCGTAGGAAAATGGGTAAGTTTTTAATGACATACAAAGAAGAAGTAATAAAAGCAATGGAAATGCTATCTAAAGATGAAAGAGTGATATTCATTGGACAGAATACATTATATGATGGGCAAATGTATGGTACACTTACAACAATTCCTAAAGATAAGATAATAGAAATGCCAATTGCAGAAGATATGCAAATGGGAATCTCAATAGGATTGGCATTACAAGGATATATCCCAATTACTATCTATGAAAGAATGGATTTTCTTCTTTTGGCTTTTAATCAATTAATAAACCATTTAGATAAAATTGAACAGATGTCTAAAGGAGAATTTAAGCCAGTGGTTATAATAAGAACTATAATAGGACCAAAGAAACCATTGTATCCTGGACCACAGCATTGCCAAGACCATACAGAAATGCTAAAAGCTGGATTGACAAATATAAATATAGTCAAATTAGAAAAATCTTGTGATATAATCAATGAATACAAGAAAGCATTAAATTCAAATAAATCAACTGTATTAATAGAAATCAGAGAACTTTATGATAAAGAATGATTTAAAAGTACTATTGGTTGTTCCAAATTTCAGGTGGACGGAATGGGATGTAAATACATTATGGCACTATATTCCATATAATCTATGTTTGTTAGCTTCTATGATAAGAGATATTTGTGATGTCAAAATATTAGATGCAAATATAGATAACTTAACCAAAAGTGATTTAGCAGATAAGATTAAGGAATATAATCCTAATATCATTGGAATTACTATACTAATGGACCAGTATGGTAAAGCAGGGCATATATCTGCTCAGATTGCAAAGGAAGTTAATAAAGATATAATAACTATATTTGGTGGAGTGTACGCTACAATTAATTCAGATTATATAATGAAAGATAAGAATATAGATATAGTTGTCATTGGTGAAGGAGAATATATTTTAAGAAATCTTGTATTGTATTTCAAGAGAGAAGGGAATTTGCCAGTTAATGGTATAAGTTATAGAAAAGATGGATTGGTAATTAATACTGGGCATTCAAGTTTTATTTCAGATTTAGATAAATTGCCACTTCCAGCTTATGATTTGGTAGATTTAAAAAAGTATATCTATTTAAAAGATAGAAAAAGTGTTGATAGTCCACCATTATATCCATATATGAGAATATTTTCTTCCAGAGGTTGTCCAATTGGTTGTACCTTCTGCCAAGTAAAAGATATAATGGGAAAATCCTTCAGGAAAAGGTCTGCAGAGAATGTATTAAAAGAAATAAGATATTTAATGGAAAACTATGGAATTAAGTCTATCATATTTGATGATGATAATTTAATAATGGATAGACAGAGAGCTATAGACTTATTTAAAGGATTAAAAGAACTTAAGATATTATGGTTGGCAATAGCATTAGCTGCATTTAAATTAGATAAGGGATTATTTAAAATAATGAAGGAATGTGGATGTATTTATGTGGATATAGCAATTGAATCTGCATCTCCAAGAATTTTAAAGGATATTATAAAAAAGCCAATTAATTTAAATAAGATTAAAGAGGTTGTATCTTGGGGAAAGGAGTTTGGTATATTTATAGCTGGAAACTTTATGATAGGATTTCCAACAGAAACATGGGAAGAGATAAGGAAAACCATAAAATTTGCAGAGGAACTTGATATGGATTATGTTAAAATTTTTGATGTGATTCCATTACGGCATACAGAACTATGGGATATGTGTGAAGAGCACGGTCATTTCAAAAAAGGATTTAACCAAAAGAATATCAGATGGAATGTAGGGCAATTGGAATCTAATGAGTATAATAGCAATGATTTAACTATATTAAGAGCATATGAATGGGATAGAATTAACTTTTCTTCCAAGGAAAAGATAGAGAAGATAGCAAATAGAATGAATATATCATGTGATAAATTAGAAGATATAACAAGAGAAACAAGAAAGAATGTAGTAGATACATTAATAGGAAATCAATGATAATAAAGAAATTAAATATGAATAAATTTAAGGAATCTTATACTCCATTCCAAGAGTTTAATAAACAATATTTAAAGGGAGATATGTATTCATCAGTTTTTGATGCAGTATTAAATTATTCGGATGTTGGGGATTTCAATGATAAGTATGAATTTATCCAAATAGGAATACCAACAGAAAGAAATATATCCAATCCAATTACTTTAAAACTTATAGAATCTCTGATAAAGATTAAAAATCCAAAAGCATTTTTGGAGATAGGAACTTTCATAGGTGTTTCAACTGTTTGCTTTAAGAATGCATTATCTAGTTCTTCCAATTTGACCTTTATAGAAGTTGTAAAGGACAGTTATGATGCAACATTAAAAAACCTAAAGGAACACACATCTAATACTAATATACTTGGGATAAATGGTGATGCTTTAGATACATTGAAAGTAATGAATAAAAATAATATAAAATATGATTTCATATATTTAGATGGTGGAAAGGAGAATTACTGTAGATATATGAAGTATATAGATAAGATAATAGCAAAAGAAGGTATATTAATAGTAGATGATGTATTTTTTCATGGAGATGCATTAAATGATAAACCAATTACAGAAAAAGGAAAAGGAGTGAAAGAATTCCTTAGAATGATTAAAAAGAACAAATCATATAAAAAGATTATACTACCAATAAGTAATGGTGTGATGTTATTAATAAAGGAGTGATATAGTGGAGATAAATTTATTGAATATGTATCCACAAATAAATCGTGATACAAAGACAAGAAAATTGCAAATGACTGATAAACAACGGCAGACGGCAAAGAAATTTGGTTGGGAATATTTTGACATGAAAGGAATCTGTTATGGAGGATATACATATGATGGGAGATGGATTCCTATTGTAAAACGATTCAAAGAATATTATAATTTAAAACAAAATGATAAAGTATTAGATATTGGATGTTCTAAAGGGTATCTTATTTACGACTTATTAAATCTTGGGATGGATGCATATGGAATTGATATTTCAAAATATGCAATAGATTGTTCACCTCCAGAAATACGATGGAGATTAAAAGAAGGGGATGCCAAAGATTTACATAAATATAAAGATAAACAATTTGATTTGGTTATTAGTATAAATACGATACATAATTTAAGGGAAGATGATTGCAGAAAAGCAATTAGAGAAATACAAAGAATTGGAAAGCATGCATTTATAATGGTAGATTCATATAGGAATGAGGAAGAAAGGCAGAGGATAATGGAATGGAATATCACTGCATTAACTATAAAGAGTGATAGTGAATGGAAAGAATTATTTAAAGAAGAAGGATATACCGGAGATTATTTTTGGTTCATACCATGATAGAAAAAGTTACTGCACCATATAATGAAATGAAAATATTCCATCACATGCAAAAGTTAAATGATATAAAAGATGGAAAAGTAACTGGACCAATCTTTCTAAGAATCAAGCCTACAAATATCTGCCAAGACAATTGCTATTATTGTTCCTATCGTTGTGAAGATAACAAACAACAGAAGATAAGATTTAATTCAACTGATTACATCAAATGGGAAACATTAAAACAGACTATAATTGAATTTAAAGAATTGGGAGGTAAATCGGTCTGCTACTCAGGTGGTGGAGAACCATTACTTTACTATAAAATATATAATGCGGTTGTATTATCTAAAAAGTTAGGTTTAGATGTTGCGATGATAACAAATGGTCAAAAATTAAATGGAGAAATCGCTAATATTCTAGGAAATGTGAATTGGGTGAGAATATCAGCAGATAGTTGCAATGCAGAGATGTTCCATAAGATAAGGCGAGTAGGAAAAGAGAAATTCACTGAACTAGAGAATAACATAAGGAATTTCGCTGAATCTAAGGATAAATCTTGTGAATTAGGAATTAATTGTGTTGTAAGTAAATTTAATGCTAACCATATCTATGAGATTGCAGAATATATGAAAAATCTTGGTGTGAATCATATCAAATTTGCTGCATTAGTCAATCAGAATACAGAAGAATATCATAAATCATTTAAATCCAATGTAATATCTCAAATAGAGAAAGCGACAGAAGATTTGACTGATTCTAATTTCAAGGTTTATGATAAGTATTCATCCCATTTTGACTTTAGTGCAAAACATTGTAGAACTTACAATAATTGCATATTAATGCAAATAGGTGCTATAATTGGAGCAGATTCATGTATATACTTATGTCATGATAAAGCTTATGATACAAGTGGTCTTTTAGGTAATCTTAAGGAGAAATCATTTAAGGAAATATGGTTATCAGAAGATACAAAGAAATTCTTTAATAACTTCAATCCTATGGAAAAGTGCCAACACCATTGTATGTATGATTCGAGGAATATCTTATTAAATAATTACCTTCATGTAGATAAAAGAGACATTAATTTTATATAATATGGATGAATACGATATAGATTCACAGAAATTGATTTTCCATCCCAAGAAGGTATCTGATTGGTTAGAAGGAAAACAAACATATCCAATCTATGTGGAAATATCTTTAACTAATCTATGTAACCATAACTGTATCTTCTGTGCCCCCAATTTCACTAGGAATGGGAAATCTTCTTTAGATACTGAAACAGTTAAGAAAATGATTGGGCATATGTGGCAAATTGGAGTAAAAGCAATTATGTTTGGTGGTGAAGGAGAACCACTTCTTCATAAGGATATTGCTGAAATAGTGAAATACGCTAAAGAATTAGGATTAGATATAGCACTAACAACAAATGGAGTATTATTCAACAAGCAAAAAGCATTGCAATTACTTCCTTATCTTTCATGGATTAAATTTAGTGTAGATTCTGGAGAAATAACTACTTATGCAAAATTGCATGGTACAAAGGAAGAAGATTTTAAGACAGTTTTAGATAATATCTCAAGAAGTAAATTCTTGATTAAATTAAAGAAATTTGATTGCACAGTTGGAGTTCAAACTTTATTATTAAAAGAGAATATAAAAACAATACCATATTTAGCAAAGATTCTTAAATATCTTAATGCAGATTATCTTGTCCTTAAACCATTTTCAGAACATGAAAAAAGAATTGGTGATGTTATTGAATTGCCAACAATAGAAGAAATTGAAGATGCGTATATAAAATCAAAAGAATTTGAAACTGATTCATATACTATCATTCTAAGGGGAAATGCAATTAAGTGTTTAAATAGAAAAAGAACATATGAGAAATGTTATGCCCAAGATTTTATTGGATATATAGATTCTTATGGTGGTGTTCATAGTTGCATTAATTTCATGGATAAACCAGAATATACATATGGAAATATTAATAATGATTCATTTGAAAATATTTGGAAGAGTAAACCATTTATAGAACCAAATTTAGATGGATGTAGAATGGGATGTCGTTTAAATGGAATAAACATATATCTATGGGAATTAAAGAACGAGAAGAAGCATATAAACTTTATCTAAAAGACAATTCATGGAAAAATCCAAAGATATTAAGGAATTCAATAGGAATTAGTTCAATCCTTAATCACACTAATTCAAAACCATTACATGTGACCATAGACCCAATAGAAAGTTGCAATCATAGATGTGGATTTTGTGTATATCATGGAAAAAAGAATAAATTCATAAAAAATTCAACTTTCAATGGCAAGGGAGTATTCCCATTTGATAGATTAGTAAAATTAATAGATGAATTGAAATCTGCTGGAACAGAAGCAATATCTTTTACTGGTACTGGGGAAACTCTACTATACCCAAACATATACACCATATTCCAGAAGATAGTGAATAATGGTATGGAATATGGAATAACCACTAATCTTGATGTGAAAATTTCTGATGAAAATATAGATATATTATCTAAAGCGTCTTGGATTAGATGTAGTTTAAATGCAAGTAACAATGAGTTATATAAATCAATCCATAAACCATTAAATATGAATGATGGCATTAATAGAGTATTAGATAACATTAGATTACTTCCAAATATAAATATAAGTTATGTGATAACAGATACAAATATTTCAGATATAGTGGATGCTACTAGATTAGTTAAAAATCTTGGGGTAAACTCTATATTTTTCAGATTAGCAATTAAATATAATGGTAATGATAAAGGAAAGAAATGTAATCATGCGATACTATTGGAGACAATAAACGCTAAAAAACTTGAAACTAAAACCTTCAAAGTCTATAATGCAAGTGAAAGTATAAATACAAATCATGATTTGTTGTGTTATTATTCAAATCATACTGCATATATAGATTCATATGGAGATGTTTATCCATGTTGTATCACCAAATGTAATAAGAAATATGCATATGGAAACATAATGAATCAACATTTCAAACAATTTTGGGATTCAAGAGAAAGGAGAGAAAACTATAAGAAGATAAATATGAAATCTTGTCCACCATGTATACATTATATTGATAATTCTACCTTGGAATTGCTGTATAATAATGATAAAATATCCAACAAATTCATATGAAAACAGTTTATTTCTTTGATGGTAAACAAAAAACTGCATTCATGGGACTAGGTCAAGAAGTGACGTTATTGCAAAGTTGCTATTTTAGAGGAAAAGAATTAGGATACGATAATATAATATTTGAATGGCATGACAAAGTATCATATCCTGGATGGTCTATTAATAATACTTATCAAGGACTCATAAAACCACCAGTGAATAGTATATTCCAAATAACTATAGTGAATAAAGGAACAAGAATTCCAAAACATATCGATAGGATTGATTTAAGTGAACCAAACTCATTGTATGATGGATGTCAACCAATTATGATGCATGATTATAAAATGAAGCAGACTCATGAATATTTAAATATGTATTATGAATCATTTGGTTTGAGACCAGTTTTATCATTACCAAAATCAAATAAAGAGAAATATATATTATTCCATTATAGGGAATCAACTCAAGAAAGGCAGATACCAAGAAATACACCATATAATGAATGGAAAGAATTGTTTGAATTGTTAAAAGATAGATATCCATCATACAAATTTAAGAAGATAGGAGAACCAAGTAAATTGGATAATGAATTTGATGAGGTATATGGTTATTTTCCTGATGATATAGGAGAATTATTTAAGGTAATCAATAATTCTTCACTATATATCGGTGGTGCTGCTGGACCAATCACTTTAACATTCTTATTTGGAATTCCAGGAATTATGTTATTTGATAAGAACAGTAAACCATCTTATGCTGGAGAAACTAATGCCCACAAATGGGTTGACCCAATGAATTATATGTATTTGTTTGAAAATGAATATGATATCAATAAAGATAAAGATAAAATACTTGATTTTGTAAAAGGAAGGGGTATATGAAGATATTGATAATTGGTTCTACAGGATTAGTTGGTTCTGCAATAAAGCAGGAATGCGAGAAAAGAAACATTGAAATTCTTTGTCCAACACATAAGGAATTAGATATAACGGTTGAAAAGAATATCAAAAAGTATATTAAAGATAACAATCCATCTATTATTATTAATTCTGCAGCAATCGCTGGTAAAAAACAGAGTCTTGTAGATAAGAAGAAAACTTATATGATTAATGTAATTGCAGTGGAATATCTTGTTGACATATGCAAAGAAGAGGATATCTTATTAGTGCATATGTCATCTTCATCTGTATTTGATGGAAGAAGATATGTATATTATGAGAATTCTCCATTAAATCCAACTACATACTATGGTAGAACGAAATATCTAGCAGAATTGTATATAAAGAATAATAGTTCCAAATATTATATTATACGCATTCCCCTCATATTTGGAAGTAGAAATAATTCGTCTGTTGGTGTATTAGATAAATTTATGAAAGATATAATAGATGGGAAAGAATTAAAGATTGCCACTGATAAAATCCAAACTTGTGGATATTCTTGCGATATGGCAAAAGGAATCATGGATATAATTAAAGTCCATAGAGATTATGGTGTATATCACTTAGGTAACAAAGGAAATGTAAACTTTTATAAGTTCATGGCTACAATCAATAAATACCTTGGATATCCTGCAAAGATACATAAAGGGAAATGTAAGGATTTTGGTGAGGAAAAAGGCAGAATATGTTTGAGTTCCATGTATGGAAAAAATAATCTACGTCATTGGAAAAAAGCAATGTATGAATATATCAATATGAAATATAAAAAGGATTGGTAAATATGTCAATTATATTAGTTGGAATGGCTAGAGAAAATAGTACTAGGGTGCAACAGAAAATGACCAGACCATTTGGGGATACAACTTTGTTTAATCTTTATATAGATAAACTCAAAGTTATGTCTCAGATGGATAATCCATTTTCAAGGGTTGTTATCGGAGTGAATAAAAATGATAAGACGATATATGGTATCTCAAAAAAGTCGGGATTAGAAGTTATTGATAGAGATGATATGTCAGTTTCAAGAGAAATACACAGTTTAAATTCAACCCATAACTTTTTGAAGGATATTGAAGAAGATTATGTGATGACTGTGAATGCTTGCTTCCCATTTCTAAAAGTTGATACGATACTAAAGATAGCAAATTTCTTTAATGAATCCAAGGATATCAAGTCATTAACTTGTGCAAAGGAAAGATATAATCATTTCTGGGATTTCACTACCCATAAACCGATAAATAATAAAGACCCAAAATGTGTATCTACAAGGATAATCTCACCAATTTTGGAAAATGTGAATCATATTCTCATCTACAAAAAAGAAGCAATCTTCAAGAACAATTCCTTGTGGCAATACACAAAGAATGACCCATATATCTATCTAGTTGAAGAAAATGAGGAATGCCTTGATATAGATACACCATTTGATTTCAGGATTTGTGAAGCAACTTATAAATATTCTAAAAAGATGTGATAAAGATTGCACGATTTTAGTGGGGGTAATGCGGATGAATTTCTGCAAACTTCAAAGAAAAGTACAAGGTCTAAAAAATACATGCAGATATGTGCATATTTCCAGCAAAAGTGCATATAGAAAGGCACACGACATCTCCGTTTCATAATATTGCTTGTTTTTGGCATAGTGAAAGAATAATGCATATTTGGAGCAAAAGTGATAACTTCTGATTTTGACTTTTTTCTCCTCCAAGAAGAAATTCTTGATTTGGCACTTCCAACAGGAGTAAAGTAATATATTTTTAAATTTGAGGTGAAATGTGTTTATAGAAACAAATAGAATCGGATTGCGTGGTATACAAGAAGAAGACCTAAAAGAAATAAAGGATTGGTCAAACAAATCTGAAATTACAGAACTCATGGTTATGGGAATTAGACCAGATTCAGGAGTTTTATATTGTTCATGGGATTTTATAGAAGAGGAATGGAAAAGATATAAGGAAAGCAAAAAGGATATTATTTTTGTAATAGTGTTGAAAGTAGAGAAGAAGATTATTGGTATATGTGGATTTTATGATATAAACTTTATGGAGAGATTTGCAGAGTTAAGGATTGCTATCGGTTATAAACAGTATTTGAATAATGGATACGGCACAGAAATTGTAAAAGCATTATTGGAATATGGATTCAAGAAACTGAACTTTCATAAAGTGCATTTAGGAGTTAATTCAGAGAATATTGGAGCAAATAAATGCTATGTAAAATCTGGATTTAAATATGAAGGAACCATAAGAGACTTTCATTTTAGGAATGGAAGATATTACAATACGAATTTGTATTCTATATTGGAGAATGAATATAATGAAGAAAAGAAATAAACCTTGGCCACATCATCCAATGATTGGCAAAGAAGAAATTAAGGCAGTTAATAAAGTATTAAAATCAGGAAATCTTTCATCCTTTTTAGCTAATCCAGATAAGATTCTTGGTGGAAAGAAAATTCAAGAGTTAGAGAGGCATTTCAGAAATTATCATGGAGTTAAACATGCAATATCATTTAATTCTGGTACATCTGCACTACATGCAGCAATAATCGCTTCTGGTATTAAACCATTAGATGAAGTCATTACTACTCCATATACATTTACTGCAACTGCTTCTTGTATTCTTATGGCAAATGCAATACCAGTTTTTTCTGATATCCAACAAGACACATTCAACATAGACCCAAAGAAAATAGCAGAGAGATTAATTATTCCAAATTCAATAAAAGCAATAATTCCAGTCCATTTGTTTGGTAATCCAGTAGATATGGATGAGATAATGGAAATTGCTAAGATGTACAATCTTAGAGTAATAGAAGATTGTGCCCAAGCACCTGGGGCAGAATACAAAAAGAAAAAGGTTGGAACTATTGGAGATTGTGCTATATTCTCTTTAACAGAAACTAAAAATATTTCCAGTGGAGAGGGAGGTATGTTAATAACTGATAATGAAGAGATAGCAGATATTGCTAGATTAGTAAGGAATCATGGAGAAGCAATCATTGAACAGTCTAAACACAGAACATATAATTCCACTATACTAGGATATAATTATAGAATGACAGAAGTGGATGCTGCTATAGGTGTAGAGCAATTTAAGAAGTTAGATAAATTAAATAATATTAGAATTAAACTAGCTAAGTTCTTAAATGAAGGATTTAAAGAGATTCCACAGATTAAACCGCAAGTTGTTAGAGATGGGAACAAATGTGTATATAATATTTATTCATTTAGATTAGATGGCAATAGAGACAAATTCATTCAATTAGCAAATAAGAATGGCATTCCATATAGTGGTGGATATATCAAACCATTATACTATAGTAAGATATATCATGAAAACAAACCATTCTTCTATAAATATTATAAAGGAACAATAAATTATGATAGTGGATTATGCCCAGTAGCAGAACATTGTTATTTCAAAGAAATGGTAATAACATCCGTTGTAAGACCACCAGCAACTCTTTCTGATATGAAAGATATAATTTCTATTACCAAGGAAGCATTAATAGATGAATAAATATAAAGTTGGGATAATCGGTTGTGGAAGGATGGGTTTCTTATTTGATGAAGATGAGAAAACCATAAAACCAAGTTCTCATGCTGGTGCATACATGTCATTTAAAAATTGTGATATTACTGCAATTTGTGATATAAGAACTGATAGATTAAGCAAATTCAAAGAAAGATATGGTAATGTAAATACATATTATGATTACAATGAAATGCTTAAGAAAGAAGACTTAGATATTGTGAGTATATGCACTCCATCAAATCTTCATAGTGATGTATGCATAAAAGCAGCAAAATATGTAAAAGCTATATTCTGTGAGAAACCAATTGCTATGTCATTAAAAGAAGCAGACCAAATGATATTAGCATGTAAAAAGAATGGAACGATATTAGCAATTGACCACATACGAAGATGGGATAGAACATATGAAAAGATTAAAGAATTGATTGATAATGAAACATATGGAAAGGTTACATCTATTATAGCATATTCTTCTCCAGGATTGATGAATGGTGGGGTTCATATAATTGATGTGATACAACACATATTTGGCAGAATTCAATGTATTAGTGGACATATTATCAAAGATTTGAGTACAGATGCATGTGGAATTGGTTATTTAACTGTAAATGGTATACCATGCATTATTGATGCAACACCAAAGAAATATATGAAAGTTGGTTTAGATATCTATACAACCGAAGGGATTTTGGAGAATTCTGGTATAACTCGTGGAGAGAAGGTGTTAGTATTCAAAAAAGGAGTAAGTAGCAGTTTTGAATCTGGGGTGTCAGAATTAGTTGAACCATTCACAATAGATATAGGTATTTCTTCACCACCGTTAGTGAATGCGATAGATAATCTCATAAATACACTTGAAGGAAAAGATACATTGAGATGTTCTGGTGATGATGGAAGAAAAGCAATAGAAGTTGCTATAGCATTTCATTTATCATCATATTTAGATGGAAAGAGGATAAGTTTACCAATAGATACTGAATTAGGAATTTTACCAAGGCAGACATCATATAATGAGAGAGGCAGATTAGATGATTGATAAAAGTGTAATTATAGTTGGGAATGGTTCTATTCTGAAATCACAGAAACTTGGCAAGAGAATAGATGAATTTGATGAGGTTGTAAGGATAAACGATTGGAAAACCAAAGGATTTGAAGAAATTGCTGGTTCAAAGACTACCATATGGGTGATGTACAATCCAATTAAGAATTGTGGGAATTTCATAAGTGGATACAAAACATTAGGTTTAGATATAGATTCAATCAAAGATATTGTAAAGGATTTAAATGAGATATGGTTTGTATGTTGGAATGAAGAAAATCTTTCATATAATTGGAAACAGAATGGATTAATCAAAGAATTGGGAATATATGATAAGACTAAACGGCATTTATCTATCAAAACTTCTAGAAAGATAAGTAGCATTACTAATCCACCAAGTACTGGTTTTTCTTTAATATGGATTCTAACTCATATGTATGATAAGATTTACTTAACAGGATTTGACTTCGGCAATCAAATACCAACTGAAGGAACATTTAATCATTATTATGGCAGTAGAACCAAAGAATTTGTTGAAAAAAATAATATTCATAATCTAGAATTTGAAATGGAATATGTAAAAAAATTGAAACAAGAAGGAAAGATAGATTTTCTTATAGAAGATACAAATATCAATAAAGGAAAATTTATAGAAAATACATCCAAAGTAAAATGTAGACGTTGTGGTAAATTGAATTATTTATATGATTGGGAACAGCGTGTATGTAATTATTGTGAAAGAATGAACATATGAGAAATAAGAAAGTATTAGCTATTAATATATCGTGTAAGGATTGTAAATCTAGATTTATACTCACATTTACAGAATCTACTAAAATGAGAGCATTTCTTGAAGAATTTCGTAAACATATTGGACATAATGTCAAGATTGAGGGAAATAAGTTTACATGTGGAACAATAGATAGACCAATGTTCATATGGATGGAAAGTGAATACTATATACCTAGTATACCATTGACTGGAATAGAGATAGGTGTGAATGATGGAGAAAATGCTAAAAGTATATTAGAATCAATAAATATACGTAAATTATATCTGATTGACCCATATTCACCATATACTGAAGATGGAAAACTGATGGATTACACAGATATAGAAAAAGTAATGAAGAAAACCATATCTCCATATCATAAGTTCACTAAATTTATTAAAGATACTTCTGAGAATGCTGCAATTAAAATACCAGATAATAGTGTAGATTTTATTTATATAGACGGAAATCATTCATATGAATATGTTAAGAAGGATATAGAATTGTACTATCCTAAGTTAAAATCTAATGGTATTATGGGTGGACATGACTTTACCCCAGAAACATATGGTGTTGCAAAAGCGGTAATAGAATTTGTTGAAAAGAATAATATCACATCATTAATGGCAAAAAAACATTCTAATCAAAGAGATTGGTGGTTTATAAAACCATGAGTATTTTCCACATCTTTGGAGCAGGTTCATCCTATATGGATATCACAGAAGAAGAATGGAAGTATCTAGAAGATAAACACACACTCACATTTGCTCGAGTTCCTTATGGAAGTAGAAAATTTGAATATTATATGTCCATAGAGAGAGATTACCTTGATAAATCAGTTCTTGAATATATGGCAAAATTAGGATATCTAGATACAAAGTTATTGTTATCTATACCACAATCTATAAAACTAGCAAGAAAATTGGGATTCAAACATATCAGGAAGATATTCAAGCAAACATTTTATTTTCTGCCAAGTAGAAAACCTTGGTTTATTGATGAACCAAATCCACCACATACATTTAAAGAATGTAGAGCACATACATTCCACCAACCCATCTTTAGATATCGTGGACAACTTATAGCAGCAATAAATTGTAGTTTGATACTAGGTGCAACAGAAATAAGACTAATTGGAGTAGATTTGAATAATCAGAAGAATTTCTATCAATATGAAGATATATTGAGAAAAGTATGTAAAGATGAATCTACAATAGATTACTATCTAAATTTTGATAAAGAAGCATTTAAACTTGATATCTTAGAAAAGACTAAGAAATATCCAGAATTTGATATAAATACTATGCATACTACAGATATACCAATTTATGAAGAAGAAAAATGGGGAAAAAGAAAATTAAGGGGTGTTTCTGATGTTATTGAATGGATAGATAAATCTATGAAGGAAGAAGGATTAGAAGGAATTTATATAACAAATAAAAATAGTGTTTTATATAAGAACAATAAATTAAGATACAAACCTATAGGAGATGCATAATGGATAAAATATATGGAAAAGATACATATGAAAAACCATTTGATAGATTCTTAAAAAGGAATTACAAAGAACCATTAGTTGGTGTTGAAATTGGAGTTGAAACTGGATTTCATGCAAAGAATCTGTTAGATACAATAAGCAATATAAGTAAGTTATATTTAATAGACCCATATGAAGAATATCAAGATGATAGAATTCTTAGAAGTTATGCATCAGTAAAACCAAGTTATCTTAAATTTAAAGAGAATCTGAAATCATTTCCAAAAGAGAAGGTCGTGTTTATAAAAAAGAAATCATTGGAATCTCTGGATGAAATCCCTAATAAAATAGATTTTGTATATATAGATGGAAATCACTCATATGATGTAGTTAAAGCAGAGATTGATGCTTATTATAAGAAATTAAAGATTGGAGGTTTACTTGGTGGAGATGAATGGCAATATTCAAGATTTCCTGGTGTTACCAGAGCAATCAATGAATTTATTGACGAGAATAATCTAAAATTCCACACAGAACCATATAAAGTATTTACTGGAAAAACTTCATCTGGATTCATAATTGATAATGACTGGTGGGTTATAAAGAATGAAATTAACAAGAAATAATACATTTAACAATCCAATCCTTCTGATAGATGGTCATGGCGGAAGTGGAAAATCTAAAGTTTCAAGAGTACTAGAATGTTTTGATGGAGTTGAGAAATCTAAAGAAGATGAAATGTTCCACATGATTCTGCACTTGCACAGAATAGGAAAAATAGAAGATGATGTAGCAAAAGTGATGTTGAATACCATAACTGATAGATTAACATATAATCAACTGATTTCAAGAGAGATAAACTTCAAACTATCTGATGTGACTTCAATCTTAAAATATCCATATCCACTGGAATATATAAAAAGAGTATTTTATAAGGATAAAGATGAAATCTGCAATAAGATAAATGATAATTATCCAATTCTCCAGAATATGACAACAAATGCAATAATCAGTAGTAACATCCTCTTTGAATCATTTGGTGAAAGATTAAAAATTATCTATATTAGAATGAATCCAATAGTAACCATTTACAATATGTTTAAAAGTGGATTTGGAAGAAATGTTGGAGTTGACCCAACAAATATCATGCTAACATATGAAGGAAACATATCGGTTGATATGAATGAATATGCAGATATTATAGAAATGGATAGAGTCATCCGATGGGTTTATTCTCAATCACAATTAGTTAAGAAATCATATGAATCATTAAAACCAGAATTGAAGGAACGGATTATGATAATAGATTTTGAAGCATTCACAAAATATCCATATTCAGTTTGCAATCATATAAGTGGATTTATCCATAAGAAACCAACATGGAAATTAAATGTAGTAATTAATAAACTCTATCCAGAAACAAGAAATAGTTTATTGGAAAAGAAGGAATTTATTAAGAAATATGCAACAGAAAATGCATTTAAATTGATTGATGAGATATGATACAACTATTTGATAGCACTCTAAGAGATGGAGGATATATAAACAATTGGAATTTCTCTCCAGAAAAGATTAATGCAATCTATACTGCAGCAAATGATGCTGGAATACAATACGTGGAGATAGGATATCTAGATAAGATTACTTCAATTCCAACCAAGAAATACTCTGAAATAATGGTGATGATTGATTATAATAAGAGAGATAAGTATATTATCCCAGAAAGGAAAGAAATTGATGGTATTAGAATAGCAGTACATAAAGGAGAAGTAACAGATGCTATAACTTATTCCAAACAGATAAAAGATAAAGGATACATAACTGCATTGCAACTAATGGGGATTGATTTATATACAAAAGAAGAATTGATATCTTTACGGAATAAAATAGAAGATATAGATATCGTCACACTTGCAGATAGTAATGGTTCACTTGTACCAGAAAGAGTTACAGAGATTGTAAAACTATTTAAATTCGGAGATAGAAGTTATAAAATCAATTTCCATGCACACAATAACCTGCAATTGGCATTATCTAATAGTATAACTGCGATAGATTGTGGTGTTGATATTATAGATAGCACATTCAATGGGATTGGAAGGGGAGCAGGAAATCTTCCAACAGAACTAATAATGGCTTATTTAAATAAGTATAAGAAATATTCTTTTAACTTATCTCCAGTCTTATATGCAATTGATAAATATATCTCACCATTAAGGGGAGGATATAATTGGGGATATAATATAAGTAATATGTTTAGTGGGATTTATGGAATCCATCCATATTATGGAAGAGATACAAGTAAATATGATTTAGTTAATACTAGTAAGATAGTTGAGGAGATAGGATTGAAATCACCAGAGAAATATATTGGAAAAAAGAGAATTGTTTGTGCAATTCCAGCAAGATATAAATCAAGTAGATTTGAAGGGAAACCAATTAAATTAATTAATGGAATACCATTGATAGTCCGTGTTTATAAGAATGCAATTGACACCAAGATATTTGATAGAGTAGTTGTTGTTACAGATGATAAAAGAATTGCAGAAGTTTGTGATTTTCATAAATTGGATTATATATGGCAAACTACGAATAAATGTAGATGTGGAACTGATGCAATTGCAGAAATATCAGAAACTCTTAATGCAGATTATTATATAAATCTTCAAGGAGATGAGTCACTTATAATGCCAGAAACTATCAAATCATTTGTAAAAGAAATACTTAACTTCGGAGAAATAGATAGAATTGCTTTTAATGCAATTACAGAATGTGATGCAGAAGACCTTAATAACATAAATGTCCCAAAGATAGTTATAAATGATTATGGTGATATGCTTTATATGTCTAGATTGCAAATACCATATAAGAAATCAAGTTTTGATGCAAAACATTATAAAGAATTAGGATTACATGGATATACTAAGAAAGGTTTAGATTTCTTCTATGAATTAGACCAATTAGAGAATGAGAAATCAGAAGGATTAGAATTCTTGAGATTCCTTGAACATGGAAAATCTGTTAGAACTATAAATCTTAAGTTGCCATTCAAAAATCATGCAGTTGATGTACCAGAAGATATCGGTATTGTTGAAATGATAATGAAAGAAAATGGATTAATATGAAACAAAAATGGGATTATTATAATAAGGGGAAGGATGAAAAGGTATTCCTTTGCAAAGAATGTTTAACCTTATCTAGTAGACCAAGAGCAACATATGATAAAGATGGAGTATGCAATGCTTGTAATTGGGCAAAACAAAAGAAAACAATTGTAGATTGGAAAGAAAGATGGAAAAAACTAGAGGAAATATGCGATAGATACCGTAGAAGGGATGGTTATTGGGATGTGATTGTTCCTTGTTCTGGTGGCAAAGATGGAACTTATGTTGCTTGGATGATGAAGAATAAATTAGAAATGCATCCTTTGTGTATAACAGTCAAACCATCATTACAAACACAAATAGGAAAAGAGAATCTAGATAACTTTATTGCAAGTGGATTTGACCATATCCTGATTACACCAAATCCTAAAGTTTATAGTGCTCTGTGCAAAAAGACATTCATAGAGCAGGGAAGACCAAAACAACCATTTGAGATAGCAATATCAACTGCCTTACTTAAAATGGCATTAAAATTGAAGATTCCATTCCTTATGTATGGAGAAGAAGGAGAGAGTGAATATTCTGGAGAAGTACCAAATTTTGAAGAATTTAAAATATCAAAGGAATATCTGATAGAATGTTACTATAGTAAGCATAATCCAAATGAGTTTTTGTATGATTTTCATAGAAAGGATTTACAGTGGTTTCTTTTGCCAGATGATAAAGAAATAGAAGATGGAAAACTATTTGCAACTCATTGGTCTAATTTTGAGGATTGGTGTCCATTGAAACATTATAAATTAGCAGAAAAAGAATGTGGATTCAAATCACTCAAACATAGGTCCATCGGAACATTCACTAATTATGCTCAATTAGATGATAAACTACAAGAATTACATGCATATATGATGCAGATTAAGTTCGGCTTTGGACGTACTTTTAGTGATGCCTGTATTGAAATACGTGCTGGAAGGATGACTAGAAAAGAAGGAATAAGATTAACAAAGAAATATGATGGTGAATTTCCACAAGAGTATCTAAAGGATTATTTGGAATATTACGGAATGACAAAACAAGAGTTTTTTGATACGATAGATTCATTCAGGAGTCCAGACATTTGGGAGAAAGTTAATGGAAAATGGAAACTAAAATTTGAGATAAAGTGAATATGGAAGATTTAAAAGTCTTATTTTTTGGATTGGGTTCTATTGGAAAAAGACATGCAATTATCTTAAATAAATATTATAATGCAACATTATATGCAGTGAGGACAAATAAAGGACAAGAGACACATAATCTTCCAATAACAGAATTTTTTAATATAGATGATGCAATGAAAATGGAACCAGATATCTGTTTTATTACTAATCCAACTTCTTTCCATATCCCAACTGCACTTGAATGTGTAAAACATGATACACCCATATTTATGGAGAAACCTATCTCCCATACATATGATAATGTTGACAAGTTAGGAGAGGAAATAGATAAAAGGAACTTACTTGTATATGTCGCTTATAATATGAGATTTCATCCAGTAATAGAACATCTCAAGCAAATCATATCGTCTGATGAAGACAAACCAGTCTATTTTAGAGTGATATGCAGTTCGTATCTTCCATCTTGGAGACCAAATCAAAATTATGAGATATCATATAGTGCAAAGAAAGAAATGGGTGGGGGTGTTATATTTGATGTTTCACATGAAATTGATTACATTAATTGGTTATTTGGGGATATACAAGATATAAGTGGTTATTATGATAAAATCAGTAACTTAAAGATTAATAGTGAAGATATTGCAGAAATTCAATTGAAATGCAATGATATATGTGGTTCTTTACATCTTAATTACTTCAGTCATCTTAATGAAAGAAAGATACAGATTTATTATAATACAAAGTATATAGAAGGAGACTTATTGAACAATAAGATAATTACATATAAGAATGGGAACGTACATAAATTTAAATGGATACTCGGAGATAGAGAAGGTACATTTATAAAACAAATGGAGTTCTTTCTTGAACAATATAAGTTAAATAATATTCATTTAATGAATAATTATAAAGAAGCATCTAAAGTGTTTAAAAAGATGGTTGAATTTAAGGAGGACAATGAGTATTATATTTCCAGATAAATTCTTACTTAAAAATAAGATAGCAGTTGTTACAGGTGGGTTTGGACTAATAGGAACTTCTATAGTAGATGGATTATTTCAAGCAGGTGCTATAGTATATATAGCAGATTTAATTCAAAAGGAAACAGAAAGTGGCAAATGGATACCTCTTGATATATCTGATAGTAATTCCATTAAGTCTTGTATTAAAACAATCATATCTAATGAAGGAAAGATTGATATATGGATAAATTGTGCATTCCCAAGAACTGAAGATTGGTCAACTAAATTTGAAGATGTTAAAGAAGAATCTTTAAAGAAGAATATAGATATGCACCTCAATGGATACATTCTTTGTTGTCAAGAAATAACCAAACAAATGAAAAAACAAAGAAATGGGGTGATTATTAACTTTGGGTCAATCTATGGTGTAGTTGGACCTGATTTTTCAATATATGATGGAACTGATATGACAATGCCTATGGCATATGCAGCAATAAAGGGTGGCATCATCAATTTCACTAGATATTTAGCAACATATTATGCAAAATATGGAATTAGAGTAAATGCTATTTGTCCTGGGGGAATATATGATAAACAACCAATATCATTTGTAAAGAAATATTCAAAGAGAACTCCAATGGGTAGAATGGGGAATCCAGATGAAATTGCTGGACCTATAATATTTCTATCATCAGATGCATCTTCATATATCACAGGGCATATTTTAATGGTAGATGGTGGTTGGACGGCATGGTAGTATGTCATCAGATGTTTTGTTTATAATCCACGACAATTTTCAAGGAGATAATCAATTTCCATTAAATATAGGATATCTTGCAGCAGTATTAGAAAATGCTGGATATTCAATAGAAACTTACTGCATGGATGTATACCATTACACCAATAAGGATTTGGCAAAGAAACTACAAGAGAATGAATATAAGGTAATAGGATTAAATTTCCTTGCAGCAAGATTCAGAGAAACCATTATAGATTTATGCATAACAATCAATAAATATAAAAAGAATGCTTGGTTTGTCCTTGGAGGACATTGTGTATCCGCTATACCTGGATATATGCTAAAAGAAACAAAATGTGATATTATTGTAGTTGGAGAGGGAGAAGAAGTAATAATTGATATAATGAAGAATAAAGAAAACAATCTTCCACAAAAACATATCATATATTCCACACCAATTAAAGATTTAGATTCCTTACCTTATCCAGCTTGGCATTTGTTTCCAATGGATATTTATACAACAAATATAGTATTTCCAGGAATGGAAACTGGAGATAAATCATTCCAGATGATAACATCACGAGGATGTATAAATTCGTGTACATTTTGTATGAGAATTACTAAAGGAATTAGATTAAGAAAATTAGAAGATGTTATAAATGAATTAAAGATATTAAATAAGAAATATAGAATTAATGTGATAAGATTTCAAGATGAACTATTTCTCATATCAAAGAAAAGAATACAAGAATTTGCTAAATTATTAAAAGATAATAATCTAAAGATAAAATTTACTGCAAATGCTAGAGTTGATATAATAGATGAAGAACTTGCCATATTATTGAAAGATATTGGATGTATATTACTTAATGTGGGATTTGAATCATCTTCACAAGAAGTTCTTAATCACATAAAAAAGAACACAACCATAGAACAGAATGAAAAAGTATTGAAAATCTGTAAAAAGATAGGAATTGGATATGGTTTGAATTTCATATGGGGATATCCAGAAGACACAAAAGAAACATTAATGAACAATGTGAGATTGATTAAGAAATACAATACTTACATGCAATTACGTACAATTCGACCAGTAGTTACTTATCCTGGATGTGGATTGTATTATGAGGCAATATCCAAAGGATTACTTAAAGATGAAGAAGATTTCTTTAATAAATTCAAGAATAGTGATTTAATCACAGTAAATTTCACTAGATATACAGATGGAGAATGTTACAAGATGTTATTTGATGCAAATGTAGAACTCATAAAAGATTACTATTCACATAGCAATTTACCACTAGATATAACATTGATTGATGACCTTTATAATTTGTATTTTGAGAAGGATGTATCATTTAGAGGAATAAGGCATTATAATAGAGAATGAATGAAATATTTAAAGGAAAAAAGATATTCATTACAGGTGCAGGAACAATTGGTTCTGCATTATTAAAGCAAATATTAAAATATGATGTTCATACTGTTAGGATATTCGATAATTGTGAATTAAAACTTCATGATTTAAAACAGATATATAGAGAAAACAAGAAAGTAAAACTTTTACTTGGGGATATAAGAGACAAACAACGATTAAAGATAGCAATGCGTGATGTAGATATCGTTTTTGCCACAGCAGCGTTAAAACACGTATCATTTTGTGAAGAAAATCCAATTGATGCAATTGCAACCAATGTCATTGGTACACAAAATCTTATTGAAGCATGTATTGAAGAAAATGTAGAATACATGGTAAATATAAGTACTGATAAGGCGGTTAGTCCAATTAATGTGATGGGTGCAACTAAACTTGTTGGAGAAAGGCTTGTTGTATCTGCAGCAAATTATAAAGGCAAATGCAAAACAATCTTCTCTTCAGTTAGATTTGGGAATGTAGCAGGTTCTAGTGGGTCGGTAATTCAAATATTTGATACACAAATAAAGAATAATAAGCCATTAACCATAACAGATAGAGAAATGACTAGATTCATAATAAAATGTGATGATGCGATAAATCTAATTCTTGAAACCATAAAGTTAAGTAGAGGGCAAGAGATATTCGTATTAAATATGAGTTCATTAAAAATAATGGATTTGGCATCATTGATGAATAAAAACAATAATCCTATACAAATTATTGGCCCAATAAAAGGTGAGAAAATTCATGAAGAATTATTTACAAAAGAAGAATCTGGAATTATAATGCAAAAAGGAAATTTACTTGTTATCCCACCATTAGAATCTATTGATTATTATAAAGAAATTGGATTTGTTCATATAAATAAAGGGGCATATTCTTCTGAGGATAACTTGATGGATATTAAAGTATTGCGGGAATATCTTGATTTAATATGAAAGAAGTAAAGATAGGGAATAAAGTTATAGGAAAGAATCATCCAGTATTTATAATAGCAGAAATAGCAGAAAATCATCTTGGAAATATAGATTTAGCAAAAGCTATGGTAGATTCGGCAAAAGACTGTGGAGTGGATGCAGTTAAATTTCAACATTATATTGTAGATGAAACAATGTTAAGGGATGTACCTAAATCCGATAATTTCAAAGAACCATTGTATGATATAATCACAAGAATGAAATTATCTATAGAACACCATAGAGAAGTAAAAGAATATTGTGATTCTAAAGATATAGTATACCTATGCACTCCATTTGGACTAACAGCAGCCAAAGAAATTAGAGATTTGGTTCCAATAATCAAGATAGGAAGTGGAGAATTCACAGACCTACCTTATTTAGAGATTGTAGCTGGATGGAATAAACCAATGATACTAAGTACAGGAATGAGTACCATAGAAGAAATAGACATGGTATACAAAAGAATCACAGAAATCAATGATAATATCATTCTCTTAAATTGTACATCTGAATATCCTCCAATTTATGAAGACATAAATCTAAACTTTATAAAGGAATTAGTAGATAAGTATGATACAATCATCGGTCATTCAGACCATACACCAGATATATACACCAGCATAGCTGCAGTTGTTATGGGAGCTAAAATCATTGAAAAGCATTTCATGTTAGATAATAATGTTCCTGGTCCAGATAATCTTGTTTCTTTGACACCAGAACAATTAAAATCTATGGTAGATGGCATTAGAAAAGTTGAGAAAGCTTTAATTAATAAATCTAAAGTTGTATATGATAAAGAATTACAAATAAGAATATGGGCTAGAAGGAGTATAGTTTCTATAAAGGATATAAAGAAAGATGAAATTCTTACTTATGATAATATATGGTCAAAGAGACCTGGAACAGGAATACCATCCTTTAGAATTCTGGAAGTTGTGAATAAGATGGCAAAGAGAGATATTTCCAAAGATACGATATTAGATTGGAATGATTTTGAATGAAAAGAAAGATACTCATAATAACTGGTACTAGAGCAGAATATGGATATATACGGCCAATAATCAGATTAATAAGCAATAGTCTAGAGTTAGATTATGAATTAATCGTAACTAATATGCATTTACTAGATAACTTTGGCTCGTCTATTTCTGAAATAGAGAATGATGGATTTAGGATATCAGAAGTGGTACATACTACTCTGGATGGATATACGAACAAAACAATGGTGAAGAGTTTAGGAATATTCATGATATCCTTACCAGAAACAATAGAAAGACTAAAGCCGGATATAATTCTAATTTCTGGGGATAGAGGAGAACAATTAGTTGGTGCAATAGTTGGTGCAAGTATGAATATACCAGTTGCCCATATTCAAGCTGGTGATGTTAGTGGTAATATAGATGGTGTAACACGACATGCAATGACTAAATTTTCACACATACATTTAGTAGCAAATCAAGATGCATATGATAGAGTTAAGAAAATGGGAGAAGAAGAATTTAGAATATACATCACAGGTGCTCCAGGATTAGATGAACTGTTAGAAGGAAAATATACTGATAAGAAAACACTAATAAATAAATATCAATTAGACCCATCAAAAAGATTAATATTAGTAGTTCAACATCCAATAACAGAAGAGGTAGAAGATTCCTATAATCAAATGGAAGAAACTATGAAAGCAATTATTAAATTAAATGAACAATGTATCGTAATATATCCAAATAGTGATGCTGGAAATCAAGAGATTAAAAAATCCATAATAAACTATGTAACAGAAGACATTAAAATATTTAAGAATATCCCCAGAGAAGATTATTTGGGGTTAATGAAGATATCATCCATTCTAGTGGGCAATTCTAGTAGTGGAATTATAGAAGCACCATTCTTTGCCTTACCAACTGTTAATATAGGAGATAGACAAAAAGGAAGATATCAAGGCAACAATGTCATTAATGTTAATCATAATTCTGAAGAAATCCATAATGCTATATTGAAAGGAATGTCAAATGAATTCAAAAAGAATCTTAAGTATAATTCATCTCCGTATGGTGATGGAAAGAGTTCGGAAAGGATTGTTAATATTTTAAAAGATATAGTTATTGATAGTAAATTGAAGAATAAGAGGATGACATACTAATGGAAATTCTAGCAATTATACCATCTAGGAAAGGTAGTAAACGTATACTTAATAAAAACATACTTCCTTTAAATGGAAAACCAATGATTGAGTGGACTATAGATGCTACGATTGAATCAAAGTATATAGATGCAATTGTAATTAATAGTGATTGCGATATCGTAAAGGAAATAACCAAGAAGTATCAAGAAAACTGTAAATCCAAGGAAATCATATTTATGCAACGTCCAGAATGGCTTGCTGGAGATATGGTAACTACTCAAGCAGTTGTAGATGATGTTCTTAAAATATATAAATGTGATACTAATTTAATCTTGCAAGTTACTTCTCCATTAAGAACAGTTGAATGGATAGATAAATGTATAGAACTGTTTTTGAAAGAACATTTTGAATCTGTATTTACAGTTAAAGAGGTATTTCCTCATGTTTATTGCCCAAATGGAGCAGTATACGTATTTAAAGAAAAATTGTATTCAAATAACAGTAGTATGGTTTTAATGCCACCAGAATCATCGATTGATATAGATACACCGTTAGACCTACGAATTACTGAAATGCTGATGAAAGATAGATTATGATTGATGTACTAGTTCTTGGAACAACACAATTACGTCATCAATATTTTGCATTGCAGATGATTAAATATTTCAATGCATCTGTTATTATGAAAATCCATAAAGGTCCAGTAATAAAATATACAGGAAAAGAATCAAGAGTTATCCAGAAACATACTAATGACTTTAAAAAGATAGAAGAACAATTCTTTTTAGATATGATAAATAAGAATAGTGATATTATTAAGGAACATACTGTAAAGTTGATTACAAATAGTATTAATGAAAAGGAAAATATTGAATTAATAAAACAATTGAATCCAAAATTAATTGTTGTCCATTCTATAGACCTTATAAAAGATGAGATTATCAAGTGTTTTCCTAAAAGAATCATTAATCTCCATGCAGGACTTTCTCCATATTATCGTGGTGGTGGTACTAATGTTTTTCCTTTCTATAACAATGAATTAGAATATGTTGGTATGACCATTCATTATATTGATATAGGTATTGATAGTGGAGATATTATTCATCAAGGAAGACCAACTTTTGAGGAAAATGATAATACACATACTATTGGGTGTAAAAATGTAATTCTTGGTACAGAATTGATGAAAGATGTAGTTTGTAACTATCTCTCTTCAGATAAACCATTATCTGCATATAAACAAGACATAAGTAAGGGGAAGTTATATCTTTGGAAAGATTTTACAGAAGAAACTATAAAAAGAATAAATAAAAATATACAAGAAGGAATTGTGAGGATATACGCAAAACACCCTAGAAATGTACCATTAGTACAATGGGGGAAGTTAATTTGAATAATATTATGATAATGTATCACTATATTCGTGATAAGTCAAAGTTCAATGCATTTACAACAAAACAATTCAATAATCAATTGCAATTAATTAAGGACAAGGGATATAGATTTATAACTATAAAAGAACTTATTATAGATAATCCAGATGACAAAACATGTTGTTTAACATTTGATGATGGAATTAAGGATGGATTTACAAATGCACTTCCAATTCTTCAAGAATTTGATGCAGTTGCAACATTTTTCATTCCAATGAGGATTTTCATAATTGATGAAATACTAAATATACAGAAACGTCACTTGTTATTAGCAAAACTTGGTGAAAAGGGATTTATAAAAGAATTTGATTATTTTGCTGGTGAAGAATATACCAGTAAAAATATAAATGAATTTAAATATATGCTAGACCATATGGATAATTTTATTTTAAATCAGATTTTTAATAGATATTTCAATGAATCTGTTGAATTCACTAAAATCTATCTTAACAGAGAAGATGTAAAAGAATTGTCATCATGTGGAATGGAAATAGGAACTCATGGATTCAATCATTGCTATCTTGGAGAAATGTCATATAATAAGATAAAAGAAGAAACCAGATTGAGTTATGGGATTTGTAAAAATCTATTCCAAATTCCATTCTCCATGAGCTATCCAATGGGAAGTTATACACCATTGGTTGGCAAGATAATGAAATTAGTTGGATATAAAGCAGGGGCAACTACAACAAAATTAAATAATATTAGTTTAGATACAAATCCATTCCAATTAAATCGTTATGATTGTATTGATAAAGAGATTGGGGAATTATAATGAAAACAATGATATTTGATATAGATGAAACAATTTGCAGTAGTATAAAGAAAGACCATAAGAATTACTTCATTGATAATCTCATACCAAATGAGGGTATGATAAAAAAGATAAACCAATTGTATGATAAAGGACATGAAATCATTTTCCTAACTGGAAGGGGGGCAATTACTGGAATAGATTGGGAAGATGAAACTCGAATGCAATTGAAAACATGGGGGATTAAATATCATGAACTCAAATTCATAAAGAAACCATTAGATTATCTTTATGTGGACGACAAAGCATGTTCACCACAAGAATTTATGGAGAAGTATTAATGAATATTTCAGTGATTCTTCCAACATATAGAAGAAACTGCCAAGAAGAATTAAATAATCTCCATAATTATGATAAGTATATGAGTACAAATCAATTTGGAGAGGAATTTAAGCAATTATATGATAAATATGTAAAGGATGCAATTCACATACTAAATCCAACAATATGGTGTTTACTTTACCAAACATTCAAAGATTTTGAGATAGTTCTTTGTCATAAATATCCAGAAGATTTAGATAATTTAGTTAGAGATTATATAATACCTAAATCAAAAGATGAGATTAATTTGGGTTCAGTTATTAGTTATAAAGGAAAAATTGGTAAAGTAATAGGAATAAAAGAAAAAGATTCTATATGGCATAAATTAGGAGATTATGCCACAGTAAATAATAACCGTAACACAGGAATAATTAATGCAATTGGGGAATTACTCTTCTTCTTAGATGATATGACTATTTTCAATGAGAATCTTCTTCAAACTGTATGGGATAATTACAAAGATGGATATTATACCACTTGCAAAGCAATTAAAAGAATTAAAATTATTGATGATAAGATTATTGGAACAGAAAAGATGAAAGGAAATGAAGGAAATGATATTCCAAATACTGCAACATGGACATATGGAATGTCTGTTTCTATGAAAGAATGTCTTAAGATTGGGGGTATGGACGAAATTTGGGATGGGAGTTTTGGTGGTACTGATACAGATTTTGGTAGAAGATTAGCACAAGTAAGTAGATATAAGAGAAAACTTGGTCCAACCATTTATGAATTCTCACATTATGCAGAACAAAAGAAGAGGAAAAAGACAAGAGATGATGAAATATTTAGGCAAATCTGTAGACAATCTCCAGTTCCAAAACATATCGTAGCAAATTCATGGAAACCAACTGATTCAGAAAGACTAATCTATAAGAAATGGCATGAATCAACGATTGGAGAATTAGATAAGAATTGGGATAAATTTATGGATGTTGAATTGTTTGATATGAAAAAAGAAAGGAGTAAATTGAATGGGTAATATTTTGATTTATGTTGATTGTAACAGAATATAAGAAAAATGAGAAAGTTTGGTAATAAAATAGAATTAAATAGTATTAGATATGGATTATGGCAATTAGAATATACCGACAGAGAGATTGCATCAATTTTAAATATTCCATTAGGAACTATTAATAACTGGAGAAAAAATCTTAACCTACAATCAAATTATAAAGATGATATTAGAGATTCATTGGGTAGATTCATTAAAGGAGTAAAGTGGGATTATTGGAAAAATAGAAAACCACGACCAAAAGGATTAAAGTACAATATCATATGTGATAATCGTAATTGGTTTAAAAATGGGCATCAATCTTGGAATGAAGGGAAACAATTATCAAAAGAAACTAAAAGAAAATTGAGTGAATCAAAAATAGGTAAACATTATTCACCAAACACAGAATTTAAAAAAGGACAAACTTCAGGTGAAAACAATAATAATTGGAAAGGCGGTATCACCCCTTTAGTAAAATCAATTAGACAATTACCAGAATCAATAAAATGGAAAAAAGAAATATATAAAAGAGATGATTGGACATGTCAAATGTGTAATAAACGTGGAATCTCGCTTCATACTCATCATAAAATTTCATTCTCTACAATTATTGATAAATATGATATAAAAAGTATAATAGATGCAATTAATTGTAAGTTATTATGGGATATTTCTAATGGAACAACTCTATGTAAATCTTGCCATAAAAAATGTCATTCTAAAAATAATAAATTGGAGTAAAATACAATGAATATATTAATTACAGGTTGTGGGGGATTTTCGGGAAGTCATCTTTGTGAGTATCTATTAAATCTAAATGAAAATCATGCAATCTATGGCACTATTCGTGGCAGATGCAGACAAACTACCTTCATCGATAAGATTAAAGAAAATTTAATCCTTCTGGAATGTGATTTAACTGATTATAACTCAATCCAAGCAACCATAGAAGAATCTCAACCAGATATAATATTCCATCTTGCAGCAATGTCTTTTGTTCCAACATCATGGAGAGCACCACAGGAGACATTCAATACTAATGCTTTGGGAACAATAAATTTATTAGAAGTAGTAAGAAAATCACAATTCAATCCAAAAATTCAAATTTGTGGAAGTAGTGAAGAGTATGGGAAAGTTAATACAGAAGATATCCCAATTAAAGAAACATGTCAATTAAATCCACTTTCACCTTATGCAGTTAGTAAAGTTATGCAAGATTTATCTGGATATCAATATCATATGAATTATGGTATGAAAATCATAAGAACAAGGGCATTCAATCTCATAGGTCCAAGAAGTGGAGAAAAGATAGTTTCTGCTAACTTTGCCAAACAGATAGCAAGTATGAAATCAGATTATGAAAAACCATTGCTTGTTGGAGATATCAGTTCTATAAGAGACTTTAATGATGTCAGGGACATAGTTAGAGCATATTGGTTAGCAATAAACAAGTGTGATTATGGAGATATTTATAATATTGCTACAGGAATTGGTCATAGGATATCTGAGATTGTAGATATTTATTCAAGAATTTCTTCAATTAAGTTTGCAATAAAACAAGATAAAAGCAAATTAAGGCCAACAGATGTGACTGTTCTCATAGGTGATTCAAGTAAGTTCAGAGAGAAAACTGGTTGGGAACCACAGATTTCCTTTGAAACTTCACTTCAGGATGTTCTATCGTATTGGAGAAATCAAATATGAATATAGGTTATTGCCTTTATGGCTATCCAGTGAAAAGTCAGACATGGATTTTTCTAGAAATACAAGAATTAGAAAAAAGAGGAAACAAAGTTAATATAATAGATGTAACTAAACCAATAACACCAGAAGTTGGTAAGTTGATTAAAGAATGTGAATTTCTTATCTGTCACTGGAGTTTTACAGGAATTTATGCAAGAAGATGGGGAATCCCCTTTGGAATCCTTTGCCATGCTTATGACATCTGGAAAGACAATGGTGCAGTTCTTAAAGAAGTGAGTAAGTCAAATAATTGTAAATTCATTGGTTGTGATACAAATTACCATAGGAATCGATATATAGAGTGGGGTATCGAAAAACCATTACTTGATACACCAGTTTGTTGTGATGTGGAAGGATTATATAAGAAGAAAGAATTTCTTGGGGATAAGGTAGTTACTGGTGGAAGAAATAAAGAAAAGAAAGGATTTAAATATGCAGTTCAAGGATTTCCTAATATCCATTTATTTGGTAATGAATTATTAAAAGAATATAAATCCATCTCTCCAACAATAACTTGCCATAATTGGCTTTCCAAAGAGGATTTAAGAGAATTACTTGATGATTGCTGGTTATTTGTCAGTCCTAATGTTCCTTCTGCAGATGGAGATATGGATGGGCAATGCACAACCATAAAAGAAGCATTACTTATGGAATTACAAGTCCTCACAACAGATATTGCTGGAAACAAGGAATATGAATATGTTCACTTCTCAACTCCAGAAGATATAGCAAAAGGTGGTAATGGAGAAGTTTACAAGCAGATTATAAAAGAAAGGAACACCAAAGGAAGGCAATATGTGATTGATACTTTTTCACCCAAAGTTTGTATCGACCAATATATTTTTGCAATTGAAAGTGTAATATAAGTATGACATATCTTGTTGGTAATTATCTAGCAATTGATGTTCCTAAAACAATGAAATTAACAAATTGTCATATTAATATCAAACCACCGAAACAACTTTGTTTTATCTGTAATAAATTATTTGAGGCGTATCTGATAGATGACGAGAAATGGGAAAAACTACAAGAAAACTATCGAAATAAATTGATTTGTAGAGATTGCTATGAGAAGAATAAAGAAGTTAAGTGAGGAATCACCCCATTCCATAGGAGAACACAATCATTATATAAAATATGGAAAGGAAAGAGTATGTCCTCGTTGTAAAGAAGGTTCAAAAATAGTTCATGAATCAGAATTGGAATAAAGATAGATTAGATTGGTATCTTCTTGATAAGAAACAAAGAAGTGTGGATGTTAATGAATATCTCCTTCTTATCGACTATATTAACAAGATTCAACCAAAAGTCTTAATCGATATAGGCACTTACAAGGGCACTTCTGGATATATTCTTGGAACTTGTTGTGATTCAATAGAAAATGTAATTTCAATAGATAACATAGATTCACCAGATTATTGTGAAAAAGAAGAGACAAAAAAAGAGGAGCATGGAATATTTCTTCCTGATGGAGCAATCTTCCTAAAAGATGGTTATGAAAATAACTTAACAAATTTGATAAGGAATCCAAATGAAACTTTCATCTTCTGGGACGCTGGCAAGAATACCATGAAAGTGATGGACCAACTAAAAAGAAGTTATGACTTGAAGATTAAGCATATTGCACTCCATGATTCAGGAGGAGTACAGGCAACTGTAAGGAGAGCAATTGCTCGTGCTGTACGTTTCAAGTGGTATGATATTATAGAGGAAGACGTAACATCATGCAAAGAAAAGGGAGTAACGATACTAGAATTGATAGAATTACCGATTACTTGAATGATTCTGCCAGAGGAATCAGTCAACTACGACAGAATAATCTTAAGATAATAGAAATCTTTGAATTATTAAAGAATAATCATAATAACCATGTGTTTGTTTGTGGAAATGGAGGTTCATCAAGTAGTGCTTCACATCTTGTGAATGACTTGCTAATCAATGGAAAGATAAAAATTGAATGTCTATCAGATAATATTTCAACAGTTACAGCAATAGCAAATGATTGTTCATATGATGATATTTATTCCATTCAATTAGAATATCTTGCTATTCCTAATGACATCCTTATTGTTTTCTCTGGGAGTGGAGATTCAAAGAATATCCTTAAAGCAATTGATAAAGCAATAGAAAAAAAGATGAGGATAATTGCCATGATAGGAACTAATGGTGGAAATATACTTAAGAAATATAAAGATACCGTTGTGATTGACTATTTAATCCACATTCCTATACCCATGAGCAATTATGAAGATGCAAGTGTGATTTTTATTCACCTTTTAATGGACTTATTTAAGAAATAAAGCAACAGATAAGAAAAGATTCCTCAACAGATAAGGAATTTATTAAATTCACATTTTTGACTGAAATATGCATATAATAACGCAATTGGCATTTCTGTGTATATTTCATCCAAAGTTGAGTTGCATAGCAGTAGAAAGGCACTTTTGACCATTTTATAGCATTAATAAAGGCACTTTTCAAACACCATGTACATATTCTTATAATTCAGTAGAACTACTGTATATGCCTCAAGTTTTATTATGTTTTAATTTTTACTATATTAGTTATATCTATATCTTCATTGTAAATTGGCGTTGATACTTGATTCTTGAATAGATTTATCTCCACAGAAAGTGTAAATACATCAGTAGGTATAGGAATACTTGGTATATATGTTGCAGTTCTTGCGTGGTGAGTACTATAATAACAAATCCCTGCATTTGGTTTTAGAGTATCAGTTATTCCAGTTGTTTTAAATGCTTTTACTACACCTAATGGTGATGTTATGATTAATTCATTAAAACCATCATTATCTATATCTTGTACTGTAGCTCCATAAGATGGTTCATTTAGTGTTATTATTTCAGTGAAGTTTGTATCATAGATTCTAATAGTAGATACTTCATCTGCTAAAATGATATTCCATTTATTATCAAATACTTTTGCAATACTTGGTCCTTTACCACAATATCCTAAAGTCGCTACTTTTTGCCAAGTCTTTAGATTGAATACAACTACTGGTGAATAACAACTTGTAATTAAATAGAACGTATCATCTTCTTTTATATTATGGACAGGAAATGTTTCATGAACATTTAAATCTGGGATATTATCTTGAAATTTACCTGGTATATTCTGACCAGTATCTGCATTTATACAATATATCCCAGCTCCTGGATTTCTCTGTTGAGATATTACAACTTCTAGTTCTCCATCTCCATTCATATCAACTAGTACAGGTAAATGACTCGAACATCCTATTTCCGGTCTACTCCACAAAAGATTTAATTCAGTATCATATGATTGAATACCTTTTGCTCCAGCACCAAAGTTTCTATCTGACATAAATAATCGAAGATTTCCTTTAACTATCCCTGCAGATAAACCACCATGACATGGATACCAACTTGACACATGTTTTATTATGGTTCCAGTTCTTCCATCCACTTTTTTTAAAGTTGCTGTTCCAGTACTAGATGCATCTGAACAAAATATATATGGGTAATTATCTATTTCTACTACAACTATATGACTTTCACTTGTTTTTATTGATGTATTTTTCCAATAAAGAGTTCCATCTGATTTAAGAACTTGCATTGCATTTGGTCCAGGAACAATTATCTCTAACTTACCATCTCCATCTAAATCGAATGTTTCTATAGGATTGTGTCCAACTATTGAATATTGCAATTGCGTTTTCCAAAGAAGTGTACCATCTGCTTTTAAAACAAATATAAAATCTGCGTCTGGTTGATTATCTCCTGCTACAATTATTTCCATTTTTCCATCATTATTTATATCTGCAATCAATGGCCCCAATCCTCCCGATTGCCGTTGACTCACATCATATTCCCATATTTTTTCTATTTTACCCATTATTTATCTCCTTATTAATAATATAAAACATTTTAGATTTTATTATCTTATCTACTTGCCTAATGTAACTTTCATCCAATTGTTCGTATTTCCACTACAAACATATAATTGACCATAAGTATTTGTTGAATTTGCTGAAAACCAGAAACCTCCAAATGAAGCAATCTTATGTTGGCGGTATGGAGCAAATTCTCCAGTAATAGAACCACCAGAGATGGCTTGGGAAGAAACCGATTTCCATTTATTAAGATGAAATAAAGGATTGTTATTAACTATTGTATCTGGTCCAACTATGAGTATAGACGGAGAATTAACTGTACCACTCACGTAATTATTTGTTATTAGATTCCAATTGCATCCATTCTTTTCTTCTATCCCATAACTCTGTGTTTTCAAGGATTGATTGTCAATACACGTATTACCATAAATATTCATGCAAGTACCAGAAACTTCTATACCACTCCATTCAGTATTTATACACATATTTCCAAAAATACTTGAATTATCTCCTTCCACCGCAATCCCTCTAGATTTATAAATATAATTATTTGATACTGTGTCTCTACCTCCAGTTTGTATTTTTATTCCCCAATAATAAGGATTATAAATACGATTTCCTCTAACTATATTTTCATATCTATTTTGAGCATGTATACCATATCCAATATGACTTCCAGATATAAAATTATTTTCTATTATTGAACGATAACCAGCAAATATTCCTTTATATCCAGTATTTAATATTGTATTATTTCTAACAATTGTATCATATGCACTATCAAATTGTATCCCATAACAAGTTGTAAATTCCGCCCCAGAACCTTTTATTAGATTTCCTTCTATTCTACTTCCTTTTGTTCCTCTAGCATCAATACCAACAGTTTTTGAATATTGACTAGTTGTTCCAAGTAAAGGAATAGTATAAGCAGTTATAGTATTATTTGTCACTTCATTAAAATCACCAACAAGATGAATTGAAGCACTTGATGCATTACAAATTGTATTATTAGTTATTATTACATAATCTGATGTTTCTATACCATATCTAGTTGTTTTATAATTAGTATATCCAACATTTCCATCAACAAAACAACCATCAACAAGAGCATAATTTTCTCTTTGGTTTTCTGCACTTGGAGCACCACCAGCAAGTATTCCAACTCTTCTATTTCCTATTGTAACACAATTAACAATTTTGGAATTCCCACCTGCAGCAATCCCCCATCCTTGATTAGCTGCATTTGCTCCCCATTCTATCCATTTCTGTACACCACAATATTCTGCTTTACAACTGTCTATAACTAAATTGATTATTTCTGGATATCCTTCCATATAATAACCAGTTTCTAGACATCCAGATGCAAAACAATGAGAAATTCTCATATTAATAACTTTTGGATGATGAGTATATACAAATCCAGAACTAAAACTACCTTCAGAACCAATTTTTGGAGAATATATAAAATTAGGACCGAGACCACATCTTATAGCTCTACAATTTTCTATGAGAGTATCTTGTAAGATATCACTATATGTTCCAGTATTTCCACTATCACCATAAAAACATAATCCATGACTTAAAGTTTCTTGAAAAATACAATCCGTAATCTTTGTATTAATCATTCTAGTAGAACCAACATAAAATACTATTCCTTGTCTTTTAAAACTACCTCTTTCTGATATGCCTTGACTTGATACCATTCTAATCCATAGATTATCAAAATGAATATCATTTATTTCTCTAAATGGAGTTGCAACACCATATTCTAAAAAGAAATTAGAACCACCAGATAAGGTAAATCCTTTGAATTTTAATCTTTCTTTATTTAAAGCATAGAATCCACCACTTGGATTCCATATTTTTGTATAATCTCTTCCTTCTCCTTCTATAGTGATATTATTATAATCAACTGTAACTATACCACTACATTTATAATTTCCATTTCTAATAAGAATCTTTCCACCAACAGTCAACCTATCAATTGCATCATCGAGAACAACTTTTAATCCACTCCCATGTGGACTTGCAAATGTTCTTTTAATCACTCCAGTTTTAGTGTCACGATTGTAATATGTATTTCCTTCCCGATAAATCATGTAATCATATGGATAATAGAGATTCCCAATGATACTTCCACCAGAGATATTCTGAGAACTCACAAATTTCATTCCAGAAATACCATATGTATAATCAGAACCAATGTTTGCAGTAAAACTTCCAGCGGGTGCGCCACCGATACCAGTGTGAGTATGTAGAGTTGTTGCACCGCCATCAGTTAAATCTACCCATTTAGTCCCACCAGATTGGACAAATCTGAATCTTACATTAGAACTACCAGCAAATTGTGCCTTTGCAGTCGAAGAAGCGATATAACTTGTGATATAAGGAGATTTTATCTGTGAACCACTCCAGCCACCTTTATATGTATGAAATTCTGCATTAACACCAGAGATTGCTCCAACTAAAGTAACTGTTTTTGTAGTTGTATTCCAAGTGAATTCTGTGTCTCCACCAAAAGCAGTTCCTTCATGAAATTGAATATCTGCTTCTGCCCCACCTGGAGTTCCACTACCACCAGT
>JADBLP010000065.1:0-22896 GCA_014894375.1 Actinomycetota bacterium | reverse complement strand
ACCACCAGTACCTCCATCACCAGTTGCAGTGCTTGGTTTGAATTGCCTTTCAGCCCACCGTTTATTAATAACTTCTCTTGGCCATATCGGTAAAAATGAACCCCCAGAAATTCTTTCTGTATTGATTATAATATTAGTTCCATCAGCATAAACTTTTATATCTCCATTTAAAGAACTAATTGAAATACCTTCATATGGTGCATATAAATGAATCCCTTTCCATTTCGATTTTAAGTATAAACTATCATATGCAATGATATTGATATTATCTGTTAATGAACTTATATATAAATTATTAACTGAATTTATTTCACTTGTAAGAATTTTATTAGAAGAAATCTTTTGAGATGAAATAGAACCAGCAATATTAAGTGTATTTGTGATACTATTCCAAGTAAAGTTAGAATCAGCACCAAAATTTCCATTATCATTGAATTGAACTTGAGTATCTATACCTGCAGGATTACCTGCGATATTACTACCCTGCCCAGATACAAATGCATCAATCCAAGCAATTCCATTCCAAATAAGAGAATTTCCTGATGTTGGAGATGGAGCAGATACATCACTTAATTCATCTAAATTAATCGAGTCCACTGTAAAATGGATTGTTGAATCTGATGTATGAGTTGCTAAGTCTGCAGCATCATCAGTGATATAAGTAACCATGCTATTCCATTCATCATGGTCAATTACACTAGAACTTGCAGCTACAGAATTCCACGCCATCTATAAATTACCTCCACTAATGCAACAATCTAATTTTATATTTATGAAATTAGTATCCGCACCCATAGGATTTTCCGTTATATTTTTCACAAATACTGTTTTCTCATTTCTCATTTTATTTAAACTTGATTCTGGCTTAATCTTTTCATCTTCATCATATCCAGCAAAAACATTCCACTTTTTATGTATATTAGGCACAAGTAGTAATGTATTGAAACCTTGCCACGAGGAATCATAGAATTTAGGTTTGCCCAATATTTTATACAATTCTTTTACTGCTCCTGGACGAATATGTTCCTTTAAAATCTGCAAATCTGCTTTTGATAAAAATGTACTGACAATTACATCATAATCTTGAACGTCCCAACGTGTGCACCAACCTTCCACATATTGATTAGTTTCTTTATCTCGAGTTCCATAATAGATAACCAAATCCTTAGTAAATTTCCAAATCTGAGAGAAGTTAATTCCAGCAACGCCATTATCACCTTCTGTACCTGCATTAGCGAACCAGTAGGGAAATTTATAATGCGAGGCAAAATTATGAGATTGTCTTTCTGTTGGCATTAGATAATTAATCTCCTAATCATAAACTATTAGATGATGTATAACATTCGAGTTTCACATTTAACCAGCCTTTATCTGATTCTAAAGGTACAGAATTTATATTTTTAACATACCCAGTTACTTGATTCCTCATATTGTGCAACTGTGTTCCAACTACAGGTGAGAGACGAATCGTATTTTTTCCTTGCCAAGAAGTGTCTATGAACTTTGGTCTACCAAGTATCTTGTAAAGTTCCTTTACTGCATTTGGTCTTATATTATTATTTAGATTGTTAAAATCACTCTTTTTAAGCCATGTTTCTACTATAATACTGTAGTCTTGTACGTCAAAACGTGAACATCTCCCCTCAACATATGAATTACCACTATAATAAATTCTCAAATCCTTATCTGGTAATATCATTGTTGACTCAAAATATCAATTCTATGAACATATCTATGACAATCATAACAAAGTGTAATTCCATTTTCTATTTTATATCTATCTTCTGGAAAATCTTTCCAACTCTTGATGTGATGAGCATTCAAAATAATTGGGTGACCTTTTTTACTTCTGTTATGACAATATTGGCAAGTCCAATTATCTTTTTTATATATAGTTTTTCTCCATATCTTTTCTTTATGGCTTTCTTTTAATCTAATCCCCTTTTTTCCATAATTATTTAAAGTAGAATTATTTTTCCAAAAACCATGAACTTCTCCATGTAAAATTCTTGAATCCTCTTCCCAAGTTTTCCCTTTATTCCAATGTGGTGTATTAAGCATTGGTTCTAATCTTGATTTCTTTTCTTTTTCAGATAGTCTACTCCAATTTTCCTTTAATTTTATTGACCTCAATTCTAATCTTTTATCAGTTTCTTTTGTTAATCCTATATTCCATCCACATCTAGAATTACCAATATTAGATATATTTCTATCTCTTCTTTCGATATTATATTTAATCATCTTTTTTTGAATTGTTGTTCTTGGTAAACTTAATAATCTTCCAATTTCAGTTTGTGATAATTGATTTCCCCAATATAATTGCTCCAATAATTCTCTTTCCATTATTATCTCTCTCATGATAATCTTACTCCCTCAATTTTCACATTGAAATAATTAGGAGTTATAAATGAGTCCGAAATTGATTTGCAAGAAATTTCTCTACTTGTCCTAACACTTGATAGTCCATATCCAGATATACATTCCAACCAGAGAGTATTTGATTGGGAATAAGTTGAATCAATAAAATGTGGTTTTCCAAGTACATTATATTGTTCTGATACTGCTCCTGGAACAACATGCGAAAATAGAAGATTTCTATTTGCAGAACCCAAGAAAGTTTCTATCACAACATTGTACCCATCTTCATCAAAACGTGTACACCAACACTGTATATAATTAGTTGCTCCCGCACTTGGCATAAATATTTTTAAAGATTGTCCATCAGCAGTTGGACTCATATTCCAATCGCCTTCTTCAAATCATTGATTTCCTTTGTAATATCAAATTCTTGTACACCGTAATTTACTATTGTTCTAAACCCTTTATTATCAAGTATCTGAGAATATGAAACTATCTCCCATAAACCACCAATTCCTAAATTAGTAAGTGAACTAGAAATTTTGTAATTAGTTTTAATACCAACAATTCCATCAAGAGTTATACTGCCTTTCCTTTTTAAATCTTCCATTCCTTCAACTGCTGCCTCGGCAACAGCAAGAGCTTGGTCATAAGAAGTTATTGTAGAATCATTAAGAATCTTCTGATGCCTACCATAAAGACTTATAGATTGTTCATTAGTAGCAGTTGCTCTAATTTCATCTTCTTTCCAACCCATATCCATTATTATTGAACCATTTGGAACCCAAGTTGGTTTTAATTGATAATTCTTCCAAGTTATTCCAACACCTGTTCCACCCGCAGTTTGTCCTGTTGAATATGCAATTGCTCCATCTGTATATGTACTTGCTGGGTCATAATAATATTTAAAGTAATCTAAAGCAGTTGCAGCAGTTGCACCAGTATAACAATACATTACAAGCCAGTAATAATTATTTTCATTAAAATCCAATCCATTATCATCTTTTAACTTTGGAGAATCATAAGATTGATATGCAGTATAACTTGGTGGATATGCTAATAATGATTCTGTAAAGGATATATCATCAGAATGTTCTATTTTAGTTCCAGATTTGGGTAAATTCCCACCTTGAATTGTAGAATACATTAGAATTGCACTTTCTATGCTTGGAGAATAATTATTGTATGGTTTCATATTGTACATTATTTTTATATGTTGACCGGAAGCACCGCCTGCACCTAATAATGTCCAGGTATCTTTTGTGAGTTTATACCAAGTTGAACCACTATCCTTCGAACCAGAATATGTTATATAAGGATTATATTCAGAATCATTTGTTGGTGATATATTTAAATAAATTACTGGAATGCCAACATTATAATCTTTAGATTGTATAGAACCAGAATAAGTTGTTATGTTTTCTTGTAAAAAAGACATATCAAATATACGAAGTGAACCACCTAAATCAGTGTAGCAAGTACCACTAATTGCTACTTTTTTAACATTATAAGATACAGTAAACGGAATTTCAGTTGTAAGTAAAACATGATAACCAGTTATTTTTGTACTTCCTTCCCAAACTTTTACAAATCCAATACCTGGTGAATTGCCGGAAATCCAAATATTTGTAACTGTAATATTACGAGACATATACCAATCATTTATAGCTTTAAACTTTATTCTCGATATATCTGTATAATTATCAAATGTAGTTACAAGAGCCAATAAATAAGGAGTCGGAGTAAATTCATAAGTACCACATGTAGATTCTAAATTATCTATTATATATGTTTCATAATTCCAAATACCTAATGTATCTATAATAGAAGTTGGTCTTTTCCATTTAGTAGATTCTATAACTCCTTTAGAACCACTCATTATAAGTAATCCATTATCTACTAATATCTTATTCCTTGTAGCACCAGAAAGATAAGTATAATCATCAAATGTATCAGTGAAAAGAGTTGCATCTGGTCCTCCAGTTGTATCTGCTATAGAAACAACTATAGAATCCACCTTTGGTGTATAAGTCCCATTTCCAGATAACCAAATCTTAACTTGTGAACTAAATTTATTCTCAAATCCAAAGTTATACCATTGGTCATTAGTTAATGTATGATAATGTTTACTTCCACTATTAGAACCAGAAATATAAATCCTATTAGAAGAAGTTAATCCATCCAAATCGACTTTCATATATTTATCATAGATTTTTCTTGTTGGAGAACCGAAAGGTTTTGATAAAGCGTAACCAGAAGTGGCAAAATCATCAAGTTTAACCCAAAATCTCATGTCACTAGTCGTATCTGAAGCCCAACTACTTCCACCAGTAGATGATAATACCCTATTCCCACCGCATATATCGGCACTCCAATATTTTCCATATATTTTATTAGTTGTACTAGGATTCTGCAAATGTGCTACAATAGCATAAGTTGTTCCTGCATTCAAAATATAACGTGGTTTCATAGGAATAGGAGTATCATAAAATACAGAATCTGGTAAAATTATAGAACCTGAACAATGAATAGTAGCTGTTGGTACTGCTGGAGAACCAGTTGTAGACCTAATTTCAATCCATAATGTTTTATCCACACCATAATAATGGTAACTTGCTAACATTGCAGAATTTACAACTGCTGTAACTGTTGGAGTAAATGTTTGCCCATGATAGAAATATAAGATAGAAGCACTATTAGTAAGTTGTTTAAATTCTTCCATATCGCCCAAAGGAATTAATTTTAAATATCCGTTATCAAAATAAGTATTAGAAGTAACACTCCAATTCTTCATTCCATCATCAAATGAATCATTTATAATCTCTTGCGTAGTATTATCCCAAATTTCACAGTGAACTGAATCATCTGGAACATTTGGTTCAACTGTTCTATCCAAGAACATCCTAATTGCACTTAGAGTTTCATCTTTTGGCTTAAATCGTTGTGCAATATACATGTTCCTCTTGAAAATTGCAGAAGAAACTTGAACAATTGGTTTTCCTATTGGAAGGGGAATATTCGTAGTATTAGAATATGCTGTCCCACCAATTACAAGAACATCATTAACTAAATCTTCATCTGCTTCCTCAATTGGAGTCATATCAAGAATATCATCTTCTTCAACCATAATTATACTAGTTGCTTCTTCTGATGGGTCATAATAAACTAATTTTCTGTCAGTATCAACATAGAATTTGAATGCATCATAACCAATTAATGTTACTAGTGCATCACCAACAGTTTGGTCGGATAAGTCTATCGGATTAGTAAAACTGCAACCATCTGTAATATTTGAATTACCTAATACCGTTGGATAACAATACTTACTCACTAAAGAAGATGCTATATAACCAGAATATCCTGTGTAAAGGTCATTTCTACCTGTTCTAAATCTCCATAAGTCATATGTTTTACCTATCAATTGATAAGAATAAAGATGTTTTCCAGCTTTATGATGAATTTGCCTCCTTGAAACATACCCACTGAACTCATATGAATCATTAATATAAATATCTACTGAATCCCCAACAACTTGAGCAGAACAATCATAAAGTTCTATGATTCCATCCTGATAGTAACTTTGGTCTGAATTGTTCAATTGTATGTGTGTTATGTTGCTCCCATTAATGAACGAATTACTTCTGGAGTTCATCCCTGAATTGAAATAAACCGCATAACTCACTTCTAAATCTGGCATTATCTAGAAGACCTCATTTTAAATCGTAATTTCTCAACAAAATCATTTTCATCGGCTACACCCTGAACGTAGATTGGCCCCATTATACTGAAATTCTCATTTTGATTAGTATCTCCACCATAAGAAACACTTCTTCCACCACCAACCATTCCACCCGTCTGCAATTTAAGCAAATCTGGATAGTATTTTGGTATGATATACTTTAGGAGTTCTTCACCATACTTCTTGTTCATTCCTTCAAGAGGAATAATCGCTTCTGGACCTGCTTCACCAACAAGTGCCATTTGCGGTCCTTTAACCATTGCCCCTTTCTGTAATCCAACAATACCTCCCATTGCATGAACTCCAAATAAACCTTTAAAATAATCAAAAAATCCTGATATTTGCGTCCATATACCATCCCACCATTCTTTTTTAGTTGTTGGTTTTATATCAATATCTATTATATGGTCTTTATTTATTTCTGTGTCTATATCATTCTTTGTTATTATCCATGCATCTGTATTAGTATCATATGTTATTGTTTCTGTTGCGGGGTCATATCCTGCTAATAAAGTAGTAAAAGTAGTGAATGCAGTTTCATCTACATCTATTGGAAGAGTTGCACCATTTTCTTTAACAACTCCTATAAAAGTTTGTAAATCTGTTGCACTGAGATTTGATACAAAACTTTCGAAACTTCCCTCTTTATCCCAATCTATAGTTATTCCTAATTTAGTTGCCATCCCTTCTATTTGAGATTTAAGATTCCCAGTATTTGTTTGAACTTGTGATATGAAAGAAGACCAATCTAATTTATCCCATTTTGAATCAAAATTCAAAAATAGTTGATATCCAGAGAAAATACGATTAATAGTACCAAGATTTGCTTGTAAATCACCTTCGTGGTCTTTCCAATCTTTTCCAGTCCATGTTTCTTTAATATCTAATGTTGGTACTGCTTTATTAATTGCAGCAATAATCTCTTTTGTTTTTGGACCCATACTGTTTACAAATGTATCCCAATCTTCATCGTCCCAAGATGATGTAAAACTGAAATCAAATGAAAAATCTTCATCTGCAAGAGTAGATAAAAGTAAATCCAAATCACCACCGAATGTTTTTACTGCTTCTGAAAAATTTAGTCTTAGCATAAGAGCAATTGCTTCTGCTCCGCCTTCACCTATTCCAAGTGTACTTAATATCTGCATTTTAGTAAATGCATCAACTAATTCAACTGCAGCATCTTTGAATGCTTTTGCGGCAGTTGCTAAATCTTCTGTTGCTTTTGCAAAGGTATCTGTATTAGCAAAAGATGTACTTGCTATATTATTTAAATCAGTTAAACTATCAAATCCTAATGCTGCAGCAATTTGCATTAAAGACATATCTTTAGTATAAATACCTATATTATCCGCTACATCAAGTAAAGTTGCAGCAACAACTAATTGTTCTTGACTAAAATCATCTAAAGAATCATTCGTAGTTCCATATAAAGAATTCATTAAAGCTAATGCTTGTGCTTGCCTTTCTGATTCACTTAAACCTTCTGGTATTAATCCTAATTTAACAAGCAATTCATCTATTTGACTTGCAGCATCTTGAGTTGGGTCTGTAATTAAACTTTGTAAAAGAGTTATATTAGTAGAAATCATATTCCCCATAGAGTCAAGTAATCCTTGATAACTTTGTGCTAAATCCCAATTTGCTTGAGCAGTATCATTTGTTCTTGATATTAAATCAAAGAATGCTTTTGCTGCTTCAGCAGTCACCAAACCAATATCCACCAAATGCTGTATCAATGGAATTATCTGGTCATTGAAATTCTTGGTTGCAGCAGTTAATGCATCTTGTGCTGCTTTCATTTGAACAAAAATATCAACATTAGTTATTCCAGCATCATATAAATCTTGTAAAGTCTTTGTTCCAAGCATATATCCATCAACAACTGCTCTTTGCTCTTCAGTTAGACCTCCATATGCTTGTGTAAAATCATATGTTAATGCCATTATTTCTCCTTGTGCTTCCTGTAAAGCAATGTATAACTGAATCATTTCTTCAGTTAACATTCCTTGTTCAGCAAGTTTTTCAAATAAACTTTCTTGTTGCTCATCTTCACTAACTCGAAGTTTGTAGAGTTTTTCTTCTATATCAAATATTTTCTGTTGTGCTTCAAAATAATTCTTTAATTTCTCGGAATATATCTTTGTGAAGTTTATTTCTATATATCTAAGTGCATCTATCTTTGCTTGTGCTTTATATTTATCTGTCAAAGCACTCGTTTCTGCTTCACGTAAAGTTATCAATTGCTGTGCTACACCTAGTAATAACTTTTCTGTTTCATGTAACTGTTTTTCAGCTTCAACTTCATCTTTAAGAACTGATGCAATTAATGTTTCTGATGCTATTCTTTTAGCATCTGCTTCAGCAATTGCTGCTTCAATAGAAACTCTTTCTTCTATAACTCGATTTAATTCTGATTGTGCATTCTTTGCTTCTAAAGAATCAGCACCATATTCAAGAATCTTTTGTGCTAATTCTTCTGCAACAACACTTTGATTTGCCATTAATGTATTGAGTTTTTCAGTATTTATACTTACATCACTTTGAACAGTTGCGATTTCTTCTAATACAGCAACCCATTCATCTAACGAACCACCTTCTATCGCTTTTCCTTCTTCATCTGTTAAATCTTTACGTGCAATATTAATTGACCTAATAGCAGTAAGCATGGAATTTATTCCAGCAGTTACTTCTCTGTTAGTATTTACTGAATTCTTTTGTGCATTAAGATAATTCTCTGTTAAAGCAGTAGTTATTTTTAATGCATTATTATATTCATTAGTATAAGTTGTAACTAATGCTCTTGCATCTGCTATTATCTTCTCTTTATTGGCAACTCCATCCAATAAAGGCAATTGTTTTCCAAGATAAAGATTCAAAGCATATTCCGCAGTTAATCTATCTTCCTCTACAGAAGTTAACTGTTTTACTGCTTTAGCAGTTTTAAGATATTCATCAACTAAGGAAATTGCAATTATACTACTTGTAATCCCAGCTATCTCATCAAACATATCTATTAATTTATTTTGTGATTTAGTACCTTCCAAAACCCAATCTTTATATGCTTTCATAAATCCAGATGGTGCAGCAGCAAACATTTCTGGAGTTGCATATGCTTTTCTGCCTTCTACTTGAAGATTTATAACTTCTATTATCTTATCTTTATACTTATCCACATCTTTAGATAATGCATCCCATACTATACCTGCAGCAGTTTCCCTTTTTCCTGCACCAACATCAAGTAAATTCTTGAATGAATCAAGTAATGATTCTGAATCTACTATTGCTTCAGATAAACTCGCACCCATCTTAACTTTATCTAAAGAAATTTTTAAGTTAGAAAATCCTTTTATAGTATTTGCAATAAATTCATTAGACTTAACATCTAAATCAGAAATCACATCACCTAATCGTATATAACTTTCTTCTGCTTTTTTATCTACTCCTAACCATGCTTTAATTCCCTCAAATGCACCAAGTTGTTCTAGTGTAACAACTAACGTTGTGAGCATTGCAATCCATCCAAGAATTGGAATACTCAACATAGCAACCTTTAATTTTAATAATGACTTTGAAACTAATCCAGTAGCTGCGGCTTCTGCTATTCTTGCTGCAATAAGTGCTTTTGTACTTCTTAATGAAATTACATTCCACAAAACTCCAAATTTCATTTGTATATTATGTAACTTTTGCATCAAAATATTATATCCAGTAGTTGTGCCTAATGCAACCTTTGCTAGTGTATCTTTTGCGATAGCTGCAGTTTCTAACTTATATAGTGCTATCGTTGTAAGTAATATGGGAATTAATACTTTTAATACATTTGAAAACCAACTCCAATTATCTGCAACTGCTTTTACAACTGCTCCAAGAGCATTCATGGATACCAATGCCATTTGCATCGTACCAGTCGCTAAAGATTCAAATAAAGGTTTTAAATCATTACCAATCACAGTTGCTTGTTCTGTAACTGCATTTGTTGTTCTTTTTAATGCTGCCCATAAAGTAGTTTGTTGTGCATCTGCAACTGCCTCAGTAACACCAATTGCAGAACGATATGTGTCTGCTAATCTTCCAACTTCTTGTGCATTTTCTACTAAAACAGTGGCAGCACCAGCAGTTCTTGTACGGAACATCTCAGATGCTTCTGCTGCTGAAAAGTTTGCAGCTTGTAACTTTAATAAAATCTCAGTAAGTGTATGAGTTCTTGGGTCTAATTCAGCCATTGAAAGTCCCATTGCATCAAGCATTTCAGTTGCTCTAGCGGTTGGAGAGAGTAATTGTGTAAAAATCATTGTGAGTCTTTGTCCAGCCATTCCACCTTGCATTCCTCTATCAGATAATGCAGCTAAAGAAGCAACAGTTTCATCTAAAGTAATTCCAAGTGTTCCTGCAATTGGCCCAACATAAGACATTCCATCTTTAAGAGTTTCCATTGTTAAGAAAGATGAAATGATTGATTGTGTGAATATATCTGTAACTTCAGCAGCTTCACTAATATCCATATTATAAGACTTTAATGTAGTGAGAATAGATTCAGTAGATATTGCCAAATCAGATTGTGTTGCTGCAGCATATTGTGTAAATGGAATTAGTTGTTCTTTCGTCATTTTAGATACATCGTACCCAGCAGAAGCAATATCATAAAAGGCTTTAGATACTTCCACAGCACTATAAATAGATTCTTTAGATACTACTCTAGCGAGTTTAGAAATTCTTTCTTTTACATCATCAAATGCACTTCCAACATAACCTGTTACTGCAACTACATCTGTAATGTTCTTTTCAAATTCAACAAAACTTTCTCGTAAATCTGCAAATCCCTTCTTGATTCCCATTACTAATTGAACACCAATTGAGAAAGTGATGTAATGAACTATCTGACCAACAAATGTTTGCACATCAAGTAATTGACCGATAATTCCTTGTTTCATCTGTTTTGTTGAATTAACAACTCTTTTTGAAGTAACATCTGTAACTTTACCTAATTCATTTAAATTATTTTTACCAGATTCATTTAAATTACTGAATTGTTCTTGTGCTCCATAAATTCCTGAATCTATACGTTTCATGAAAACGCCAAAGTCTTTAGTAGCACCAGAAGTATCAATACCTTTACCAGTAATACCTTTAAGATTCTTTCCAAAATTAGCTATTCCAGTATTAACTTGTTTCAACTGGTCAAGTATAGGCGTAAGTGCCTGAATTGTAATTTGAATAGTTCCTATCGATGTAACCATAAATCTAATCCTTTAATCAATTTAAATCTAAGCAATTGTAGTAAGAATAAACGCATTTCTATCCATATATGGTAATCTACCCCAACTTCCAAAAGAAATGTCACCATGCCATTCTGTCACATATATTCCCAAGTCATTTGTATTTTGGGTTGATATATAATAATAAAATTCACCAGTATTTCCAGTTCTATGCCCAGAAACATCATGATAAAATAATGTACCATCTGGTTTATAAACTGAAAGATTTGCTGAAATTGGACTTGTTGCAATTCCGCCTGACTTGAATATACAAGTTAATTTGATAGAATTATTTCTTTCATATGAATCCAAACTCATAATTTATCACTTTTTTTACAATTACAACTTTTACATAATGGTTGGATATCATTAATTGTGTAAATATGCTTAAATTCTACTTTAGAAATTGGTAATATGTGATCTAATGTTAAATTATCTATTCCAACATACATTTTACATTTTGGACAATATCCGTTTGTTAATTTCAATTTATCCAACCAATCACCATAAGAAAATGAATGTATTATGTTATTAAGTTTTTCTCTGCGTTTTATTTTCCCCCTATGAAGACTCTCTTTTCCTTTTTCAGAACTATAATATTTTTTATTATATTTCTTTTTTCTAATTTTAAGTTCTTCCGGATATTTTTCTCTAAATCTTCTATCTTCTTCTTGTTTCTTTTCTGGATTATTTCTTCTCCAATTTTTCTGTATTTCTAAAATTTGTTGATGATGTAATTTTCCATATCGATATCCATTTTCATTTTTTACAACTCTACTACAAGTATTACAATATTTTGTACTATTTTGAACTCCAAATAATTCTATACCACATCTAATGCAATTACAATCTTTTATTGGTACTACTCCCTTTAATCCCATAAAGTCATAATATTTATCCTATAAATAGCAATTAATCACATAAAGTAATCATTGACAAAAAGTGAACATAGATAATCTTTACTAATCCACCCAAGCGACACTCAAAAACTTATGCATTAGGCACTTAAATAAAGGAAATCCAATAACATTTTAATTCAAACATACAAATTAAGCATTTTCTCCTGTTGGACGTATTTTCAGTGTAATAATGCTCCAAAGTCGGTACACACCCACAGAAGTTATCACTTTTACCTGTTTTATACCACTAATAAAGGCAGTTTCAAAACACCATGTACATTATCCTGCAATTCTAGTGCTTTTTACCACTTTTATGAGATTTTGCTTTCTCAGTTACCATATAGATGTTGATAATTAACTATCTCCATTTAACTTATCTTTAAAATAATTCTTCCAATCATCTCTAGAATAGTTTGTTTGCATATGACATGATTTACATAAACTAATCAAATTATCTAAAGAACTATTTTTTTTATCATAATCTATATGATGGCAATGTAAAGTATACCCTAATTCTTTTTGGGGTATCCCACATTCTTGGCAGATATAATTATCTCTTTTTCTGATTTGTTCTTTTAACTCTTTATTAAATTCAAGTGAATAAGGTTCAAATGATTTGCCACCTTGCCAATTATAATGATTTTCACCTCTTAGTGCAAGATGTCCAATTTGACTTAATGCTACTTTCATTATACGTTCATCAGTTTCTTTTGTTAATCCTTTGTTCCAAGGCGTAAATCCACTTTCAGCAAATGTTTTTTTAATAGATTTAGATAATTTTTCTTTACTTTCCTCAGTGAGATGATTTCCTTTCATTGGAGATACACATCCTTTTTGAAATACAATTCGATTCGGTATTCCTTTACGTTTTATAATTTCTGATTGGGATTGTCTTCTTTCTTCAGACCAATATTTCCAACTTGATGGTTCTTCTCCTCTTTTTACTATACAACAGGCACACTTACAATCAGATTTATGATTTTTATTAGAAATTCTAATCTTTTCTTTGGTTTCTTCAGAATGATGTTTTCCTGTAGTCCAAGGCAATTTTCCTTTATTAGCAACACTTATTTTTCTTTTAGTTTCATCTGTCTGATGCTTCCCTTTATTTGATAACCCTATTTTTCTTCTTATTTCCTCAGACATTTCAATTGACTCACCATTAAGTCTACGACACCAATCACAATTACAAGAATCTTTGTGTCTATTTGATTTCATTTTATCTTCTCTTTCCTCCCTTCTTAGACTTTGCTTTTCTCTCCATTTCTTTGCAGTGCTTTGATTCTTCATTCCTTCTATAGATATAATGTTGTTCTATAAATCTTATGCCAGCAGGGTCTTTCCTACGTAATTTTCCTAATTGCATTGGAGTAACATGAAGGAATTGACACATCTCATACTCTAAAAATCCTATATTACTTTGCACGAAAGGATGAAATTTCACTATCCGAAATTGGCCCCTGTTGTGTCATTCTAATCAATTCACTTATGAAATTCTGCAGTGTAGTGAATGATATACATTCCGACCAGAACTTCTCATCCAATTTCTTGTCTTCACAAAGAGTTGCTGCAAGATTGCTCAATTGCCCATAGATTTCTGTCATCTTGGTAATTGCTTGTTCATTATTTAACTTCTCATAGATAGATGCTTGCAAAGAAAGAGTCATAATCATGAGCATTTGCTTTTGAGTTGGCCGTTTGGCTTTAATCATTCTCTTAATTCCAGGTGCAGTATAAAATGCAACTTCAAGTAAATCTTCATAGTAATCTCTTTCAAGTTTATCTCTTGTTGCAACTTGCTTAATTATACTTTCCACATCAGTTTGTTCTTTCTTAGCAACCTTTCCTTTAAGTTTATCAATTTCTGTTTGGGAAGTAGATTCTACCGTTTGTGTTTCCATATTATTCTCCCATTATGATGCTAAACATCACAATTATATAATAATTCTTCAACATTAATCTTATACATTCTTTCTATTTCAACATTTACTAGTATTCTATGCTTATTTGTATTATTAGTAATATGTTTTTGATGTAAAGTTCTTGGTATTGGTATTACAAATAAATTATTGATATGATGCCAATCTATTTTTATCTCTTCAGGAAATGGATTATCCCATAAAGGAATCCATTTTAATCTTCTATTTCTTTTACATAAATGCTTTTTTACTGTTTTCTTCCCATTTTCACTTTGTTTATAATTCTTAGAGTAATCCTTCTCCTCTTGTATATGAGTTCGATAATAATTTTTTCTATATTCACTTCTTTCTTGTTTATGTTCTAGATTATATTTTCTATCGTATTCTCTCTTTTCTTCTTTATGATTTACATAATACTTTTTATTATATTCACTAACATAAGTTTTATCTCTCAAATATTTGTTCCTCTTGATAAGCGTATGCTTACCAGATAAAAATCACATGAAACATAAAGAAAAAAGAAAAGAGATGGATTAGTATCTGAACCAGTCACTAATGCCAACAAAATCTGTTTTAGTTTGTACACCAGATATCATGTATGACTGCAGTAAAGTATAATCTAGACTTCCTTCTGTAATATCATCAGCAGTTCCAACACTGAAATCAAATCCAGTAATCATTGCACTCTTGAAATAAAAGTGTAATGCAGTTGCACCAAGATTACCAGATATTTGTATTGGAGTTCCACTAATCATACCAGAAATGATTGTGCCTAATCCTGCTTGTGTCATTTTACAGGATGTAAGTGAACCTTCTATACTTCTAGCACCTGCTAATTGGAAATTACCTTTAGAACCGACCAATTCTTGTTCAGCAGTTCCTCTTGAAATTGTCAGAGAGAAATCTGATAGAGCTAGTGTAGGATGTGATAACCATCCACCAAAATCACTTGGGCCATTCTTTATCCAAATTATTGCATCTTCACCTGTATATACTGTTGGGGTTGTCATTATTCTCTACCTCCTTTATCCGTGTGGTTTACAATCACTTATCATCCCTCCCTTATATGTAACAGATTGAGGATTTATTGTAATAAAATCTATACTTGCTTCAGTGATTGTACTTGCATCACCAGCAGTTGTGTCCCATCCAGTAACTTGACCAGATACGAACACAAATTTTAGATAAGTATCATCAGTTAAAGTCCCACCAACATTAGCTGAAACTGCAAAGTACTTATTTATTCCAGTTCCATCTAAGATATTATTCAAGAAGTCTGAATTTGCTGCAGTATCCAACTTGCTTATGGTTAATGAACCATCTATACTTAATGCACCTTGGTCTTTATAATTCCCAGCAACTCCAATGAGGTCTTGTTCTATAACTCCTCTATCGAATGTCATTGAGAAGTCTGCCATACCAAAAAGGGTATATGACTTTCCACCAGTTGCCCAATTCATTGCAGTACCACCAGCATGAGTGCCAATCTTTACTTTACAGTTTTCTCCTGTGATTGTGCCAATTGTTCTCAGACCTCCTTTCTATTATATTCCTTATAACAGTTTATTTCTTTTAACATATTTTCTTCCATAATACTACATTTTAAACAACATAAAAATTAACATCCATTTCATTGACTTTAATCATCAATAAGATGTGATTTAGTAAATGTTTGAATCTTCCTGAAAGCACTCAGATTATCATCATAAGTATCAATCTCTGAATCCTTTCGATAATTTCCAGAAACCATAAATAGAGGAACAACTGCATCTGCAACACTATACAAGTCCTGCCTACTAGTTCTGGAAAGGATATCCACTTGAAATGTAACTGTTTCTTTTCTTATCCTTGTTCCTTTGGTGGCAGACTTATAACCTAAATAACCCATATCACTACCAGCAACTTGATTGATGATAATGCATGGGAACTTCTCTACAAGTTTTGGCCATCCAAATAGGATATTCCCTTTAGGAACTTTAGACAAAACTGAAGTTGAACTGCAAAGGAATCCTCGAATTTCATTTGCTATAGAAGAAGACATTTATACACCAACTGTCATTATTGCTCTATTCAATACATTTCCAACTTCTGTTATCATAGCATTCATTGTTGTAGGATTATTCATAGCACCAGTAAGATAATTTTTTGGTTGTTGTGGAGCAATTGATGTTGCAAATCTCACAAGAATCCCTTGACTTTTCCCAACTGGAAATGGACCACCAGTTTGTGTTAATTCTGCTGAATGAAATCTTCCATCTGCACCAAGTTTAGGACTTGCAAAAGTTCCTTTTTCGACTGCTAAAGCATGTTGACTTTGACACTCTAATATGATAGCATTCATTCCACCATCAATTGTATCCCAAGAAGTTTTGTCTCTTATAGATAAATCATCAACACTTGGAGGCCATTTAGAGTTTGCTAAGTTGCCTATTGCACTATCTCTAAGTTTATCACTTGCACCTATTAATCCTGGCTTTATATTTGATTGAATAACTGATTCTAATTTTGTTAAGTTGGCAAGAACTTTATCAATCCCACTTACTTCTATGTTGTATTGCATAATTCCTATAACTCTGTTAGATAAGAAACCTTGTGGTGATATGAACTATCAGTTATTACCTCTTTTACCCGATATGTTTCAGAATTATACACCAATCGATTATCAACAGTTAAATCTATATCTGGTTCACAGAAGCAACGATATCTTACATCATCAAATCTACCAGTTAAATCTATCCTTTCCATAGCAGAAAGAGGACTCATCCTGCAAGCAAATGGTGTGGATGAAGAAGAATAAGTGAATAACCACTCTCCAAGACTATTCTGTGAAGAATATTTTGTTTGGATATACGAATTGTGTACTAAGAGAGAAGAAAAAGTCATACACTAAACCTCTTTTTATTTTCTATATACTCTTGATGAATCATATAATGACAAGAATTACAGATAGGTAGCAAATTTCGACTAGAATTATCGTTTGAGATACCTATTGGTCTAATATGATGAAGACACATATTGCCTTTTGAATATCGTTTACAAATTTGGCAGATGTAGTTATACTTTGCAAAAATCAGAAAACGTCTAGCATTCCATTTTTGTCCGTACCTTTCATCTGGACCCGAATATGGAGACAAATTATTCAACCTTCAACTATTACTGATGTAGATTTTCAGTTTTGAATCTTTAGTGAATGACTTCATACGTAACATAGAATAACCCATTTCCTCCCACGATTTAGCAATGTCATATGGTGAACCAGTTGTCTTAAGTGTATAACCATAATCTCCTCTGAAATTTTCACTTGTTAATGCACCATATTTCTTAGCAAGAGTAGGATTTTGGATTAACTTGGAAAGAACAAGAAGAGCACATGGAATAGCAGAACCAGTCTCAAAGACGGTATCTACATAATCTTCAACTGCTTCTATCTTTGCAAGAAGTTCTGCTTGTGATACATCTGTAAAATCGAGAGGTGGTGAAGTGAAATTCCTTATGAAACTCTCCGAACAATATTTAGGACTATAATCTACGATTTAAATCACCACCTTAAAACTTTCCACCAACTTGTGGTCTACTTCGGACATCAATTTTTCTTTTTTTACGTATTTTTGGGGAATATCCAGTCCATTGCCAAACTTGGTACTTTCTATAATCAGTCTTTCCTCTTCCTTGGTCAGTAGTTATCTCTAAATCTGTTAATTCTGCATCAGTAAACTTTGTTCTATTCTCCAAAGCTTCTTGCCTATCTTCTTCGTATTCTTTAGTGAGGAACTTCTGATTTCCTCTTCCATGTAACATATCTAAGCAGTAGGTTTAGTTCGATAGAATGGTACATATGCGGTCGCACCTGTCGCACCATAAGTGCTACCAGATACAAAACCAAATTTCAACCAACCATCTGCACTCCCAGAATATTTTATAATGGAATGATTGATTGTATTTATATGGGCATTTTTACCATCTTCATAAAATATAACACCTCTACCATCATCTGTAATACCTAATCTTTCTACTTCCAAAACAGGAATCTTGCTTCCAACCATATTTTAATCTCCTATTATTTTAATTCTAATATCTTGATTATATCAATTCAATATAACCAAACAAATCACATTAAACATAAAGAATAAAAGATGGTATGTTTCCATACCACATTAAATATTACTATTTGTAATAAATGACACAACCAGCTTTCTCATTAAGAACTTCTGCACCATATCTCATTAGGCAAGACATGCCTACGAGGTCATGGATTGGGTCATCATATTCTGTGATTGTGATATCTTGTCTCATACGGAGCATTGCAAGGTCATTCTTTGAGAACACGATTGCATGAACATCTGTTCCTGCTACTGAATCATTCCAAGTTGGACCTGCTTTATCGGTTGCTGTACAAGTATATGGAGTTAACCCCATCAATTTAGGAACTACACCAAGAGTTAATGGTGAAGGATTTCCAGCATATGCAACATACGCAAGATTGCTATCTTGGAGAAGATACCCCTCTGCTGTTGGATGAGTCACCATTGTATCTGGCATGATGTTCTGTTTCTTGACTTTCTTTGCAGCAAGAGCAATATCTGATACTGCAATATGTGCACCAGCAGGATTCAATGTGCTTGTGGCAATCTTATAATCACCATTCAATATCTTATCAAGAACTACACGGTTCAATTTGTTCTCTAATCGAGCACCAGCTTTTCTGAGTTCCATCTCAACGATATCAAACAGAGAATCTGCTATCAACTCATTTGTAATTACTGGTCGAACTCCATATTTCTTGATTGGGATATTTATAGTCGTATATGTTTGTGTGTCAATTGGTATTGCACCAGCTTCAGCAACTTCATCTGCATAAGTTCCAAGTTCACCTTTTAGAATTCTTGTTTGATAACTCTCTGCAGTTGTAGTTGGGCAAAGTTGTCTCCAACATTTAAATGGTTCTGTTCCTTCAATAACTGTCCTATAAACTTCCTCCTGAACTAATGTGGAATCAGTAATTGCTTGATTCTCACTTTGCAACAGGGCCTTATATCCATCAATTCTTTCATATGGAGAATTCAATCCATAAGTTTTGAATTGAAACGGAATGGAACAAGTTCTTCCTTCAATAGACTTTTTAAACCATTCTTTATTTAACATTCCCTTTTTTTCTGCATTACCAGCTTTTCCGAAGGTAAGCAAACTTTGCAAGGGAGACATTTTTTCAATAGTAAATTCCTTTTTATCTTTCGTCATAATAACCTAAATAAATAAATTACAGTTAACATACAGTTTATTGAATAAATATATCTATATCTAAACCATAGATATCTTTAATCCAATGTTTGCAATATTCAAAATGTTTTATACCATTACTACCTGCAACTTTCCGATGTACACCACTTGGAATTGGTATTATAAATGGCATATCACAAAATATATGATGATATTCCATATCTATATCATCTTGGAAAATATTGTCAAGTACAAGTATTGCACCCCTTCCCAAATGTTTACAAGCCATTCTATGATTAGCAAGTTTACCCTTTCTTGTTTTCATGTATTTACTATGTACCTTACTACATTGTTCTTTATGATTATTGTACCACTCTTTACGATAGTTTGGATTCTTCCTATACCACTCCACTAGATAGTTTGGATTTTCTTTATACCATTCTATTAGATATTTCTTACGGGATTCACTACAAGAAATATTATTCTTCTGGTATTCTTTCATGCAATCTCTACAATATCCAGAAAATACATGAATTCCATAAAACATTTCTAATGAATAAATGCATTGGCATTTTGGACAATATCTCCAATATTCTTTCATTTTAAATTAGTACTTCTATCATATATTTCAACATTATATACATTAATACATAAAGAGAAACATTAAGATTATTTCAATAGAATCCTACAGGTTGACCCCGCAGCTTTTGATTCTAATGCAATTCCAACACATGGTTCAGTACCACCAATTACCGTAGCAGTTCCACCAGAATTAAATGCTCCAAGATTTCCTATATATAAATCAGTACCAACTGTTGCAGCACTTGCTAGATATGAACGAACTATATTAAATGGTCCATATACAGTAACGGCTTTGCCTTTTGTAACTGTATATGCTGCTATACCAATTGCATTATCAGTACTAGAAGTTGCTTTTAGAACTTGCATTGGTCCTGCAGATTTTACTAATTGTGCACCAGAAATTGCACCAGATGCAATAAAAGTATATCCGAAAGTTCCTTCCTGTACAATTATATCATCCGTTGGAGTAACAAATGTAGCCATATATCATCCCCTCCAACTATTTCAAAAGTACAGTTATTTGGCCAGACCCAGCAATTGCACCACCAGCAGCAATTTGCAAAGCAATTCCAACACATGGAGATGTACCACCATACGTTACATCATCTGCAAAGTATCCACCATGACCAGCATATAAATCTGCTCCAATTGCTGTCTCACCAGATGCCAAACTACGAATTATGTTACCAGGACCGTATATATCTACAGCCTCACCTTTTGTTACATAATACGCAGCAACACCAATTGAATTATCAGTACCAGCAGTAGTTGCTTGAACTTGCATTGGTCCTGCTGGTTTAACTAATTGCCCAGCATAGATTGTTCCTGATGCAATAAATGAAAATCCAAATGTCCCTTCTTGAACGATTATATCATCGGTTATTGTTTTAAACACCATTTTTCATCAATCCTTTTATTTAACTTCTAACAAACTTTCTAGAGGAGACTGTTCCCTTAGAAACTACTATAGGATAATCTTCTTCTAACATAACTTGACTTTCCTTATCTGTATTATCCTGAACAGTTTTTGGCTCACTATTTGCTTCTGCCTTTGTAATTGTTTCTATCTTCTCTTTAGTTGATTTCTCATCTAATGCTTTCTTTAGATTTTCAATCTGTTCATCTCTTGCTTTTAACGCCAATTCCAATTCGGACTTGACTTTTTGCTCTTGTTCTTTCGGCTTCAAAGATTCTGCTATAGAAGCAATAGATTTGGAAATTAAGTCTTCCATAGACTTTCTAAATTCATCAAAATCTTTCTTTGTAAGTGCTGATTCTACTATAGGAACTTCTTCACTCTTACAAGGAACTTCTTTTGGTTTCTTCTCATCTTCTGGAGGAACAACTGGTTTCTCTTCCACGGGCTTCTTAGCTTTTTCCTCTTCAGCCATCTGCAATTCACCCATCTTGGTGATTGCTGCCTGAATATTGAACATTGACCTCTCTATTGCCTCTATCCTTTCCTCTACAGAAAGTTCCTTTGGCTCTTCTTTTGTTTCAGTTTTTGGTTCTTCAACCATTTTATCTACCTGATTAAATATATTACAACTCTTACATACATCTTTACTAAGTAAATCTGATTTAGAAATAACAGTGAATCCTGATAATTTATTGATTGGTTTTGAACAATTGTGAGTCATTATTAAATCATTACCATATGAATTATCATCTTGAACTTCAATATTATACACATCACCAAAATATGGTGTTCTTGTTATTTCTCTTATTGGGACATATACATAATCATTATCCCATTTATCAAGATTGTTTTCTTTTTTTGTATGAACTAATGGTAATTGCATCAATTTTAAGAATTTACTTTTTTCTGACCCCAATGAATAACTTGCTTGTGTATTACATTTTCTACCTTCAATTACACATGTGCCCGCATCTGTTCTTTTACCAAAGTTAAGTAATATTCCAAATCTTAACAATATGTTTCTGATAGATAACAACATTTGCTTTGATACAGAACAAAACTTATCACCCATATAATATCCATATATTAATTCTTTCTGAAAATCTAATGGTAATTCCATAACCCATCTTGGTATTTTCTTATTTCCTCTTTTATATGGGAATGATTTAAATATTTGCAGAAAATCATAGAATGCTTTATCTGGAATATCTAACTTACATGTATTTGTTTGTGTGTATGTTTTTACAAACTTCCGTTTTACACAAGTAGATATCAACTTTTCTGTATCTACGATTAAATTATCTTCTGTTTTTCCAAAATAGAATAACACATGCCTCCCATCACCATATATAGAAGAGGAACCCTCCGCCAACCAATATCCAACTAATCTCCAGAAATCTTTATTTAATAATTGCTCTTTCTTCAACCCCCCATTCTTATAGTTTTGTTTACTGACCCAAGAATCTTCCCAATGACTTAATATTTCATCATTTGTTAATATTTTTTTATTTATCGGATACGCAATGAGATGATTATCTTTTGATAGTTCTTCTGCTCTCACCCATTTTCTAGTAAATTCTTTTGGTTTTTGTTCACAATCTTCCCTTTTACATGATGGATTACAATTTATCCAACCCCAAGATTTAAATTCCTTGCACTTTTCTTGTATAGCAACACAAACGGGGTGATTTGTTGTCATAGAAAACACATCGGATGTAAACATTGGTTTAATATTAATTAAATCCCCATCATAATGTCTAACAAACTTATTAATTACTGGTTTATAATTTCCCTTATGAGTATAAACCAAATCACCAATATTTATATCTTTTATCTCTTTCTCTTCCGGATTACACAATACCATTTGATTTGGCGGTAAGCAAATACTTACCTCCAAGATATTAATCTTGTCAAGATAAGTTATACATCCATTTGCATCGCATACTTCTCTTGGGTCAGATAACAACTCACAACCAATTGAGAACCCATTTATTTCTCCTTTAAG
>JADBLP010000095.1:6175-13484 GCA_014894375.1 Actinomycetota bacterium | reverse complement strand
AATCTATAGAGTTTGTAATAAATTCCCCTTAATTTAATAAGTTCCTGGTGAGTACCCTTTTCCACTATTCTGCCATGAGATAGGACTATTATTTTATCCACATTTTTTATAGTGGAAAGCCTGTGAGCAATTACTATGGTGGTTCTGTTTTTCATTATTTTAATCAAGGCATCCTGGATTAATGCTTCTATTTCTGAATCAATACTTGAGGTAGCTTCATCAAGTACCAGAAGGATTTCCGGATTGAATACAAGAGCTCTGGTAAAAGCAATTAGCTGGCGCTGGCCTACTGATAATGTCTGTCCTCTCTCTTTCACTTCATAGTCGTATTTGCCAGGAAGTCTTTCTATAAATTTATGGGCATTTACATATTTTGAAGCTTTTACTACCTCCTCTAATGAAATATCCTTATTTCCAAGACGGATATTATCCAATATGGTACCGGAAAAAAGAAATACATCCTGCATTACCACTCCGATATGTTTCCTTAAATCCTGCAGGTCGAACCTTTTAATATCTATGTCATCAAGAAAAATCTTTCCTTTATTAATATCATAAAATCTGTTTAGCAAGTTTATAATAGAAGTCTTGCCTGACCCGGTTGCTCCTACAAAAGCTACGCTCCTCCCGGTTTCAAGTTTGAAAGAAATATCTTTAAGTACGTAGTCCCGGTTATTATAAGCGAACCATACCCGGTCAAATTTAATATTTCCCTTAGCCCCCTTAGCTTTTACAGGGCTGGCGGGAGATACAATGGAAGGCTTCTGATCCAGAAGTTTGAATATTCTCTCTGAAGCCGCTATGGCTTCCTGAAGGATTCCAAATTTTTCACTCAAATCGCTTATGGGATGAAAGAATTTTTCTATATACTGGATGAAGGCTACCAGAGTTCCCAGGGTAAGAAAATTCTGTATGACTTTTTGTCCTCCATACCAGATTATTAAAGCTATTGCCAAAATACTTATAAAAGTTACTATCGGGAAAAATACAGCATAATAAAATATGGTTTTCAGGTAAATATCCAGATACTGCTGATTTAGGGTTCTAAAATCCTTATTGTTTTCCTTTTGTCTGTTGAATAGTTTGGTGGTATTGATTCCGGAAATTGCTTCCTGCAGGAAAGAGTTGATGTTGGATATTTTTGCTCTGATGATTCTGAAGGATATTCTGACTTTGGATCTGAATATAAATGCGGCAATAGCCAGTAAAATAAGTACTGAAAAGGTGATGAGTGATAGTTTCCAGTTCAGGAAAAGCATCATGACCATAATTCCCAGTATCATGAATACATCTCCAAAGAAGGTTACGATTCCCGAGGATAGCATTTCGTTTAAGGTCTGGACGTCAGTGGTGACTCTAGTCATAATTCTGCCTACCGGATTTTTATCGAAGAAGGACATTGGCATTTTATTTATATGTGAAAAAATATCCATTCTCATATCATATATTACCTTCTGGCCCATATATTCGGTGTAGTATCCCTGGAAGTATCTTATTACAAATTCAAATAGAATAACCATCCCAAATAAAAATACTATATAAGGAAGCCCTTCAGGCTTTCCTGGGGTAATATAACGATCAATAGCTATTTTTATCAGGAATGGCCCCAGTATTTCCAGTCCTGCCGTAAAAAGAAGCAAGAAGATAGTCAACCAAAAAAGATACCGGTAAGGCTTGATATATTTTAAAAGCTTTAAAATTATTTTTTTATCTATTTGTTTTTCTGTTAGATCTTTTTCGTAAAAACTTTCAGTCATATTTTATTTTCTCGTTCCTTTAAACTTCCTCTTTAAGTTCTTCGGATAACTGCTGTCTGTGATATAAACTCTGATAAATTTCGCTTTTTTCCATAAGACTGCTGTGTTTTCCTATTGTATTTATCTTCCCCTCATCTATAACAATGATTAAATCCGAATCCCTTATGGTGGAAATACGGTGTGAAATTATTATGGTAGTAATACCTTTGATTTTTTCTCTTAGATCTCCCAATATTAATTCTTCTGTATTGGTATCCACATTCGAAAATGAGTCGTCAAAAATTAAAATCCTGGGTTTGGAAAGCAAAGCCCTGGCTATTGCCAGTCTCTGTTTTTGTCCACCGGACAAAGTAACACCACGCTCCCCGATTAAAGTTTCATATTTTTTTGGGAACCGGATTACATCTTCATGAAGATGGGATATTTTTGAAACTTCTGTAATTTTATACATAGTTTCAACTTCATCAAGATTTGACAGGAGCTCTTCTTTTCCAAAGAGGATGTTTTCTTTAATTGATTTGGAAAAAAGGAAAGGCTCCTGGGTAACATATCCAATATCTGAGCGGAGAATTTCCAGGGGATATGATTTTATATCATAACCATCTATTAGAATTTTACCTCTTTGCGGGTCATAAAGACGGGGAATTAAGCTGGCAATGGTTGATTTTCCTGACCCTGTAAATCCCACTATTCCTACCTTCATTCCTGCTTTAATATCAAAACTTATATCTTTCAATAACCAATTATTTTTATTGCTACGGGTGTAGGTGTCTTTGAAATCAGTAAAGTTTGCTCTTATTAACCTTGATGTATTTTTACTGAGTTCATACCTAAAAAAAATATGATTGAAACTGATGCTGCCTTTTAAAGGTTTTAAGGGAAGCGGTTTTTTTGGGCTGGTAATATCCGGTTTTATTCTAAATATATTGTTGATTCTACCCATGGAAACGGAACCACGCTGGATTAAGTTAATAACCCACCCCAGAGAAATAAGAGGCCAGGTGATGGAACCAATGTAAGCGGTAAATTGGACAAACTGGCCTATAGTTAAAATTCCATTTATAACCTGTCTTCCGCCTACCAGCAGTACGACCATTATTCCGACCCCTCCAATAAAAATCATTGCGGGCCAGAATGCACTTCTAACCCTGGCCAGGGATAGGTTTCTTTTCATATATTCAAGATTTAATTCAGAAAATATGTTTTTTTCATTTTCTTCCTGGGTAAATGATTTTATAACTTTTATCCCGGCAATACTCTCCTGGGTTCTGGCTGAAAGGGAAGCATATTGTTCCTGAGATTTCTTAAATCTCTGATGAAGCATAGCACCCATTTTACTTACCAGTATTGGAAGTATTGGGATAGCAATAAGTGAATAGAGTGATAATCTCACATCTATGAGAAACATCACTGTAAGGGTAGTTATAAAGACAAAGATAGTATTGAAAAGATTTAGAATTCCCGGTCCCAGAAAATTCCTTACTGCTTCAAGATCATTGGTCATAAGAGCCATAATACTGCCTGTTCTGGTATTGGTGTAGAATGAAGGGTCTAATTTTTGCAGATGTGAAAAGAAGTCTATCCTGATACTGTATTCAATTTTTCTGGATATGCCTACAAGAATTTTTCTCATATAAAATCTAAAAAAACCCTCGACTATTGACACTCCTACCAGGAGTGCGCTGTACTTCAGAAGATTAGGGTTTGAAGGGAAATTTTCTATATTGTCTATGGCAAGCTTGAGTATCCAGGGGATAAGAAGTGCCAGCGCATCGGTTAAAAATATAAATATAATACTTCCTGTAAGATAAAGCTTATGTTTTTTTAGGTATTTTGATAGTGTTTTTAGTTCTTTAACTTAAGCTCCCTTGCTTTATTTTACTCATTGAACAATGATTATATTAAAATAAAATCTGCAAGTAAATTTTTTACCAGTGGCTCTTATTGTTATTATAAACTATATTTATCAGTAAAAATATTTTTACTTTAAAGTAAAAAAAGAATTTTATAAAATTTTAAAAATCTTTTATAATATAGTTGACAGTAATATTATTATCTAATAATATTATAGCCGAAAGTAAGGTTGGTGGGCATATTGTTTGATGAATATGATAAAAGTTATCCTATAGAGTTAGTAGCTGATTTTTTAGGAGTAAACAGCAGGACACTTTATTATTATGAAAGATTTAGCCTTGTATGCCCCCTGAGGAGGGGCAGAAAAAGATATTATTCTAAGGCGGATATCAGGTGGCTGGAGTATGTGAGGGAACTTATGTACGAGGAGGGAATGAATTTAAGGTCAATAATCATCCTGATAAGAAGGAGAGATAATATAATCCTGGGGAAGTGCCCAGAAGACGTGGTTGATTGTTTTAAGAATTACCTGATGCAGATTAGTAAAGAAAGAGAGTAACCGTTAATATTAAATTTGAGTTAATTTGTAAAAATAAATGAAAGGGAAAGGATGTATATAATATGGCAAAAGCAGTAGGAATCGATCTTGGGACAACTAATTCATGTATAGCAGTTATGGAAGGTGGCAAACCAATAGTTATAACTAATAGCGAGGGCGGCAGGACCACACCTTCTGTAGTAAGTATAACTAAAAAGGGAGAAAGACTGGTAGGACAGTTAGCAAAAAGGCAGGCGGCCTTAAATCCTGAAAATACTATCTATTCTATTAAAAGATTCATTGGCAGAAAGTATAGTGAAGTGGAAAGTGAAAGAAAGATAGTATCATATGATGTAAAAAAAGGCAGAAATGATCTGGCTGAAGTAGAGATGGGAGGTAAAACTCATACCCCTGAAGAGGTATCAGCCATGATACTGCAGAAATTAAAAACAGATGCAGAAAGTTATCTGGGAACCAAAATCACAGAGGCTGTAGTTACTGTTCCTGCATATTTTAATGATGCTCAGAGGCAAGCAACCAAAAACGCCGGGAAGATTGCAGGACTTAATGTCCTGAGGATAATCAATGAACCAACAGCTGCATCATTAGCCTATGGACTTGAAAAAAAGAAAGAAGAGAAGATTTTAGTATTTGACCTGGGAGGCGGAACTTTTGATGTTTCGGTGCTGGAAGTTGGTGAAGGAGTGTTTGAAGTAAAAGCAAGTCATGGCGATATGCACCTGGGTGGAGATGATTATGATGATAGGATTATGAATTATGTCGCCGATGAATTTAAAAAAGGGCAGGGAATTGATTTAAGAAAAGATAAACAGGCCCTGCAGAGATTGATAGAGGCGTCGGAGAAAGCAAAAGTGGAATTGTCTGCAGTTATGGAAACAAATATAAATCTTCCTTTTATTACAGCTGATGCAAATGGACCCAAGCATCTTGAAGTAAAGATAACCAGAGCCAAGTTTGAGCAGTTAACAGCAGATCTTACTGAAAGGTGCAAGGAACCTCTGGAGAAGGCTTTAAAAGATTCAGGTTTAAAGACTGCTGATTTAGATGAAGTGATATTTGTTGGTGGAGCAACCAGAATGCCGGTTATACAAGAACTTGTAAAAAATTATACCGGAAAAGAACCCAATAAGAGTGTAAACCCTGACGAGGTAGTTGCGGTAGGAGCAGCTATACAGGCTGGGGTGCTAAAAGGAGATGTAAGAGATGTAGTGCTTCTGGATGTAACTCCCCTTTCTCTTGGTATTGAAACTTTAGGTGGGGTTATGACCAGATTGATTGAAAAGAATACAACTATCCCTACCAAGAAGAGCGAGATATTTACCACTGCAGCTGATAATCAGACCAGTGTGGATATCCATGCCCTCCAGGGAGAACGGGATATGGCAAGAGATAATAAAACTATAGGAAGATTCAGGTTGGATGGAATTCCACCTGCTCCAAGAGGTATCCCGCAGATAGAAGTAACATTTGATATTGATGCAAATGGAATTGTAAATGTTTCTGCCAGGGATACTGCTACAGGCAAGGAGCAGAAAATAACTATTACTGCAACATCACATCTGAGTGACGAGGAAATTGAAAGAATGGTTAATGAGGCAAAGGAACATGCAGAAGAAGATAAGAAAAAGCGTGCCCTGGTAGATGTAAAGAATAACGCCGATAGCCTGGTCTATTCTACAGAGAAGTTAATAAAAGAAGTAGGCAGCAAAGTTCCGGAGGATATGAAGAAGAATATCGAGGAGCAGGTTGGGTTCCTGAGAAAAAGCATGGAGTCGGAGAACACCGATGAAATAAAGAAAGAGACAGAAAAATTGCAGAACCTGCAGAATGAACTGTCACAGAAGCTTTATGCACAGGCTGGGGCAGGTCCAGGTGCAGGATCAGGAGGTCCCGAAGCCGGGACAACAGGGGGACAGAAGGCAGGCGGCAAGCAGGGAGGTAATGGAGAAGAAGAAGTGATTGATGCCGAATTTGAAGCGAAAGATGATGAGAATAAATAATAGAAATAAGTACTAAGTAATGGTGTTATTTTTTAGATTAAGAAGATATGTTTTTTAATGCCTGCCCATAGCTTTATTTAGAGGTTATGGGCAGGTGTATTTATAAAGTATATGCAGGTGTGTATGTAAATGGTTGAATATAAAGATTATTATAAAATATTAGGTGTAAATAAGAATGCCTCACAGGATGAAATAAAGAAGGCTTTTAGAAGACTGGCGAGAAAATATCATCCGGATGCAAATCCCAATGATTCTAAAGCTGAAGAAAAGTTTAAAGAGATTGGGGAAGCATATGAAGTGCTAAAGGATTCCCAGAAGAGGTCAAGGTATGATCAGCTTGGTGCAAACTGGAAGCAATATGCTCATGAAGGCACTGGACGGCCCGGAGAGAGCGGAAGAACCTATACCTATGATTTTGGGGGTAGGGGTTTTAACTTTGAGGATCTTGGCAGTGGTTTTTCTGACTTTTTCGAGACGTTCTTTGGAAGAGGATCTGATGATAGATTTTCTGGCTTTGACCCCGGTTTCAGCACGCAGTTTGATAGGGGAACCCGTACTAATATGCAGAAAGGCCAGGATATGCAATCTGAACTCAGTATAACTTTAAGGGAAGCTTACTCAGGCACACAGAGATCACTTAAACTGCAGAGGGAAGGAAAAACCAGGACTGTTAATGTAAAAATCCCTGAAGGAATTAAGGATGGCGGGAAAATCAGAGTAGCAGGAGAAGGTGCAAAGAGTCCGGCTGGTGGACCGGCTGGAGATTTATATCTTGTAATAAATATTGCCCCCCATAACTTTTTTACCAGAAAGGGAGATGACTTATACTGCGAAGTACCGGTTACCATAAAGGAGGCTTTTTATGGAGCAAAGATTGATATGCCAACTTTCAGCGGGAAAATTATGGTAAAGGTCCCGCCAAAAACCCAGGGTGGAAAAACTCTCAGACTTAAGGGTAAAGGAATACCGAAATTAAGAAGCAGCGAATTTGGCGACCTATATGCCAAAATTAAGCTGATACTGCCAGAAAAATTAAACAGTGAACAGAAGAGGCACTTTGAAGAATTTGCAAGGAGTTATGACGAAAATCCAAGGGAAAATATTATCATATAATTTAAAAATTTGACCGGTATCATAAG
>JADBLP010000095.1:0-6075 GCA_014894375.1 Actinomycetota bacterium | reverse complement strand
TGATTTTACTATAAGAGATTAGTGTTCTTCTTTTGAAAGTTCAGAATCTATGGGCTCTTCTTCCTCTCCGGTACCGAATAAATCATCAGCTTCACTCTCCAGTTCCAGAAATTCCTTTTCCAGAGCCTTATTGATATTATCAATGATCTTTTTATATGTACCCGGTTTAGTAAAATCCTTAAATTCCTCTATAATATTTTCAGCAATAGGATTTATTGGCTCTCCTATAAATATATGTATTTTTCTATAAGCATTAATAATAAGTGAAATTATTCCCCTGGTTATCCTATTGGTCCATACCCATTTTTCGCTTTCAGGTCCCCTGTTTGTATTGTGCATATAGATAGGAATTATGGGTAGTTTTGTTTTATAGCTGAGGTAAGCAGCCCCCTTGCGAAATTGTTTAAAACCATTTTTTTTGTTGAGCACACCTTCCGGAAATATTCCAAAAAAAACATTCTTATTCTTGGAGATATGAAAGAGTTCTTTAAAACTTTTAACATTTTTTATAAATTGTTCCTTAAATACAGGCACGCAGTTTGCAAATTTTCTCATAAAGAAACTAGTAAGCCAGTTACCAAAATTTTCACTTTCTGCAACAAAACATATTTTTCTTTTAATTGCGGCCAGAAGTATTATGGGATCGGCATCTGCAGTGTGATTTATAGCCAGTATTACAGATTTCCCCCTGGGCAATCTTTTCGTATTAAAAACTCTAGTCCTGGTAAAAAGTTTGTAGAAGTTAATAAATAATATCACGGGAACACTATAAAAAAAATCAGATATTTTTTTTATTAAGTTTCTGGTCATTTTTATTTTTATCTAATATTAAAAAAACTATAGATAATTAAAATCTAAAAGATTTACTTACAATTTGAATTATATATGTTAGGTGTAAAAAATTCTACTTTAAACGGACAACCTTTATCATTTTATATTTAGAAAAGTGTTTTTAATATTTTGGTAGTGGGTCCCTCTCCAATAATATTTGTCACAATTTTTGCAATACAGGAAATTTTGCTGTGTTTTGTATACATATGGAGGTACTTTATTTTTAATGTCTTCTTTTTTTACTTTTATTAGTTTTTCATTGCATTCAATACATCTTATGAGATTGGGTTTTAAAGAAATTTTGAGTTCTGATTTTATTTGATCTAACTGATTTTCAAGTTTATCTTCTTTGATATACAGATATTTTATAATTCCTTTCTTGAATTCTCTCCTTGCAAGCATTAGAGAATCTCTGGTTAAAATAATTCTATCGGTTTCTCTGGCTATTTTTATTATCTGGTCATCACTGGCATTGTTTATATACATAACATCATATCCTGCCATGCGCATATATCTAGCTAGTTTTCCTACCATTATGTCTGCTATAAATTTCATGGTTAACCAATATCCAGTGAATTGATCTCAGCACCCAGAAGGAGGATAAAACTTGATATATCTTCGCAGATATCTGAAGGTATTTATAAAAAAATTTTTTGTTTTACTTCTCCTGTACAAATTGTGTAGTAAAAAATTAGTTAATAACTATTTTCTCAATTTCTTTGAATTTACTTAATTCTTCAATTATCCTGGTAGAAAATTCAGAATCTTTGCTAAATAGATTTATTGTAAAAATTCTTTTATTATTTTCATCATCAAGTTCATATTTTTTACTTTTTACACTTACAGACATTTTTTCAAGCAGGCTTATTATTTTATTTAGGTCTGTAAAATTCTCTGAAGTCGTTATTCTTACCAAGTAATTTGGCAGCTTGATCACTCTATCCTCAATGTATTTAAAAATACTCAGGGTTATAAATCCCAGGATGGTTGCCAGTATTGCAAGGTAATACAATTTAGCACCCAATGCCAGACCAATGGAAGCAACTAACCATATGCTGGCAGCGGTTGTTACCCCTCTTACAAGTGATCCCTGCCTGAAGATAACCCCTGCTCCTATAAAGCCGATCCCAGTCACAATACCTGCGGCTATCCTGGTGGGGTCTACACCATCCTGTAATGAAAACCCTAGATAAGATATCACGGTGAATACTGTTGAACCAAGGCATACAAGAGCGTGGGTTCTAAGTCCTGCTGGTCTTTCAGCTCTCTCTCTTTGGAAACCTATTAAGCCTCCGAAAATTAGTGCGAGCATACATGGTAGTAGAATATCATATATAAATGCAAATGAATCAAACCTTATTTCTGATAGAAGTTTTTTGGTAAATTCCATTTTTTTATAACTTTTTATAATTTTTTACTTTTTTCATTTTCATGAGAATATATTTTATCATATTTTGGGGCAGTTATGTTAATCTCAGTGGTTAAAATAGTTATTCTGCAGTTGCAAATATGCTAATATGTAATAATGATATACTCCTGCCAGATATTTTTAATTTTTTAATTTAGACAGGATATAATATAAATGCTGGGAATATCAGTAATTAGAAATTATTTTTTTAATAAAAAATGCCAGACTGTAAGTGCTCAAAACTTAAGGGGGAAAAGTTAAATGTTTGGATCCTCGATAAAATTATTTAAGGTTTTTGGAATAGAGATCAGGCTGGATTACAGCTGGTTTATAATATTTGCGTTATTTGCCTATATTTTAGGATTTATTTATTTCCCTTCAGTTCTTCCTGGATTGAATAAGGGTCTACTGGCATTAATTACTGTTATTACTGTACTCTTTGTCTTTATTTCGGTATTAATACATGAAATGAGCCATTCTCTGGTTGCCAGGAGGAAGGGCACATCTGTAGAGAAAATAACACTTTTTCTGTTTGGAGGAATGGCCCAGATAGAGAAAGAGCCGGAAACCCCTTATAGCGAGTTAATTATGGCCATTGCCGGTCCTGCTGCAAGCTTTGTAGTTGCTGCAATATTTGGCGTTATATGGTTCTTTACCAAAAATATTGCCCTTGTGAGAGAGCCGGTCGGATATCTGGCTATTATAAACATCGTACTGGGAGTTTTTAGTATACTTCCCGGTTACCCACTCGATGGTGGAAGAATACTGCGATCTATTATATGGAAGACGACTGGTAATTTAGAGCGCGCAACCTTTATAGCTTCTACGGCAGGAAGAGTAATAGGATTTGTGATTATAGCAGCAGGTATCTTCTTTATATTTATGGGTAATTTCTTAAATGGGATATGGCTCGCTTTTATAGGATGGTTTATACAATCATCTGCTCAGATGGGCTATCGCCAGCTTATTTTTGAAACTTCCATCAAGGGAATTAAAGTAAGGGATGTTATGAATGAAAATATTGTAAATGTCACAAAAGATATAACTATACAGGATTTAGTAGATGATTATTTTATGAAGTACAGGTTTGGAAGGTTTCCGGTAATAGAAGATGAAAAAACCCGGAGGTTTATAGGTGTGATTTCATTACATGACATTAAGAGAGTTTCAAAGGAAGAGTGGCCGGAGGTTAAAATAGGAGATATAGTTAAATCAGTTTCGGAAAGTGAAAAAGTAGATATGTCTATGGAAATATCCGATGCAATTAAGAGGATGGGGAAAAACGATCTGGGGCACCTGGCAGTGATGTCCGGCGATAAGTTGAGAGGAATAATTACAAAAAGTGATGTAATGCGTTTTATAAGGATCCGGTCCGAGTTTCACTAGCCTTCCAAAATATTAAATATCCGGACTTGAAAAGAATTTATAATTACTCCATTAAAACTTGAAGAAAATGAACTTCATCCTATCTTAAAGATAGATGAATACATTAATTGTAAAAAAATAACTTGGAGGTAGAAAGGTAGAGAAGGTGAAATATAGATTATTTAGAGATAGTAAAAAAGAGATTAAAGAAAATTTAAAAGACTTAAAAGTTATATATACTGATCTTGACGGTACTTTATTTAATGACAGGGGTTGTATTATTAAAGATGAGAAAGGTGGTTATTATTTTAAAGCAGTTAAACTGCTGTCTGAGATAGCAAGAAAAAACTGGGATGTTGTTCTGGTATCTGGAAGAAATAAGTTCCAGTTGAGATATAATGCTCAGATTATTGGACTGAAAAATTATATTGCGGAGTTAGGTTCTGAATTAGTCTATAATCTTGGTAAAGAAGTTTATGCTACCTTTGACAGACAGAAGATAAAATATGATCTGACATATGAAGGAAAAGATTTAATAAAGATTATAGAATTATTTAAGAAAAATTTTCCAGATAAAATAGAAAGTAAGATGGAATGGAGCAGGTATAGGTCACATACTGTATTATTTTTTGGAGAAATAAATCTGAATTTTGCAAACAAACTACTTAAAAAAGAAGGATATGGAGAGCTTGTTCTGGTAGACAACGGGCTTTCATCATTAGTAGAATTAGGGCTGGATATAGAGAGATTGCATATTTATAATTTAATGCCTAAGGGAGTTAATAAGGCAAAGGGGATAAAGCTGGATAAAAAAATTAGAAATTTTGATATCAATAATTGTATAGCGCTCGGCGACTCACCGGAAGACTTAAAAATGGCAGGTGAGGTCAAATACTTTTTCCTTATGGGGAATGCACTGGAGCATAAGGAAATGATACTGGATGAACTTGATAAATATAATAATGTATATGTAACCGATGGTGTTATGAATAAGGGTTGGGCAGAGGTTATAGAGTATCTGGTGAATTAAACTAACTACCTTACTTCCAATTTTTTATTGTGATAATGTCATTATGTTCAATATAACCATTAAATAGTTTATAATAAAGACGTAAATAAATTAATTAATAAAGGATGTATCAATAATGTGTAATAATAATTCAGGTCCTGGAAGGGGTGTACATAATAAATCTATTTGGAAGGGGTTAGCAAAGGTATTAATAGTTGTTTTGATTTCAATTTTTTCTGGATTTATATTAGGATTATTATTTGCACCCAAATCTGGATTAAAAACTAGAAAAAATTTAATTGAAAAGCTTAAAGATATAATAGATAGAGGAAAATTTACCCTGGTCGAAGCAAAAGTTATGGGTGGGGAATTATTGGAGAAAGGCAAAGAAAAAGCCGGGAAAATATCCTCTAAAATTAAAGGTAAAAGTCAGGCAGATATTAATTGAAATTTAGCCGTAATATCCTGCTTTCATCTGTTGACAATGATTTTTTACTATAGTAGACTTTACGTTTGCTAATTTAATTGGACAGCTAATGGCTATGGCAGTTTTAGTTGTTATGAGGTTGAATTAGCAGGGGCCGTTAGCTCAGTTGGTAGAGCACCGGACTTTTAATCCGGGTGTCGAAGGTTCGAATCCTTCACGGCTCACCAGATTTATATAAGTAAATGGTAAGTACGGTGGAGATAATTTAGGCAAACATGCCATTGGTGCATGTTTGTAGGATTCGAAAGGACGGACCGAAGGGAGTCCGCGTCTCTGCAGCGAACGAAAGTGAGACGAAAGAACGAATCCTTCACGGCTCACCAGATTTATATAAGTAAATGGTAAGTACGGTGGAGATAATTTAGGCAAACATGCCATTGGTGCATGTTTGTAGGATTCGAAAGGACGGACCGAAGGGAGTCCGCGTCTCTGCAGCGAACGAAAGTGAGACAAAAGAACGAATCCTTCACGGCTCACCAGCCAATGGCCTGTTAGTCTAGTGGTTAGGACAGTAGGTTTTCAACCTACCGACAGGAGTTCAATTCTCCTACAGGCTACCATTAGATGTGGGCGTTTAGCTCAGTTGGGAGAGCACCTGCCTTACAAGCAGGGGGTCGCAGGTTCAAGCCCTGCAACGCCCACCATATATTAACAGTTAAGAGGAGCTGTCGTCTAGCGGTTCAGGACACATGCCTGTCACGCATGAGATCGCGGGTTCAAATCCCGTCAGCTCCGCCATTTTGTATAGATAGAACGCTGGGTACGGTTGAGGTGATTTGGGCAAACATGCCAGTGGTGCATGTTTGCGGGATTTGAAAGGACGGACTGAATCTTTAGATGAAGGAGTCCGCGTCTCTGCAGCGAACGGAGTGAGACGAAAGAACAAATCCCGTCAGCTCCGCCATTTTTGATTAGAAGTTGGCGAGATAGCTCAGTTGGTAGAGCAGTGGACTGAAAATCCATGTGTCCGCAGTT
>JADBLP010000020.1:0-3863 GCA_014894375.1 Actinomycetota bacterium | reverse complement strand
TTAAGTAAATTATATTATATTTGGGGAGGAGATGTCAAGAAAAACAAGTTACAAGATGCGAGTTGCAAGTAAAGAAATAAAATACCAAGAAAGATACAAGATTAAAACAGTATCGAGTATCGAGTATATAGTGAGGAAAAAAACAAAATACAAGATGAGATTGCTTCGCAATGACAATTAAAGATAAGACGGGTTCGATGAATTATATTACATCTCACTCTCACCGGCTGTAAATTTAGACATACTCTCTTGGGCATCTTCTAACATTCTCAACCTTTTTACCCTTCTTAATTTGATTCCAAGCTCAGAAGTAATAGGTTCGAGTAGTTTAAAAGCTTCTTCTTTTTTGACTAATATTTCCTGTGGTAGAGATTTATAATTTTCAGCAAGTTTCAGGAATTGCCCTGGAAATTCGGAAATGCATTCTGCAGGTTTTGCTAAAAGGTAGTTTAATATAAAGCCCGAATGGTGTTCTACCCATAAAGTTACATAAGGATAAAAAGGCCTTCCTTCTTTGTCCTTTACTGCTGGTGAATAATAAAAGAAATCAACCTCCCAAACACCTTGGCCATCAGGGATTCTTCTCTTAATTTCTTCCAAACGATCGGTATCAATAGGTTCCACAATAATTTCTTCTTTTTTTAAGGGTAATGGCTTTAGCCACCTATCCTCCCAAGATAGGCCACCGATCTTGTCCTTTTGTGGGACTCGAACTAAATAATGATTTTCCGTAGGGGGAGTGAGCATTTCTGGATCATCTTTAAAACGGAGTGAGACATCGATTGCCTGCCGTAGACATAAAGTTAGATATCTTGCTTCTTCACTGGTTAAATACCAGGGATGATAACCAGGTAGATAATTTCTAAATAAGGGCCAGGAATTAGGTCCGCTAAATTTTAAACCAATTTTTTTTATTACTTGAAAATCTTCTTTCTGTAAAAATTCTCTGTCTTCGAATGAAGCCATAAGTAATTTTTGAAGATTGAGCATATCCTCAAGAGATGGATAAAATTCCCCCGATTGAAGTGCTAAGTATCCATTTAAACCCTCGCTGCCTAGATATACAGCTAAGGCAAAATGTTCACCTGCTCCTCCCATTACACAACAATAACCAATCTCCCCAGTTACCGGGTTTTGGACTCCAAATAGATCAGTATCCCACATCCAGTTCCAACACTCTTTTTTCTTAAATTCTATTGCGGCATCATATAGGTCTGTCCATTCTTGAATAGATGGTGGTTTATCGTTCATTTTTGCATTTCCTCCTTATATATAAGTAAGGATCATTTTCGCAAAATTCTACAATATCGGTGGTAAATTCATTAATTCTGGTAGCAGGCTTCATCATCATTCTCTACTTTCTTTTCTTTTTATTTTTTATTTTATTATTCTAACATAATCTCCTCTATACTTAAAGATAAACAGATTATCTCGTGTAAAATAAAGTAACGAGTTATGAGTGATGAGTGATGAGTGATGAAGAAATAAAATACAAAGAAAGTTGCAAGATAAAAAACAGGTTGCGAGGTGCGAGTTTCAAGTTGCAAGTAAAAAACAAAATATAAGATGAGATTGCTTCGCAATGACAAAATAGTCTATTTTAACATTTCACTTAATAATAAAACTTTTATTTCAGATATTTTTTTCAAAGTTTCATCATTAGTAATAAATATATCAGCTTTTGCCTCTAATGAGGTAGCTATCTGAATGGCATCGGGAGTGTTAATATTATAATTAGCTCTTAAGGTGGAAGCAATATCAGCGATATTTTCATTGAGTGTTTTCACCTGTAAATTAGGAAAGGTTTCAAACAATAATTTATATCTCTCGGTAAGAAGTAAATTATTCTCTTTTTTAGGCTTAACTAAAATTTCTAATAAAGTCAGGGTAGAGGTAATACCAGTAAAATTACCTTTTTCTAAACTTTCAAAAATAGAAAAAGTCAGGCGAGAATATAGCTTATTCTCTTCAAAGTGATAAATAAATACCATAGTGTCCAGCCCTATGATCTTTCCCTTTAACTTTAACTCTTCCACGTTTCCCTTTCCTTTCGGATATATTCAGCTGCATCTATGCCTCTCCAGGTCTCTTTCCCTAAACCTAAGGAATATTTGGCGTAACTTTTTGGTTGGGGGTAGATAATTATTTTTTCGTTGTTAGCTTTTACAATTAACTTGTCCCCGGCTTTAAGATTTAAATTTTTACGAACTTCTCGAGGAATAACTATTTGATATTTACTACTGACTTTTATTGTAGTCTTCATTTTATACCTTCTTTTACTTATATTATTTCCATTTACATTATAATAAAAAGTAAAACGTTTGTCAATATATATTACCTCCAGTCCTACGGTTGAAGATGAGATTGCTTCGCCTGCTAAAAGCAGACTCGCAATGACAGCAAAAGATAGATTCTCATTTCCATGGGAATGACAGGAAGAGGTAAAACGGGCTCGATGAATCGAGCCCCTACACTCGTAATTCGTAACTAAAACTGATAGTTTAGTTCGAGTTGGAAGTAGGTGTTGCTTTCGTTTTCACCTACAGTGTTATCTATATTTTTAATGTTCTCTAAGAATGCGCTTACTGATAGTGCCCACCGGGGGGATAGGTCATAAAAAATTTCTGCCTAGTAGGTTTGGTGTTTCTCTATTATACCAGAAAGATAAATATTTTCATTGGCAATTATGGGATCTGATGGCAAAGGTATCCCTGCCTGCCCTTCTCCATGTCGTTCATGGGTATAACTTAAAGAGAGATTTAATTTATCAGAAAGGCGCTGGGTAAGCTCTAAATAGAGCTGGTCGGCATCAGGCCCCAGAGGACTTCCAATATATTCACCCTGATAGAGATAATCCTGCCAGAGTTGGGGGGAGAAATAAACATAATTATTGATATGGGTATATTCGAGTCGAAAGTCGGTATTACCGGTGCCGAGGGGGTCGGCAAAATAGATGCCGGCAAGGAAGCCGGTGCGGTTCGGATAAGGATTGTTTTGGGGGTAAGTATGAAATCATCAGCCATGAATTCACCATAGAATTTTATTCCCGAATGAAAATTTAATTCCATATCTATTCCAACAGTAGTTCTAAGATCATCTAATATTACTCTATTTTTATTTAATTCTATTATTTTTAGGCCAGATGCAAATAGCTCCTCCTGAAATTCATCTACCAATTTCTCCATTAAAGTTAAATCCGAATCTTTAAATTTTATCTTCCCTTTTTGTATATTTGAAAGAGCGGTATCTATAAGATAAGCCATTTCTATTCTGGTCAGAGGTAAGGTGTTGGTGGCTATAGTATCATTTCCGCGAAGGCTTGCAGGGTTTCAAGTCGAGAAATTGCCGGGTATACCCAGCTATCCAAGGGAATAAAAGTAATGGGACTGGCCAAAACGGGTTGGGCGGGAATAATACAAAAAATATTAACGATTAAAATTAATAATAAATAGGAACAGGGGATGGTTCTCTGTTCCCATTTTTCTTTGTTTGCTTTTTTCACCGTTTAATGGCCTCTCTTAGAATAATCTTGCAAGATGCAAGATTATTCAGTCGTTAGTATTTAGTATAGAAAATACAAAGAATAAATTACTCACCCTCACCTTAATCCTCCCCCCTCTAAGGGGGAGGAAAAAAAGACATATTATGGGAAATAATTGCAAATAAAATTCTATCATAGTCGCCGAAATATTAAGTTTTCAATTTCGATTATTAATCAATAATTATACATTCGAAATTTGCTTTGAAAAGTCCTGCTTTTAGAATGAAAAATATCTGAATATTTTTTATTTACATCGGTTTAATTAGAGAGTTTATTTTTTGTAAGATAGTGGATTTTGCGAGATGGACTTTTTGCATGGCTT
>JADBLP010000022.1:0-13911 GCA_014894375.1 Actinomycetota bacterium | reverse complement strand
TTAATATCATAAATTTTTTTCTCCTTAAGATAGTTCCTTAAACCTTCTATTATCTTTTCCCCGACATCATACTGTATGAAATTTGCAGTACCAATCCCTACTGCACTGGCACCTACCACCAGAAATTCCAGAGCATCCTGCCAGCTAAAAACGCCGCCCATTCCAATAACAGGGAGGATTTTTTCCCTGGTCAGAGAATAAACCTTTGCCAGAGCAATTGGCTTTACTGCCGGACCTGAAAGACCTCCAAGGACATTGCCTAATCTGGGTCTGAATGTTTCTATATCTACAGCCATACCTGCTACAGTATTTATTACTGATAATGCTTCCGCTCCTCCCCTTTTTGCCGCCATAGCTGCTTCAACCAGATTCTGATGATTGGGACTGAGTTTAGCTATAACCGGGATATTTAAAATACTTACCGTTGAACTTACTATCTTTTCAACTTCGTCGGGCATAGCGCTAAAGGCCATTCCTCCCTTTTCAACATTTGGACAGGAGAGATTAAGCTCCACAGCAATAATTCTTTCCTTAATATCCGCAGCCCTGGATGCCACTTTCCTGAACTCTTCCGGATCCTGCCCGAATATACTTAAAATAATTTTTATCCCTAATTTCTCGGCCTCGCGAAGGTGCTTCTTTATAAATATATCTATCCCATCATTTTGAAGGCCGATAGAGTTTAACATCCCGGAGGCAGTCTCACAAATCCTGGGCGGAGGATTTCCCTCTATGGGCGCCAGTGAATAGCTTTTGGTTGTTACCGCTCCAAGTATGGCAGTATTATAAAACTGGCTGTATTCCAATCCACAGGCGAAAGTGCCAGAACATGCTATTACCGGATTATCCAGTTTTATTCTTCCAAGCCTTACTGACAGGCTGAACCCATTTCCTACGGTGTCCGTTTCATATGAAAATAAGCTATCCTGTTCAGTCAAATATTACCTCCCCCAGATTAAATGCAGGCCCATCCTTACAAACCTTCTTATAGGAAAATCCTTTTTCCCCTTTTCTTAACTTTACCACACATCCGGCACAAACTCCTACTCCGCAGGCCATTCTTTCCTCAAGAAGTGCGGTTACTTTATTATTTCTATCCTTATAAATATTCTGCAGGGTTTTAAGCATATCCCTCGGGCCGCAGCAATAAATATCAAAATTTTTAAATGATTTCATATTATTCCAAACATAATCTGAAACCAGGCCTTTTTCTCCCCAGGAACCATCCTCGGTAAGCACAGCATAATTTATCTTAAGTTCAATTAAATCTTTTTCCCATCTTAGGTAACTATTATCTTTAAATCCTGCAGCAAAAAATACATTTATTTTCATTTCGCCGGCAAGCTTTGCTATAAGATACAGAGGGGCTATGCCAATACCGCCTCCAATCAGGAGTATATTATTTTCATTCCCATTTAGGTCTATTCCATTTCCCATTGGCCCGGCGAAATCCAGCATATCTCCACTCTTAAGTCCTGAGATGAATTTGGTGCCCCTGCCTTTTACCCGGTATAACATGGAAAAAACATTAAATTTTTTCTCAATATTAAAAATACCAAATGGCCGTCTCAGCAGAGGATCAAGCACGCCCTCAGGTGAGCATTTCACATTAATAAACTGGCCTGCTGTAGCATTCTTACATATATATGGCGAAAAAATCTCCATCTTGTAGAGATTATCGCTATATTTTTCATTAGAAAGTATTTCTCCGGTTAATAATTTCATCAATATTCCTGTATAGGTTTAACTTTAACTTTAGAGTTTGATTTCATCTCCTGTATCCCCTGCACCAAAGCTGAAGCTCCCGATATGGTGGTAACTGAAGGCACATTGTGAAGAACTGCCGCAGTCCTCAGATAATACCCGTCACTTCTGGCAATTCTGCCTTCAGGAGTATTTATAATAAGGTCAATTTCCCCATTCTTTATCATATCCAATACATTAGGTCTTCCTTCTCTAATCTTCAGGACCCTATGACATTTTATCCCGTTTTCTACCAGCGTATCCCCGGTTCCGCTGGTAGAAATTATATTAAAACCAAGCTGGGATAATTTTTTGGCTATATCAATTATGGCGTCCTTATCCTCATCATTAACACTTATAAAAACCGAACCTGAAGTAGGAAATACCTGATTGGTGGAAATCTGGGTTTTAGCAAAAGCAATTCCAAAGCTTTTGTCTATACCCATTACTTCACCTGTAGATTTCATCTCAGGACCCAGTATAGTATCCACACCAGGGAATCTGTTAAATGGAAGCACCGCTTCCTTAATACTATAATAACCAAGCGATGTGGGATCAATTCTTTTGAAGTCAATATTTTTTAACTTCCTACCGGTCATTACCAGAGATGCTATCTTTGCCAGGGGAACACCGATGGATTTGCTTACAAAAGGAACCGTACGCGAAGCTCTGGGGTTGGCTTCCAGTACATAAACCACAGAATCTTTTATGGCGTATTGAATATTCATAAGCCCGATTACCTTGAGCTCTTTTGCCATCCGGTAGGTGTAATCCTTAATAACTCCTATTATTTTTTTGCTCAGGGTAAAAGGTGGTATCACACATGCACTATCACCCGAGTGTATTCCTGCTTCTTCTATATGTTCCATAATCCCGCCAATGAACAGCTCATCCCCATCATAAACAGCATCAACATCAACTTCAATTGCCCGCTCCAAAAATTTATCAATAAGTACCGGCCTGTCATTGGATACCACCGTCGCATTTCTGACATAATCAACCAGGCTTTCTTCAGTATAGACTATATTCATAGCCCTCCCTCCCAGTACATAGGAAGGCCTTACCAGTACCGGGTAGCCTATTCTTTTGGCTATTTTTTTTGCCTTTTCGGCATCCATAGCAGTCCCATTTTCAGCCTGGGGAATATTAAGTTTCTTAAGCATGGAACCAAATCTTTTCCGGTCTTCAGCAAGATCAATGCTGTCAGGCGATGTTCCTAGAATATTTACACCCGCCTTCTGGAGTCTTAAGGCAAGCTTTAGTGGAGTCTGACCTCCAAATTGTACTATAACTCCATAAGGTTTTTCAGCTTCCACAATATTTAAGACATCTTCGAAGGTTATAGGCTCAAAATACAGGCGGTCCGAGGTATCATAATCGGTGCTTACAGTCTCAGGATTGCAGTTAACCATTATAGTCTCAAAACCTGCATCGTGCAGGGCAAAAGAGGCATGGACACAGCAGTAGTCAAATTCTATTCCCTGTCCGATACGATTTGGTCCGCTGCCCAGAATTACAATTTTTTTTCTGGTAGCAGGCAAAATCTCATCCTCGGTCTCATAAGTTGAATAATAATAGGACGTATAGGCTTCAAATTCTCCAGCGCATGTATCCACCGCTTTAAAAGTCACTTTAATATTGGATTTATTTCTTAAAGCTCTAACTTCATCCTCATGTGTATTACACAAATATGCAATCTGAACATCAGAATAACCAAGTTTTTTTGCTTCATGCAGCCTTTCCTTTGTTATATCTTTAATATCTTCACACTTAAAACCTTTTTCAAACTCCACCAGCTGCTTAATATTAAATAAAAACCAGGGATCTATTTTAGTATAGCTTGATATTTCTTCAACACTCATTCCCCTCTCAAAAGCATATTTAATATAAAAAACCCTATCCTGATTAGGGATAGATAACTTACTGTTCAGCAACTCCTCTTTGATATCATCTTTTCCATCAGACCCAAGCCCATATCTATCTATCTCTAAGGACCTTATTGACTTCTGGAGAGCCTCTTTAAAAGTCCTTCCAATTGCCAGTACCTCACCCACAGATTTCATCCTTGTAGTAAGACTTGGATCAGCTCCCGGGAACTTCTCAAATGTCCACCTCGGAAATTTTACCACTACATAATCTATAGAAGGCTCAAAACAGGCAGGTGTCTTTTTAGTTATATCATTCGGGATTTCATCAAGTGTGTATCCTATAGCCAATTTAGTTGCGATCTTCGCAATGGGATAGCCAGTTGCTTTGGAAGCCAGTGCACTACTTCTTGAAACTCTTGGGTTTAATTCAATGACTGCTACTTTTCCATTTTCAGGGTTAACTGCAAATTGTATATTCGATCCGCCTGCATTAACGCCTATTTCTCTCATTATTTTAATACCTGCATCTCTTATATTCTGGTATTCTTTATATGTAAGAGTTTGAGCCGGGGCAGCGCAAATACTATCTCCGGTATGTACCCCCATTGGGTCAAAATTTTCAATTGAACATATTATAACTACGTTATCATTTTTATCTCTCATCATTTCCAGTTCAATCTCTTTCCAGCCTGCAACTGATTTCTCTACCAGGACTTCAGATTTTGGTGAAATATCAAGGCCCCTTGTAACTATTTCCATAAATTCTTCTTTATTAAATGCAATTCCCCCTCCCAGTCCTCCAAGTGTGTAACTGGGCCTTACCACCAGCGGGAATTTTAATTTCCTGCTAAAATTTAAAGCTTCTTTCAAACTATGTGCATATCCGCTTGGAGGAACATAAAGACCGATCCTGTTCATTGCTTCCTTAAATTGTTCCCTGTCTTCAGCCTTATTAATAACATCGATATCAACCCCTATAAGTTCTACCCCATATTTTTCCAGTACTTTTTCTTTTGACAGAGCTGCTGCCATATTTAATCCTGTTTGTCCTCCCAGCGCCGGGAGTAATGCATCAGGTCTTTCTTTTTTAATTATTTTTTCTACAAACTCAGGTGTTAATGGCTCGATATAAGTTCTATCTGCAAATTCAGGATCTGTCATAATCGTAGCAGGATTGCTGTTTACCAGAACTACCTTATACCCTTCTTCCTTGAGCACCTTGCAACCCTGTGTTCCCGAATAATCAAATTCACAAGCCTGCCCGATGACTATTGGTCCTGAACCTATAAGCAAAATTTTCTTTAAATCTTTTCTTTTAGGCATAAATACTCTTTTTAATTTCTAATTATTAAAATTCTTAATTAGCTCAGTAAATTTGCTAAAAACATATCTTGCGTCATGAGGACCAGGTTTTCCTTCTGGATGATGCTGTACAGTATACGCATTTATATCCACATATTCTAATCCTTCAATTGTATTATCATTTAAATTCAAATGAGTTACTTTACAACCGGTAATGGCAATATCTTTTAACGATTCTTCGTCAACTGCAAATCCATGATTCTGTGATGTTATTTCAATCTTTCCTGTTTCCAAATTTTTAACTGGATGATTGCCACCATGATGGCCAAATTTTAGCTTATAAGTCTTTGCTCCCAGAGCAAGAGCCAATAGCTGATGCCCTATGCAAACTCCAAATATAGGTTTTTTGCCAATTAGCTCTTTAATTGTTGTAATTGCATAATTAACAGCTGCGGGATCGCCTGGTCCATTAGAAAGGAAAATACCGTCAGGATTATATTTTAAAATTTCTTCCGGTTTTGTAGATGCCGGTACAACAATTATTCTAAAACCCTCCCAATCCAGACATTTAAGAATACCCATTTTTACTCCAAAATCTACTGCTACAACAATATGCTTATAATCACCCTTTTCAGGATTATAAATATACGGCTTATCGCAAGTAACATACTTTACCAGGTCCCTTTTAATAATTGATGGGTAACCTTCTATCTTTTTTTTCAACTCACTTTCATCCTCAGTTTCAGTTGAAATAATTCCTTTCATTGAGCCCTCGAGTCTGATATGCCTGGTCAGCTGCCTGGTATCTATCCCGGCTAAACCTACAATATTATACTTCTTAATATAATCCCCGAGACTGCCCTCTGCCCTCCAGTTACTGTAGTAATCAAAGAATTCTTTTACAATCAGGCCTTTAGCTTGAATTTTATCTGATTCTACATCCACACTGTTTACACCATAATTTCCAATCTGGGGATAAGTCATTGTAACTATTTGCTCACAATAAGAAGGATCGGTTAAAATTTCCTGATAGCCAATCATAGATGTATTAAATACTACTTCACCAATTGTTTCGCCGCTACACCCTATATTTATACCTTTAAATAGCTTTCCATCTTCTAACATTAAAATTGCTTTTAAAATTATAATCCTTCCCGTATATGTTATTTATTTATGTAAACTAATTTACCTTTGCTTATGGTGCACACTATCTTTCCCTTTAGTTTTTGTCCAATAAAGGCGCTGTTTCTGCTTTTTGAAATAAAACTATCCCTTTTTATTTCCTCTTCCGCTTCCATATCTATTACTGTAATATTTGCAGTTTTTCCCACCTCTATTTTTCCTGCATCAATACCAAGAATTTTTGCGGGTGATGTGGTAATCAAACTTATAAATCTGGGAAGACTTATTTTTTCCTCCCTGCACAGTTTGCTGAAAGCAGCGCTAAATAATGTCTCAAGTCCAATGGTTCCAAACTCAGCAAGCCTGAAAGTTGTATTTTTTTCAGTATCAAGATGGGGGGCATGGTCACTTGCTATGGCATCAATTACTCCCCCTTTTATACCTTCTACCAGTGCCAGCCTGTCTTCCTCGCTTCTTATAGGAGGCTTTACTTTAAGGTTTGTATTAAAGGAGGCAAGATAGCTGTCATTGAAGAACAAATGATGCGGGGTTACATCACAGGTTATATCCAGCCCGCCTTCTCTGGCTTTTTTTATCATTTCCACTCCGCCCCGTGTACTTACATGGGTTATATGAATTTTAGCCCTGCTCCTGCCGGCAAGAATTATATCTCTTGCAATAATTACATCATCACTCAGGCTGGATATTCCATCAAGCCCCAGCATTGATGAGTAGCTCCCTTCATTTACAAGGCCCCCTCTGGATACGGAGTAATCTTCCTCATGTAATACCAGAGGAAGACCAAATTGAGTTGAATATCTCATAACCTCATACATAAGCCTGCTGTCTCCTACACACCTGCCGTCATCTGAAAAACCAACCGCCCCAGCTTCAGCCAAAAGCCCCATATCAGTAATCTCTCTTCCTTTAAGGCCCCTGGTCATAGCGGCTATAGGAAGGACCCTGCAGGCTGCATCTTCTGATTTTTCTAAAATATATTTAACCATAGACTCACTGTCTATTGGAGGACTGGTATTGGGCATACAGGCAACTGTAGTTATTCCTCCTTTTACCGCAGCTAATGTTCCGGTCTCAATGGTCTCCTCATCTTCAAAGCCGGGGTCACGTAGATGCACATGCATATCCACAAAGCCGGGGCAGACTATGCAGCCTTTTGCGTCAATCTCGGTCAGTTCCTTTCCCTTCGCCTTAATATTTTCCCCCATTTCAGCCAGGATTCCATCTTTGATATAAATATCGGAGATGAATTCCTTACCCTTTTCAGGGTCGATTACCCTGCCTGACTTTATCAATATGTCTTTTCTCTCATTCTTATTCATAAAAAAATTTTTAACCTAATATTAAATAAAGTATTGCCATTCTAACTGCTACTCCAAAGGTTACCTGCTCTTCAATTACAATCTTTTCTGCCAGCTCTCCGCTGGTATCCATTACTTCATCGGTAATCTCTATTCCCCTGTTTACAGGTCCCGGGTGCATGACAATGGAGCCGGGTTTCATTTTACCAAGTCTATCCATATTCAGGGTCAAGAACCGGTTATATTCCATTACCGATGGATAAAATTTCCTATCCTGCCTTTCAAACTGCATCCTTAGCATATATACAATATCGGCATCCTCTATAACATCATCTATACAGTGCTTTACTTTCATACCGGAAAAATCTTCAGGAAGAAACATTGTTGGAGATACTATAGTGACATCCATACCCATCTTTTCAAATAAGTTCATATCTGATCTTGCCACTCTGCTGTCCAGAAAATCCCCCACAATTGCTACTTTTAATCCCTCAAACTTGCCAAATCTTTTCTTTATAGTATAAAGGTCCAGCAGAGCCTGGGTTGGATGCTGGTACTTACCATCACCGGCGTTTATTACCGGAATATCTACAAACCTGTCAACCATCTTAACCGTTCCGCTGTCACTATGTCTTATAACAATCAAATCAACTTTCATGGAAAGTATGGTTTTTATGGTATCAATTATGGATTCACCTTTCTTTAGGCTGCTGGTGGAGGGGGAAAAATTAATTATATCCGCGCTTAGCCTTTTTGCAGCAATCTCAAATGAAGTCTTGGTTCTGGTACTGGGTTCAAAAAACAGGTTAATTACAGTCTTACCCCGTAGTGTTGGGACTTTTTTAACATCCCTTCTTGATATTTCAAGAAAAGAATCGACATTTGAAAGTATCAGCTTTATATCTTCCAGGCTCAGGCTGTCAGCATCCAGTATACTTTTTTTACTTAGCATGGTTATCCCTTTTCTACTACCGTGACACTATCCAGACCATCAGTCTCTTTTAACTTAACCTCGACAGACTCATTAAGTGAAGTTGGGAGGTTCTTTCCCACATAATCTGCTCTTATAGGAAGTTCCCTGTGCCCTCTGTCAATTAAAACCACCAGCTGTATAGATTTGGGCCTTCCAAAATCTATTATTGCATCCATAGCTGCTCTTACAGTTCTTCCGGTATACAGTACATCATCAAACAGAATTACATTCTTGCCCTCTATGTCAAAAGAAATATCAGTTATCCGGGCATTGGGTTTTATGTTCTGCCCAATATCATCCCTGTAAAAGGTTATATCAAGCTTACCCGCCTTAATTTCTGTCCCTTCAAACTTCTCAATATTTTTGGCTATTCTATCTGCAAGCGGTACCCCTCTTTTTTGAATGCCGATAAAAACGAGACTCTCCGGACCTTTGTTTCTTTCCAGTATCTCATGTGAGATTCTCCTGATCACCCTGTCTATATCATCTTCATTTAATATATGCGCTTTTTCTATCATAACCTTTCACCACATAAAAAAACCTTCTTACCATATAGGCAAGAAGGTTAATATATCGATTATATTATTACTTTTAATAAATATTTTTTTCATTCCTTTTTAGCCTCTCCGGACTATTTTAAAGGTAATAAATATCCAGTTTTGTATTCTGCTAAACAGATACTATAGGAGATTATAGACAAAAAAACAAGTATAAATTTTAAAAAACCTATTCCGTGTCCTTTTTTAATTTTCTGAGCTTGTAGTTTAGATCTCCCCTGCCGTCTTCTCTCTTGTAGTTAGAATTTCTCCCGTAATTAGAATTTCCCTCTTTTGAGTCAAAGTTTCCATTTGCCTGGGTTCTAGCTTCATTCACAACAATAGTTCTCCCATTGAAGTCACTCTGATTCAGCTTTTCTATAGCTGCTTTTGTCTGCTCTTCGCTTTCCATTTCTACAAATCCAAAACCTCTTGATTTTCCGTCCATTCTCATAATTACTTTTGAGTAAGTAACAGTACCTAACGGGGAGAATAACTCTTCCAGCTCCTTGTCAGTTGTGTTGTAGTCCAGATTACCTACATACATTCTCTTATTCACTTAAAAATACCTTTCCTTAAATTGCTTTTTTCTATATATAAAAGAGTAGTAGAAACTATTATTTAAAAATGTGGAATAAATAAAAGATGTGGAAAAGAAGAATTAAATTCTATTTATGCTTACATACTTTAATAAAAAATCCCTACTGCTCAATTTTAAAATGTAAAACTACTTAAGTAATACTCCAACATTATATAATATATTTTACATTTGTCCAAAGAATATTTTTTTTCGAAAAAATCATATATTTAAGCCGCCACTGCTGACGGCTTAAATATTCTTTGCCTATTATAACTTAGCTAATATTTAATATAATCAATATTTTAAGGTTCTACAACTTTTCCCATAAAGAGAATACTTCCTGTCCTATCATCAGCAATCACAAAGAAGAAGGGCCTGTTTACTCTAAACTCTATTATTTCTTCAGGCGCAACTGCTGTTGCCACCATCTCCACCACAGTGGCCGCTGCTGCCTCGCTGCCCTTTTCATTCACCTCAATTACTGCCTTATGCAGAACTTTGGATATGAATATGTCTGGACTGATGCCGCTAAAATCTGCCCCCGGTCCTAATGCTATTCCCATTCCTAATTCAGAAAGCGCATCATTTAAGAGCTTTATTCCATACTCCATCTTATATTTGGGCATGGTAAGGGAAACCTGGCTGCCGTAAAATAAGTCTTTTATTCCATTCCACCTTTCTGCATCCAGAGATTCGATAACAGAATCAACGCCTGTCCCTTCATCCGGAAGGATTATATACATTGCCATTTTCTCCTTGCCGTAAGGAATTCTTACACCGGAAAAATTATCTCCTCTATAGTACGAGAAATTTTCTTCCTGTGTCATCATAGGAACTTTTTTAGTACTGCCATCCAGAAGATAAAAATCATCATCACTGGTCAAGTTTTCATCAAACGGGTAGGTCCAGTTTCCCTTAAAATAAATGGCATTTATAAGGTACATCACTGCATCGGGAGGTATCTCGGTAAGCATCTTTTCAATCTTTCCTTTGGTAGCTTCCTCTATCCACCCGTTTATGGTATCCACTGCTTCAGGAGCAGCAAAGTCAATTTCATTTACCTCGGAAGAAAAGTATTTTTTGTTTCTTTCAACAAAATCTTCCTTAGCCTTGAAACCGAGCTTATACCAGATGGAATTTGCAATAGCCAGCTCGATATCACTGTCAGCATTCTTGATACTGATTATAAGGTCATGAAAACCGGAATTTAATTCCTCCAGGTCAAAACCGGTAAAACCCAGAGCCTCAGCCATGGCGAGATTGGTATCGCCCACCGCCCCATTATATGTCATGGCAAGAGCCAGAAGTATGGACATAGGGGATATAAATATATTCTTGTCCTTATCTTCTAAAATAAGCTCTTTGAAGATATCAAACCCAAACCCGGTATTGGCACTGACAAGATTTCTATCCACTGAACCTGCAAGCTCATCAGATTCTTCGGCTGATACCTCGCCAGACTGTTCATCACCAGTCTGCTCTTTAGAACACTGTGTAAAAAGCGCTGCATTAGCCATAAGTATAACTACTGTAAGAACTGCTAAAATTAGAATCAGTTTAGCTTTCCTCATATCAAGCTCCTCTAGTTAAAATTATAAATCTGCCATATATATACGATAGGAATAATAAATTAATCAGGGTAGGAAAAAAATTAATTAATGCTTTCAGTCACTTCCAACCTGAAATCAGTCTCCCCGGCCTCCAGGGGAAATGATTCTTCATAAATCTTACCCGGCTCGATACCTCCGGGAGAGATAGTTTTTGTTCTTGCAACACTTCCATCAGAAAGAAGCATAACCAGCTTGAAGGTGCCATTAAAGCTATCCGTGCTGCTGCTATTTTTCAGTCCAACCCATAAACTAGTTCCATCTGTGACTTTATATGAAAACATAATCTTAATCTCTTCTATATATTCTTCAATCATTCCTTCTTCTTCCAGGTAATGTACCCTTTCACTTTTATAGATAATAGTTTCTTCCTGCCCTGCTTCCATTGCCAGAGCCGGCTCTTCTGCACCCTCCTCCACCGGCAAAGCTTCTTCTACTATTGCTTTTTCAGTAGCAGCTTCTTCAGCCACCATCGCAGTACCTCTTGCAGCATGGTATTGACTTATATACCTTACACCCAAAACAGCTCCTAAAGCCAGCACCACCATCACCGCAGCTGCAACGGCAAATCTCGCTACCAGGCTTACTTTAGGTTCATAGGAATAATGCCTCTCAATTACAATCTCGTCTCCTATCTCAAACCTCCCGACCGAAATCTTATTTCTTAGGAACTGCCCATCTTTAGTCATTACAATGCAGTAGTCCTTATATATTTCCATTACCACAGCTTTCATACTATTCACCACCCCCGCAAATATCCATATAGCTAAAGTTACTGACCAGAGCCAGAACCATAGCTATTATATATATTCGACCCCGCTCCAGCTTTTTCCGATGTACTGGTATAATTTCTTCAATTTCCTTTATTGGAAGCCTTTTTGTTTGAAGCAGGATATTTAAAATATCACTGTTTTTAACAATCACTCTGGCTGCCTTCTTGCATTGTTCCCTCAAACTCTCTTTTCTGGGAGATACCTTTGCCAGATCTTCAAGGCTTATTCCCCACTTTTCAAGCTCTGCCCTGTATTCTATTATCTCCAGTACCCTTTTTTCATTTTCCTCATCAATCCTATAGCTATCCATAGATTTCACGTCCATAACATCGGTAGTGGACTGCTCGTCATCCAGACTTAGAGTAGTCATAGTCTCTCTTTTCTGTTTCCTGTAATAATCAATAAGGCGCATGCTTATCACAAGTTTTGCAAAACTTAAAAATTTTCCCTTATTTTTATCATAGGAATCCATTGCTTCCTTAAAAGCAATAAGGCCCACAGATAACTCATCGTCCACACCATACTCCAGAAATCTTCCTACCCTCTTCTGTGCTACACTTGCAATAAAGGGTTTAAATTCAGAGATGAGCCTACCTGCCTTATCGTTATCATTTCTGACATTAATTACCCTATCTTCAAGTGACTGTCTATTAGATACCAAATCATTTTCTCCTGTAAACTTGCCGTATATTTAAACTTAAGTTTGATGATATTATAAAGCAACTTTGCATCTACTTACAAATCAAATCAATAATGATAACTTCTACTTTTTATAAATCCTCTCAATTGATATAATTAAATCATTATCTTTTAAAAAGGAGAGTCCGCTATGAACGTTAAACTTCTGATAACATACGATCCAGCCCATATTGAAAGCAGCAGAGAAAAAGTTGCAAACCTGATGAAAGAAATAAAGGCAAAACATGAGTTCTTAAAATCAAAGTATAACGGTATCTTTCTGGTTGATGTTGCAAAACCCAGAGAAGTGGTAAAAAATCTAAAAGAAATATCTGCTAAAAACAGGGAACTGTTCGGCAAAACTTACCGCTACATTCCTATAGATAAATGGGTTAAATCAGGAATATCTGATATGCAGAAAGCAATAAAGTCCCTTGTGCCCAAGATCAAGAAAAATGAAAAGTGGAGGATGGATATAGAGAAGAGATACTATGATAAGCATGACTACAAAGAGCTTATAGTAAAGCTTACCGATGTGGTTGACCGTAAAGAAATTGATTTAAAAAAACCAGAAAAGATAATAAAGGTTGAAATTGTGGGAAAGGACGCAGGAATTTCACTGCTGGAACCGGATGAATTTCTAATAGTATCCTGATTATATGCTTCTGGTTCCTTTTTTAAAATATTTAAAAAATCTATCCTGGTACTGTTCAAACATTTCCCATCTATCAAGTTCCTGTTTCAAATCTGATGGTTCGATCTCTCCATTTTCAAATAGCTTGAAGAGAATTTCTATTTCATCTCTGGCTACGATAGGAAATCCCAGTCTATCCCTGGTAACTACCGGAAACCCCTCATTACCTACTTTAACAGTGCTATTCCTTAATAAATCCGGCATCTGTGAAGAGTAGGCGCTTTCCGATATTATTTCCTGAATAAACTTAGAAAGTGAAACATCCCAGAATTCATCCACTCCCTTAATAACTGCGCTATAGGGATCTTTTCTCTTCTCAATATCACTGGATATACTTCTGGCAACCGAGTCCAGCGAATTAGATACTATATCCATTTTTTCAAAATCCCTGCTGAGCTTCAAGCCATAAAGAATCATGGCCAGATTGCTATCCTCAGAAGCAAGCATCTCAAATGCTTTTCTGGCTTCGCCGCTGAATCCCTCTACCCTCAGCATATAAGAAGGGGTAATTAGCTTTGGCCTCTGCCAGGTAATCCTGCCCTCCCTGATAACCGTCTCGGACTCGCCACTTCTTCCCTCAAAATCCAGATATAAGGGTACAGTCAGCATATAATAATGAATAGTAGTAGAATCAAATGAAGCCAGCAGTTTCCGGGGTGGCTTTATAATCTCAGTACTTTCTATTGCATATTTGATTTTCTCTTCTATGTTCATAA
>JADBLP010000008.1:0-3879 GCA_014894375.1 Actinomycetota bacterium | reverse complement strand
TTTTCCATTTTTTTTAGAATTATTAATTTAAATAGGCGCGCACACTATTTTTTCTCAGGAAAGAGTTACCTTTACCAACTTTGTTATATTGCCAGGCCTGACCTACTATTTATATTTAATTACAAATTATTTTTTAATTGTAGGCTCCTTTAAACCTTAATATAACCATTTTTTATATTCTGGTAAATCTTTCATATCTTCATACAACTAAACCATTCTGTCTAAATACCAGCTTTTCCCAAAATAAGCCAGAGCTATTCCCAATATTGCTGGCCACACATAAAGCATTACTATACCGTAAATTGCCAGTATCATTCCTACTATCTCGTCCATACGCTCCATGGGTTTGCATGTTTCATCCAATTATCATCTGTAAGATTGAATAACTTTGATATTTTTCTTTCGACTGTCATATTAAATTACCTCTCTTTAATCATTTAAAATATTCTTTAGGAATGCTGAGGGGCAAATCTTTACAGAGGCTGATCCTGTATTTATATATCAATAGATTAAAACGCTGATTTGAATATAAATCATGAATAAAGATAGCTACTTTATCCTGAATCTTTTTCTTCCCACACTAACAGCCCCACAATCAAGCTCTTTTTTAAAAGTTAGAAGAAGTTACGGATCATTGAACTAGTACAATGGTCTTTATTTATTATTTATTTACTAAAACTCAACCCCAATTGAGGATTTTCTTTTTTAATTATTTCTTGCACTATTTTTACAAATTCCTCTGCTGTTTTCAAAGCATTTTCTGCTTCAATCTTGGAAACAGGAAGGAAAGGGTCATAAGTAAATTGGTTTCGTTTTCGCCGCATATGATCGAATTTTTTGATAATATTCTCAAATTTTTCTCCCAGGATGTCTCCGGATAATTCTATAATTGTTTTATGCTGCTGACCATCAACTGATCGAAACCCTTTCATAAATACTATTGCTCTACCACATCTTAACATTGCCAAATATGCATAATTATAAGTAACTTCTTCATCAATCTCTAAATTAGCTCTAGCAGCAATTATATCTTTATGAGCCCGAAGTAAAAGGGCTTCAATGTGAGAAAAATCTATTTTTTGTTTTTTAATTAATCCTTGATTCAACATTATTTTTACTGTATCTTCATAGACCATTTTCATCACCTATTAAAAATATTTTCTTCTCTTTTAAAATATCTAAAACAAAAGGATTTCCCTCTTCTTTCTTCTTCTTAAAATCTTCTTTCTCGTAAATAGCATAATTTGTTTCCCTTTGTAATTTTCTCTCTAATTCACCTATTTCTTCAATCAACTTATCCTCATTGACCTCTCCTATAATCAATAAATCTATATCGCTACCTTCTCTCTCATCTCCTTTAGCAAAAGAACCATAGATAAATGCCTGACTGATACCATTAAATTTTTCTAAGATATTTTGAAGCATTTTGGGGGCACCGGAAGTTTTAAAGATAATACTCTTTAATTCTTCAAAAAGAGGATAAGATTTATTTAAATAATAATAAACCAGGTTCCCTTTGTTTTCACTAAGAAAAACCCCTGTTCTTTCTAATTTAACCAACTCGCGGCGAATATTCCCTACTGAAAAGTTTAGTATTCTCTCTAACTCTCTTAGATAGTATTTCTTATTTGGATTGGTAAAATATAGAGCCAGAAGTTCTTCTCTCAATTTAGATTTAGTGATACGAAATAAATCCATTATTGTAGTCCTTTCTGAGTACAATTGTAGTATTTATTGACTACAATGTCAAACTGTATTTACTGGTTAAAAAAATCCTAAAATCCTACAAGTTGTCACGGTAGGACAGCCGGTTACCCGACTGCCCCCGCACAGATCCCAGCGTGCGGAACTACCGCACTGGGCTCTTCAGAGATACTCGCTTCCGTAAAAGACAAATTAGTATTGCCTTCTTTGCTATTCCCTGCAGGAAGGTTTGCATCAGTCATCCTCTCTTTTCATCGGGTAGACTACCTTATTGAAAAATAGGGACATCCCTATTTATTCAACAATCCTGCCTGTCTAAACTCTCGCTGTACTGCTCTATAAACTTGGCCAAATTCAGGAAGGGATGCCATTTGGGAGGAAAGACGTATTTTCCAAAGTTTTTTAAACCGGGTTTCTTTACGTAAAAATTCTTCCCTTACATCGGCTAATTTTTTTCCTCGGAATTCCCACTTCTCTTCAACAGCCTCAATCAACTCAGCAATATTCACCTGCTGATTAGAAGTCAGATACCATATATCATAAAGGTCTCGCGGTTCATTGCGCGCTCTATCTAATAAAGCAACGACTTTCTCTACAGCTATTTCGTTAATAGAATAAGTGCGAATCGCTACATCCTCAGGTAGATCTTCATATTCTTTATATCCCCTGAGAATTATTTTCTCTTCGACAGGATAAACAATTTTTTCCCTTATTGTAATATCTACCTTGACTTCCTTACCAGAAACACTGGGTAGGGGTCCTTCGTATCCCAAGAAAAAGGTATAAGTGTTTTCATGAGTGTGACGATCGTAATGGCGAAAATTTATTTGATGCCTGAGGAATACGTCGATCTCCTTTTTGTGCGAGCCGATTAGAAAGTAATGAAAGATTTCGCTAGGGTATCATTGGCTACGTCCTCACTACGGATAGAAGTTCTTCGGGAGAAACATTAAGCTGGAGTCTCCACTTTCGCAGGAATTTTCCTTCAGATGGCAAAAGCGGATCTAACCGCACATAAGTCTCTGTTAAATGTGAAGAAAGAATTTCCCAGTCTTCAGAAGTACCGATTTTATAAAGTTCAAGTAAAAATCCAAGTCTACGGATAATAGCCCCAACACCAATCTTTATTGCATAACTGATAAGTCGGTTTATATTTACATCCTGGTGACGCATCCAAAGTCCTTTGGCTACTTCTGTCAGACCTCCGCAATATTCTGATTGTTTAAGACCATCGATAATTGTTCGTTCAAGATTACTAACTTTTACTTTCTCTTGTTTTGTTACCCAGTGGTCACTTATGCCAAAAAAATATTTTTTTTGGCTATGGATAAATCTAAATTCAATACCCAGTGTAGTAACAGACCTGCGCGGTTTCAAGGTCGTTACGTAAACAATTAATTGAGGTTGAGTAACCCCTCCATGAATTTCCATAGCTGTAGCATGGGAGAGAAAGTAGTCTTTCCCACTCATAATCTCACGAGCCACAACATATGGATTCCCTATATACTCGGCTTCTTTCCCCAATTCGAAGGGGACTAAAATAAAAAGTCCTGGCTTTAAACGTGTAACAACTTCTCTATTTACAAGTTTGCGGACAAAATTACGCGAGGATACTTCATCTAAACGAAGAATTTCCTGTACTTCTTTCAGGCGAAATATAGGCTTATTTTGCTCATAAAGTGTGGTAACCAAATGAGCAGCTTGAGTTCCAAGGGTTTTTAGTTTATTATATCTATAACGCATTTTGTGTCCTCCTAAGACACATTTTACATTAATAATATAACATAATCAAGTAATAATTATATTAATATTGCAAATAGTGTCCTTAAAAGACACTATTTGCATTTATAGTATAATATTACGTCTTTGGAAAATAGGGATACATCCGGTTAAAAAACTCCTCAGGTCCTATAGGTTGTCCATTAAAGTTACCGAATTATTGAGCTAGTACACATTATGCTGCGCAATATCGGGGTCTACATAATATCTAGAAAACATCTCCTTGACATCGTAAAGGTCCATCACACTTGGGAAAGAAAATAATCCACCAGTCATTTCAATTTCACCTCCGGCAAATTGGATAATATTGAATATAGGGAGTTACTTCTACCAACTATGTTATATTGCAAGACTTGAACTTCCCATCTGAAAAATCAAGATAATTTTAAACTTTTT